>PMCR01000303.1 GCA_003155465.1 Myxococcales bacterium | reverse complement strand
CACCTGGCCCTGGGCGTGGGCAAGGCCGCTGGCGCCACCATGACCGTGATCCCCGAGGAGTTCCCGCGTTGCAAGACCACGCTCAAGACCCTGGTCGACATCCTGGCCGGCGCGGTCATCAAGCGTCTGGCCGAGGGACGGCGCTATGGCTTGGCGGTGCTGGCCGAGGGCCTGGCCGAGAGCGTTCCCGAGGAAGACCTGAAGAAGCTCGGGCCCATCGAGTACGACGACGCCGGCAACATGCGCCTGTCCGAGCTGAACCTGGGCGACGGGCTGAAGAAGGCCACCAGCAAACGACTCAGGGAACTGGGGGTGAGCAAGCTGACCTTCGTGTCCAAAGACATCGGCTACGAACTGCGCTGCGCGGATCCCATTCCTTTCGACATGGAGTACACGCGCGATCTGGGCTACTGCGCGGCCAAGTTCCTTTTCTCGGGCGGCAACGCGGCCATGGTGTCCTTGCAGGCGGGCAACTTCGTGCCCATCCCATTTGCCCAGATGCTGGATCCCGGGACGGGGCGCACGCGCCTGCGCATGGTGGACACGCGCTCCACCCGCTATGCCATCGCCCGGCGCTACATGATCCGGCTGCGGCGCGACGATTTCGATGACCCGGCCGTGTTGGCCAAATTCGGCGGGGTGTGCAACCCGAGGCTGTCGGCCGAGGAGTTCAGGCGGCAGTTCGGCTACGTGGTCGAGAACGAGGCGCCGTCGCTCGACCTTCTGCACGCGCGCGATCGCACACCCACTGTGCGGTGAGTGAACGGTTCGTTCATCGGGTCGATGTCTGTCAACCTGCGCGACCTTGACCTGGCTGGCATGGAAGCGGCGCTCGGCGGCTATGGCGTCGATGCCGCCAAGGCCGCGCGGGTTTTTGCGGCCGTGCAGCGGGATGGCGTGGCCAGCGTCGACCGATGGGATTGGCTCTCCGCCACAATCCGTCGGGCCCTGGCCGCGGACGCGAATTTCCCCGAGCTGGAAACAGTGGAACGAAGGCGGGCCGTGGACGGCTTCGTGAAATACCTCTTTCGCCTGCCTGACGGCGGCTTGATCGAGTCGGTGCGCATCCCGCTGCCTGATCCGGGCGACGCGCGGGCGCTCAAACAGCGCCGTCAACGTGGCGAGGCAACCGGCTTGGTAGCGCTGCCCACGTCGAAATATACCCTGTGCATCAGCTCGCAGTTGGGCTGCGCCCTGGCGTGCGACTTCTGCGCCACCGGCCGGCTGCGACCCGCCGCCGGCGTGCGCAACCTGGCGGTGTGGGAGATGTTGGCCCAGGTGCGGGCCATGCGCGCCGAGGCGGATCACCCGGTGTGTGGCGTGTTGTTCCTCGGCATGGGCGAGCCCCTGCTCAACTACGACAATGTGATACGCGCGGCGCAGATCCTGTCGCACCCGGCGGGTCCGGCCATCGCAGGTGAATCCATTTCCATTTCAACAGTGGGTGTGGCCCCTGCCATCCAGCGCTTTGCCACCGAGGGACATCACTTTCGTCTAATCATTTCACTGGCCGCGGCCACCGGCGAGACGCGCTTGCCGCTCATGCCGGCGGAGAAGCGCTGGCCGCTCCACGACGTGATGGCAGCCGTGCGCGAATACGCCGCCTGCTGCCACAGCCGGGTGACCTTCGCCTACGTCGGGATCTCCGGCGTGAACATGGCACGCGAGCATGCCGGTCGGCTGGTGGAGTTGCTGGCCGGCCTGCGCGCCAAGGTCACGCTCATCGACGTCAACGACGATTCGGGCCGCTACCAGCCGCCCACAAACGACGAAGTGCGGGAATTCCGCGACGAGCTGCTGGCCCACCACATTCCAGTATCCCGCCGCTATGCCGGTGGCCGCGACATCGGTGCCGCCTGCGGAACGTTGGCTGCGACAAGCGTGGGTGGGGTCGTTTTCTAACCGAGTGTGGTCCAGCGCGAAGTCCGCGCCGCTGCGCGCGCCGCCGGCATTCCCAAACCGGCTACGCCCCATACACTCAGGCATTATGCCGAGTCCCCGGTTATGCCGAGTTGTCCGCCATCGCATACAGGAATCGCGGGGATTTCGGGCTCGCCGACGTACCCTACTCGGCATAATCAGAGGCTCTGCAGGAAGGCCAGGAGCTTGTCATCGGGGCGGAAGCGAGTAGGTCGCGCGGCCGTGGGCGCCATTTTGGCGAGCGCCTGCTCTTTGAGCTGAAGGCTGGCGGCGAAGTAAATCTGCGTGGTCTCGACCGACTCATGACCAAGCCAGAGCGCGATCACGGAGCTGTCGACGCCGGCTTGAAGTAGGTCCATCGCCGTCGAGTGGCGTAGCACATGCGGAGACACGCGCTTCTCCCTGAGCGACGGACATCGGATCCGGGCAGCCTGCACATGCTTCGCGAGCAGGTACTCGACGCCGTCGCGACTGAGGATACCGCCCCGCGCGTTGGGGAAGAGGGGCTCGGTCGGGGTAGCAGCGCGTTCGCGCAGCCACGCTCGGAGGACCGCGATGGCCTCTTTGCGGAGGGGCGTGCAGCGTTCCTTGCGGCCCTTGCCGACGCAGTGGACGTGCGCACCGATTCCGAGGACCACGTCCTGGACGCGGAGCCCGACCAACTCAGAGACGCGTAGTCCGGTCTGCACGGCCACGAGGAGCATGGCGCGATCACGCCTGCCGGACCATGTGGTTCTGTCGGGAGCTTCGAGGAGCGAGTCGATCTCGGGCCGGGACAGGAAGTGGACGAGCGATCGATCGTACTTCTTGCCCTGCATCGCCAGGACCCGCTGGATGACTCCGCTGTGATCGGGCGCCTGGAGGGCGGCGTACTGGAAGAAGGAGTGGATCGCCGCGAGCCTCGCGTTTCGTGTGCGCGGAGAATTGCCGCGGTCCTTCTCGAGGTGGTCCAGGAACGCGCCGATCGTCGGCGAATCGAGGTCGTCCAGTGCGAGCGCCGATGGCGCCTTCTTCAGGTGCTGCTGCGTGAAGGCCAGCAGCAAGCGGAAGGTGTCGCGATAGCTCTGCACCGTATACGGGCTTGCCCGGCGTTGGCGCAGGAGATGGTCCACGAAGAAGGACTCGAGCAACGCAGGGAATCCAGGGGAGGGCTTCACGGCGACGGCCTGTCTCGCTCCAGGAGCGACATAGCGAGGCTCATCAACTCCGGCACGGCAGTCAGGTACCAGTAGGTGTCGCTGACGTGAGTGTGCCCGAGGTAGGTCGACAGTTCCGGCAGGTGTCGCTCTACGTCGACGCCCGCCCGGTACCAGCGGAGCAAGGTGTCCACGGCCCAGCGATGACGAAGGTCGTGCAAACGCGGGCCCTGACCGTGACGACCTTCCGGGCCACGAAGCCCGATCCGGCGAGATAGACGGACGAAGATGTCTTCTGCGGTGTTCTTCACCAGCCGTGCACCTGCCTCGTCAACGAGGAAGCTGCTCGTCCGAGGTCTGGGGTGAACGCGATCTCGGAACCGTGTGTACCGGCGAAGCGCCAGCGTCGTCGTTCGATGAACGGGCACCAGTCGGGTCTTCCCGAACTTGGTCCGGCGGATCGTCAAGATCCCTTCCTGGAGATCGACATCCTCGCGGTCGAGGGCGATCGCCTCGCTGATTCTCAGGCCGGCCACGGTGAGCAGGCCGAGCAACGTGACGTAGGTCTGCGCACAAAGCCCGGTCGGTGATGCAAGCCGTGCCGCCGCACACATCAGCCGCGCGATCTCGTCCTCGGTGTAAAGGTAGGGTCGCTTGCGCTGGTATCGAACCCGGAGGAGTCCGAGGGCAGGGACTTCGGTACGAGGGTCGGTGGCGCGCCGATATTGCGCGAAGAGCCGGACCGCCGAGACACGGCTGGCCCAATACCCGGGCTGGGCCTTGCTCGGCAGCACGGCCCACTCGACGACCAGATCGTTGGTAATGAACCGCGCCTCCCGCTGCTCCATGAAGGACACGAACTGCAGCANNGGGCGCGAGCGAACGTAGCGCCTCGATGTCCACCTTCGCGTAGATCGTCGTCGTGTCGGCGTGACGGTGTCGCAGGACCTGCCCGATTTCGGTGAGGGTCGCTCCTCGACGCAGCATGGAGCAGGCAAGCGCGTGGCGGAGAATGTGCCCGCCCTTGCGTGGTGGGTCCAGTCCGGCGCGTTCCAGTGCCCGCTTCACGATTGTACAGACCGCGCCCGTGTTTGCGAAGCCAGGCCGTGGCGCCCTCGCGCGGACGAAGACTTTCCGACACGAGCATGCTGGACGGCCATGGCGCAAGTACCGGGCGACGGCCTCGCCGGCATCGGCCGGCAACGGAAGAATGTCCTGCCGCCCGCCCTTGCCGCGGACCCGCATCGTGCCGGCGCCCCAGTCGAAGTCTGCCAGATCCAGCCCCACGACCTCTCCACCGCGGAGGCCGAGTCGTGCCATCAGCATCAATACCGCGTGGTCGCGCAGACCGGCTTCGGAGTCTCTTCGTCGACAGCGGCGCAAAAGATGCTCGACGTCTCGCGCTGGGATCGATTTCGGTACCGTTGCGAGGCGCCAGTAGGCGACCGGGGGCACTGCGGCGGCGAGGTCAGCGGCCACGTGTCCCCGCAGGTGCACCCACCGCAGAAATCCGCGCAGTGCGGTTACCATAAGCCTCGCTCTCGACGGATGGACCGCATGGGCATGGCGGACCAGGAACTCGCCCGCATCATGGGGCCCCAGTGCCTCGAGGTGTGTCTCCCCNNCGCACAATACGGCCGATCGTTGTGTCGTCGACCTTAGTTGGAGGCGGCGGGGCCAGTCCGGCTGAACGGACCTGTTCGAGCAGATCACGCAGCGTCGCCGCGTCGCCACGCCCGGGTGCACAGCGATGGCGTTGCACGAATCCGGCGACGGCCTGCTCGTCGACCTCGCCGACAGCGAGGCCTCGCCGCCCAAGCCAGTGCCCGAACTTCGCCACCACTCGCACCTTCAGCACCACGGTCGCGGGCGAATATCCCTTCTGCGTGAGCATCTCCGCAAACGTGTCCAGTTGCGGACCCAAGGGTCCAGCACGCAGTCGTTGCCATTCCAGAAACTCGTCGTGTATCCAGGGCATATGTCCTCCTTCGGCCCAGTGGCCAGAAAGAGACGACGACGCCCTGGTTATGCCGAGTCTGCAAGCCCATCTGCCGCAGAAGTTGCCGGTGATTGAGCGAGATCGAAAGACTCACTCGGCATAACCGGGGACTCGGCATAATGCCTCCTATGCCGCGCTCGGCATAACAGGCATTCGTTCGCCACCCCGTGCTGGCCGCCCATATCCGTCACGCTGAAACTGAATACGACCTTCTGCTCGCGCGGGGCACGGATCGGCATGAAGCCAGCAGTCGGGTTGCTGGTCTCGTGGATGCCATGGTCACGCGCTGGCTGGGTTGATGGACGAGATCCCCGACCGCGGGAGCTGCGTCGGCGGTATGATGGCGATGGCGAGACGATCGTGAACGCGGATCCATCTTCTGACCATCGAGACAAGGATTTGGCCTCGGCGTGGCGCGCCCTCCTCTGGGTTGGGCTGGCGCTGGGCGTGGTGTACCTGCCGATCTTCTTCGGGCGGATCGTCTTCTTTCGCGACATCGCGCACTGGATTTTCCCTGCTCGCGTTTTCCTGCGCGAGTCCCTGCTGCGTGCCGAGCTGCCTGCATGGAATCCTCTTGAAGGGCTGGGCTTTGCCGTCCTGGCCGAGCCACTCTACGGCGTCTTCTACCCGCCCAATTGGCTGTTTCTACTGGTCGGCCCCAACTGGGTTGCTGCGATGGTCACCTGGCAGGACTTCGCGCATCTTCTGTGGGGCAGTGCGGGCGTGTTCTGGCTGGCCAGGCGGTTCCGGGCCACGCCCGTGTCGGCGGGCATCGCGGCGCTGGCCTGGGCACTGTCGGGCTACGTGACATCGCAGTGGACAGCGGGCCTGCGTCTGCACGCGGCCGCGTGGATTCCCTGGGTAGCCGTCGGGCATCTGGCGCTGCTCGACAGTTTGCGCGCCGGGAGCGCTCGCTGGCGACTGGGTGTAGTGAAGACCGCTCTGCCCACGGCCTTCGCCCTTCTGATGGGCGAACTGTTTCTGGCCATGATGGGGGTCGGTTTCGCCCTGGCGTTGCTGGCGGCCGCGCAGGTGCTAGAACGGCGCGCCGACCCTGGGTTGCCGCGCTTCTCCCGTCGCTGGGCTGCTGCGGTCGCGCTGGCCCTGCTGCTCGCGGGCGGCGTGGGGGCTGTGGTGTTGCTTCCGGCGCGTGCGCTCATGTCAGCGAGCACGCGGGCGGCGCCGCTCGCGCGTGCGGAGGCCGAGGTACATTCGCTGCACCCCCTGCGTCTCATCGAGTTCGCGGCCCCCGGATGCATGGGTGATGCCTACGGCGACTACCCTGCCAGCAAATGGGTGGGCGAGGCGAGCGCCGATGGCTTGCCACTTTCGTATGGCGTGTACGTGGGCGCCAGCGTGCTGGCTTTGGCGTTGGCTGGGTTTCGTCGCCGACGTCCCCTGGTCTTCGTTCTGGCCGGGCTGAGCGGCTTTGCACTGCTGGTTGCCATGGGCAGGCACCTGCCCGTGCACGCCGTCTTCCGGCGCATAGTGTTCCCCCTTTCTTTCATGCGCTCGCCTGAGAAATACACGATCTTGGCCGTGCTCGGGCTTGCTCTCTTGGCCGGGGAAGGCGCTCGGCGCATCCTGTCGGGACCGGCGCAACCCTGGCGCCGGACCGCGATCCTGCTCGCCTTGATCGTCGGGTTCGGGATCGCGTCGCCCTTCATCTTCCCGTTCCCCTGGTCCGGATACATGGTGCATGGACTGCGCCATGGGGCTTTGGCCGTGCTCGCCGTGCTTGGGGTCCAGATCCTGGCGGCGCGCGGTTCGCGCTTCACGCCCGCGTTGCTCGTGACCGCGGTGGCGCTGGATCTTGCGGCAGCCTGCTGGCCCCTGCAGGGTTTTGTGCCGCGCGCACTGGCGGTCGACAAACCGCGGGCTGCGCAGATGGTTCTCGCCGATCATGCGGGTCATGCCGAGCCGGCCCGACTGTTTCGCTCGGAGGCAGTGACCAACACCGTGATGGCGTGGACCAAGGCAGCGAGCCACGCGCAGGGCGAAGCCCGCCTGCTGCAGACTTTGGTCACCAACACGCCCAATGCGTGGGGCATCGCCATGGTGCCGGGCTATGATGCCGCCATTCCCCATCGCCAGGTGCGTGCTTGGGACGCGGGCCAGGCTGATCGGCTGGCGGCCCTGCGGCTTTTCGGGGTGGACTACGCCGTGCTGCCGGTGCGCGATCCACGCGAGCCGGCCGAGCCGCGCGCTGGGTTGCAGCCGCTTTTCGACCCCTTGCCCGGCGCGCGCCTCTATCGCGTGGCGGACAGCCTGCCGCGCGTGTTCCTGGCTGCCCACGCCGAGGTTCTGTCCGACCCAATAGCGCTGTCCCGCTTATACGAGCCGGTCGTGGTGGCGGGGGAAAGCGTGTGGCTGGCGCCCGATGCAAACGCGCGCGAAGTGCTTGCGCCACCACAGCGGGCCGGCAATTGCCGAATAGAATTGTTTAGCAATCGACGACTAGAGGCCCACTGTACTGGTGGGCAACCAGCCCTGGCAGTGTTCAACGAACAGTACGACCAGGGATGGAGTGCGACGGTGGACGGCAGGCCAGCGCCGGTCCTGCGCGCGAACCTGGACATGCGGGCGCTCGCGCTCGCGCCGGGTGCCCACCACATCGTGATGGAGTACAACCCGCCAGGCTTGCTGGCGAGCATGGTTCTAACTCTCTCTTCAGTGCTGGCCTTGCTGGGCTTGGCCTTCGCGCGCCGGCGCGGGCGGAGGTCATCGTGAGCGCGGCGGCTGGGCCCGATTCGGACAAGTCTTCGAACAACTGCCATTCCACGGTGCCGGCGTGGCGCTTGCTGCTGGTGACTGTGGCCATCTTGTGTGTGGTCCATTTTCCAATCTTCTTGGGGCGCATTGTCTTTGGCAGCGACGTAGCTCACTGGATGTTCCCGGCGCGCTGGCTCGTGCGCGATTCGCTGTTGCGCGGCGAATTGCCTGGCTGGAACCCTTTTCAGGGAATTGGCTTTGCCATTTTCGCCAATCCGCTCTACGGCGTCTTCTATCCGCCCAATTGGCTCGCCCTGGTCGTGCCAGCGGACTGGGTGGCCAGCCTGCTGACCTGGCTGGATTTTGCTCACCTGGTGTGGGGTGGAGTGGGGATGTTTTTTCTGGCACGACGACTGGTTGGATCGCCGGTCGCGGCTTGCGTGGCAGCCTTGGCCTGGTCCCTCGCGGGCTATAACACCAGCCAGTGGACAGCGGGGCTGCGCATGGTCGCGGGCGCGTGGGTGCCTTGGGCAGCAGTCGGCCATCTCGCGCTGCTCGATAGCCTGCGCTTGGGCCGTCGTCGGTGGCCCATGGGCGTGGTCAAGGCGGCGCTGCCGACCATGTTTGGGCTGCTGGTCGGCGAAGTCTTCGTGGCCATGATGGGTGTGGGCTTTGGGCTGGCAACGGCGGCCGCGGCAGAGGTGTCGGAGCGCGGTCGGGATCCGGCGCGCGTGCGCCTCCGTGCTCGCTGGCTGGGTGTCTTTGTCCTCGCTCCCGCGCTGGCCGCGGGGGTCGGTGCGATCACACTCGTGCCGGCGAACGCGCTCAAGGGCTCGACCGAACGGGCCGCTCCGCTTTCTCGGGCCGCCGCCGAGGGTTGCTCGCTTCCTCCCGCCCGATTGGTGGAATTCGTTGCTCCTGACAGCATGGGCAACAGCGGCGGTTTCCAGCCCGCGGCGCAATGGATCGCGGAGCCCGGCCTCGACGGCATCCCGCTGTCGCACAGCCTCTACATGGGCGCGAGCGTGGTCGCCCTGGCGTTGGCCGCGTTTGGCCGGCGGCGCTATCTGGCTTCTGTGCTGGGCGTCCTTGGCGCAGGCGCGGTCATGCTGGCGCTGGGCAAATACCTGCCTGTGCACGCCGTCTTCCGGTTGGTGGTGTTTCCCTTTGCCCACATGCGCTTCCCGGAGAAGTACACGGTCGCGCTGGTCGGCTGGCTGGCCTTGCTGGCCGCTTTGGGCACGGCGCGGATACTCGCGGCCGAGCGTCAGCCGTGGCGGCGGGTGGCCGTCTTGCTTGGTCTGTTGCTTGTGCTTGCCATTTTCGCACGCTTCATCTTTCCGGTGGGTTGGGCCGCGCAGGTCACCTGGGGCGCTCTTGCCGGTGGTCTGGCTGTGGCCGGCGTGTTGGCGGTGCAGGTGCTTGCGGCTCGACGGCTGCGGCTTGCCCCAGTCTTGGTCGTCTTGGTTGTGGGCCTCGACCTGGCGGCGGCCACTTGGCCGCTACAGGCTTTCGCTTCCCGCAGGCTTGCAGCCGCGTCGGCCCCAGCGGCGCGGGCAGTGCTGGCGGACAGCCCCGGCCACGGCGAGCCGCCGCGACTTTACCGCGCCAACAATTTGTTGAAGAACGTGGGCGGCTTTGCCCCGGCACTTCCGCCCGAATTGGGCGAACTGCGGCTGATGCAAACCTTCATTACCAATACCGCCAATACCTGGGGCATTGCCACTTTGCCCGGGTACGATGCAGCCATACCGGCGGCGCTCGATCGCATCTGGGAATCCAGGTTGGCCGAGGGACAGTCGGTGCTGCGCTTGCTCGGGGCGCGCTACGCCCTTCTGCCCGTGGACGATCCGCGGGACCCCAAAGAGAAGCGCACGGGAATCGAGCCCATGCTCGATCCCTTGCCGGGCACGCGGCTCTACCGTGTACCAGGCACTCTGCCGCGGGTCTTTGTGGTCGGGCAGGCCCAGGTCGCTGACGATGCGGTGGTGTTGCGCCGGATCCTTGACCCAGCCATCATTGCCGGCAGCGCGGCCTGGCTCGCCCCTGATTCGGGTGCTCAGCCGCTGCTCGGTTCGGCCGATTCACCTCCGGGCACCTGCGCGCTGGAATCCTATGCCCACAATCGCCTGCAGGCGATCTGTCAGGTTCAGACACCGGCGCTGGCGGTGTTCGTGGAACAGTATGAGAAGGGATGGAGCGCCACTCTCGACGGCCAACCCGTGCCCATCCTCAGGGCGAATCTCATTATGCGCGCTGTGGCTCTGCAACCCGGTGAGCACAGGATTGCGATGGAATTCAGAACGCCGGGCTTTCGAGTGGGGGCGCTGCTGACGTTGTTGTCTTTGATGATTCTAATGGTTCTTGCGGTGGCAAACTGGCTTAGTGACCGTACGGCACGGTCAGGCAGCGGACGCCGGCTGGTGGCGTGAACTCCACGGGCAGCCCGCGGCGGGCGTATAGGCGCGAGTCGTAGCCGGTGAAGTACGAACCGAGTCGACACGCGCCCAGGGGACGGTAGTTCCGGTGCAGGGCGCTCTTCCACTCCGGCCGCTCGGGCAGTGGCCAGGTTTCGATCACAAGTGTGTAGCGAGCTTGTTCCAGCCGGGTGAGTACGTCCAGGGCTCCGGGTGCGCCACTGTCCACGAGATGGGAGAAGCTGGTTCCTTCGATCTCGGTTTGTTCTCCGACCAGGAAGTAGACCAGGTCAGGCGAGCTGGCCAAGAACGGACCGCCGATCTTGCGGTGAAAGTCTTGCACGAATCCGTACAAGGTCCGTGCGGCGGCCTCGTCGAATGTCGTGGGCAAAGGAAAGGTCTGTGTGGTGGCAAGCGCGAGGGACAACGCCGCAATCGCTGCCGGCACCACGGGCTGCCAGTTTCTGGCTGCCACCGCGCGCGCCGCCCAACATCCGGCTGCGACCGCCAGAGCTGCGTAGAGGGGCAGCAGGTAGTTCCAAAGGGCTCCCGCTTTGCTAGCCATGGGCAGGATGAGCAGTCCACCGGCGAGCATGAGACAGGCCGGTTCTCGATGGGGTCGGGCTTTGGCCAGGCCAGCCGCCAGAGCCGACACCAGCGCCAGCAAAAGGACCGGCCAACTGCGGAACGAGAAATCGGTGAGGATCTTGGTCAGCAGGCCGGGCTCGCGGCCGTGCAGTCGCCAACCCAGCATGGCGTCCACGAACCCGCCCCCAGTGGCAGCCTGCATGAGTGCGATGGTGGCCAGGCCCGACACGGCCAGCGCCGCGATCAGGCGCCAGGCACCGCGACGATCCACCCAGAACCATCCCAGAACCAGCGGCAGGCCATGGACCGCGGCCGTGGGTTTGACCAAAGCGGCCGCGAGGAGAAGCGCCGTTCCCCCTGCGATCCGCCCGCGTGAAAGCTGGTCCGCGCCGGCCCGCAACTCGCGCGGTAGAAGCACGACAGCGGACCACAGCCAAAGCGCAATCAGGGGACTGTCCATCCTCGCCAGCATGAAATAGGACGCGATATCGAAGATGGAGAGGTACAAGGCCGCCACCGCTGCCGCCCATACCCAGCTAGCCCGACGGCGAACGACGGTCGCAACCGCAAGCGCGCCCAAGAGAGTGCACAGCAGGTTCAGTGCGCGTGCCGCTGCGAGCGGGTGGGCCAGGCGAACCATCGGCGCCAGCAGTGCCGGGTAGAGCGGCCCGTACATCGCCGGGACCGGTACGCCGAGGTCATTGTACAGACTGCCGGGTGCATCGAGCAGGCGGCGGGCAAAATCGAGGTACAGCCCTTCGTCAGGGCTCCAATCCCAAGGGTAGACGATCAAGTCCCAGGCGCAGGCGAGGTAGATCGAAACGACCAGAAGCGAGGCGGTTGCGACGAAAACCGCCTCGGCTAGCCGGACGTGGCGGGAAGCAGGCTGTGGCAGGAAACTTTCGCCGGTTGTATTCATTCAGAGCGTTCTGGAACGCTATGTCCGTCTGTTATCGCAGACGACACCCGTGCTGTTCTGCCCGACAAGCAACGTGAGCCTGCCGAGAGGGGCTGTCAATGGCCGCTTGAACGCGCGAACGCCTTCGATGGTTAGTGTCTTCATGCGTCCACCTTCAAGGCGTGAACGCTAGCACGAATTACTTCGACGGATGGGCAGTGGTCTCGGCCATCTTGGCCCACGAATCGCGCAGGGGCACGGTGCGGTTGAAGACTGGCTGGCCAGGCTTGGAATCAACCGTGTCCACGCAGAAATAGCCGAGCCGTTCGAACTGAAAGCGGGTATCGGGCGCGGCCTCGGCCAGGGCCGGCTCGATCTGGGCATCGGACACCACCTGCAATGAATTGGAATTGAGGCAGGCGCGAAAATCGGCGCCGCCTTCGGCTGGATTGGGCTTGGTAAACAGGCGGTCATAGAGGCGCACAGTCGCCGGTTTGGCGTGCGCGGCCGAAACCCAGTGCGAGGTGCCCTTGACCCGCCGGCCGTCGGGCGCGTCGCCCCCGCGCGAGCCTGGATCCCAAGTGCAGTGCACTTCCACAATTTCACCCGCCGCATTCTTGACCACGCTCACGCACTTGATCAGGCAGGCCCAGCGCAGGCGAATCTCGGCGCCCGGCGAAAGCCGAAACCACTTCTTGGGCGGCACTTCGGCGAAGTCGTCGCGCTCGATGTACACCACCTTGGAGAAAGGAATCTTGCGCGTCCCCATCGCGGGATTGTCGGGATGGTTGGCTGCCTCGAACCACTCCACCTGGCCCTCGGGGTAGTTGTCGATGACCACTTTGAGCGGCCGCAGCACCACCAGGGCCCGCGGCGCGCGCTTCTCCAGATCCTCGCGAATCGCGAATTCCAGCAGGCCCATGTCCACGATGCTGTCGTTCTTGGCCACGCCGATGCGCTCGGCAAAGGCGCGGATGGCCTCGGGGGTGTAGCCGCGCCGGCGCAGACCGCTTAGGCTGGGCATGCGCGGATCGTTCCAACCCGAGACCAGCTTCTCCTCGACCAACTGCAGCAGCTTGCGCTTGCTCATCAAGGTGTAGGTCAGGTTCAGCCGCGCGAACTCGATCTGGCGCGGCCGGTAGGTGAGCGGCAGGTTCTCGATGGT
>PMCR01000514.1 GCA_003155465.1 Myxococcales bacterium | reverse complement strand
ACGTCATCACGGGCCTCATCAAGGCCAACTTCCCCAGCCGCATCGCCTTGCAGGTGGCGTCCAAAATTGACTCCCGCACCATCTTGGATCAGCCCGGCGCCGAGACGTTGCTGGGCAACGGCGACATGCTGTTCTCCGACCGAGGTACGAAGTTGAAGCGCATCCAGGGCGCCTTCCTGTCGGACGGCGAGGTTCATCGCGTGGTGGAGGCCTTGAAGAAACAGGCCAAGCCGGTCTACGACATGAACATCCTCACCGAGCGCGACGAAGACGGCGAGGGCGGAGGATCGGCGCGCGAGGAATTCACGGATGCGCTCTACGACCAGGCCGTGGCCATCGTGTNNCGCCGCCTGCAGATCGGCTACAACCGGGCCGCGCGCATGGTCGAGCAGATGGAACGGGACGGGATCGTGGGGCCGGCCAATGGCATCAAGCCGCGCGAGGTGATAGCGCCGCGCGGTGAGTACCTGGCGGCGGCTGAGTAGCACCGCCTCTCGCCCACGCCCACGCGACCCGCGATCCGCGATCCGGCCCTTCGGGCGGCCCGAACCTCCCGACAGATTCTGTCCAGCGGCGAGGAGCGCACGAAAGACGCCAATTGCTGAGAACCGTTGTAAAGTAAGGCGTGGCTCCCCTCGGGCTTTCTCTCATTCTCTTTGCCGCTGCGGCGGTGGGCGCCGTGGCCGGCGCGGCGGCGAGGAAGCAGATGATCTTTGGGGTTGGCAAGCCGATGGCCACGGTGCTTCTCTTCGCCGTCTTGGGTGGCATGCCCAGCGATCTCTTCGGCACCCTGATGCTCAACGGCATCATCTTGTCTCTCGCCGCCGACATCACCCTGCTGGCCGAGGGCAACGAAGCGCTGGTGGTGGGTCTGGCGCTGTTTCTGGTCGCGCATCTTTGTTACGGGCTCGCCTTTCTTGGCGCGGGGCCGGGCGGATGGCTGGCGGTGCCGGGCTTGGTGGTTTTTGGCGCGTGCTCGGCCTGGCTTGTGCGGCGGCAATGGCGCGGGCTCGGTGCGGGACTGCGTGCTCCGGTCGGGGTCCATGCCGCCAGCCTTACCGCCATGATGGCGGGTGTGTTCTCCACCCTGGCGGGACCGGCATCGCTTGAACTGGCCGCGGTGGCCAGCCTGGGGGCAACCCTGTTCTACTTCTCGCAGGCCATGCTGCCTTGGGCGCGCCTGCGACGCTCTTCCGTTTGGGCGCAACCCATTACCCTTTCCCTCTATTGGGGGGGGCAAGTCTGCCTGGTGCTGGCGGCGCGCTGGGGCCTGGGCGGGAAGGTCGTGCCATGATCAGTATCTCTCTTCTCCTGCTGCTTGCCGCTGGCGATGCGGCCCCGCCCGCCGCTTCAGCCCAGTCCGTGCTTGCGCGGTTTGAGCTGCCGGCTGTGATTGCGCGTGTGCAGAGCCGCTACGACCTGGCCAAGGATTTCCAGGCTCGCTTCACCCAGAGGTACAGTCGAAGCGTGGTGGGGCGGGTGAGCGTCTCTGCCGGCCAGGTGCACTTCAAGAAACCAGGACGTATGCGTTGGGACTACGACAAGCCCGAGGCGCGCATGTTTCTCTCCAATGGGCAGTTGCTGTGGCTGTACGAGCCCGAGGAGAAACAGGCGTTCAAGCAGGATCTCAAGACATCGCAGTTGCCGGCGGCCCTGGCCTTCTTGATGGGCAAGGGACGAATCGCCGATGAATTCGAGGTGGCGTGGTCGAGCGACACGCGCTTCGGTCGCCCCGACGACTATCGTCTGTCGCTACGGCCCAAACAGCCCCAGTCGACCTACAAGTCCATCGTCTTTGTGGTGGACCCGGGCGACTTTTCGGTGCGCGAGAGCGTGCTTGTCGACCAGCAGGGCAACGCGAACCATTTCGTATTCTCAGACCTGAAGATCAACGCCAAGGTCTCTGACGAAGTTTTTCGTTGGAGTCCACCTGCCGGGGTTCGTGTGGTCGACACCGGCAACCTGGGTAAGCGGTGATGGGGGGCCTGCGCACACTGCTGGCGGCAGTCGCGGGCGTCGGGGCCGGCAAGGCCGCACACGACGATTCTCATGGTCGTGGCAAACGCCACGTGGGATTTTGGAGGTGTCCAATGACGCGTATGGGACTAGCTGCAGCAGCCCTGGTTGGTTTGAGCCTGGCAACGTCCGAAGTGGCGGCCCAGGTCGACAAGCCCCGCTTCGTCTTCATCCTGGACAACTCGACGTCCATGAGCGCGAACATCGCCGGCACGCCCACCCACGGAGACGGCTCGGAGAGCCAGCCAGGATGCGACCTCGATGGAAAGTCCACCGGGGGCTGGAAATACGACGACAGCAAGCTGTATTTGGCCAAGGCGGCAATCATCGACACCATTTCGGCCTTTGGCTCGGCTGAGTTCGCTCTTGCCACCTACGCCCGCGTGCTGCTGGGGCAGCCCTGCGTGAACGATAGTGACTGCACAGCCCTGGTGGCAGGTGCCACCTGCGTGGACTTGCCCGAGGACGCCACCCCGCAGAAGTACTGCGTCGGGCAAATGGGCGAGCCATACCGGGAATGCTCGTCGGGCAACGGCTGCACGGGATGCGCCGATCCGGCTGACACCAACGATCACATCTTCGAGTGGCGCCAGATTGCCTGCTCGGTGCCTTGCGCCTACTCGGCCACCTGCCCTGGGGCGCAGGTCATCGTTGGCTTCCCGACGGCGGGCCCCAACTTCAGCGCCATCTACCGATGGATCGATGGCAAGGAGGATCTGCCTCCCTTCTCCGCCAACTCGAACCGAGAGATTCGGGCCGAGACCAGTACGCCGCTGGCAGGCAGCGTGTACTCGATCACCGACTGGTTGCTGAACCCGGCCAAGATCGACGTGGGGCCGGGCGCCGGGTTGCTGTCGGCTGATGCGGCGGCTCGCGATCCGCGTGCGGCGTGCCGGTCCTACAACATCATCCTCGTCACCGACGGGGGAGACGAGTGCTCACCTGACCGTGCTGGCGACCCGGTCCTGGCGGCGGCGGCGGCCTACGCGGCCGGGATCACGGTCTACGTGGTGGGGTTCGGTACCGGCGCCTCGGACGCGTTGAGACTTATGGCGTCGGCAGGCTCGGGCGGCAAGAAATCCGTCTATCTCGCCAACAACCGGGCAGACTTGGCGGCCAGCCTGGGCGACATCATCGTGAATTCAGTTCCCGTGCCCCGGTGCAACTGCAGCGCGACTTGCTATGACGAGGCGGCGGCCTTTCCCCTGAAGGGCAAGCCTTGCTCGGTCGGGGTCGGCCGCTGCAAGCGGCAGGGCGTCTACGCTTGCAACGCGGCCGGCGACGGGGTGGTGTGTGCCGCGGCCGCAGCCTGCGGAGCGGCGCCGCTTGAGCCCGGAGCCGCAGAGCAAGAAGTGTGTGGAACAGGGCCGGGCTGTCTCGCGCCTGCGGCGGCAGACTGCGCTGACGAGAACTGCGATGGGCAGATTGATGAAGGCCTGTCTTGCGCCTGCGCCTACCAACCCGAGGTGTGCAATGGACTGGACGACAACTGCAACGGGATTGTCGACGACGTCCCATCGGTGAGTTGCGGCCCCAGTGTGGGCGAGTGCCGGCCCGGGAGCACCGCCTGTGTGGACGACGGCGCAGGCGGAAAGCAGACGGTGTGCCAGGGCGCGGTGGGGCCCCAGCCGGAAATCTGCGACAACAAGGACAATGATTGCGACGGCGTGATCGACGGCATCGGGCAGGCATGCTTTCCGGCGGGCTTGTCGGGGTGCGGGTTGGACTCGGTTTCGGGAATTTGGGCCTGCAAAGGGACTTGCGCGACCGGCATGCAGTCATGCGTGGCGGGTGCCTGGCAGAACTGCGTGGGTGCAACCCCGCCCCAGGCCGAGATCCCGTGCGACGGCCAGGACAACAACTGTGACGGGCAGGTTGACGAGAACGACCCGGTCTCAAGTACGACATGCTATCCCACGGGGGCGGTGGGCTGTGACGTGTCGACCGGGAAGTGCGTGGGTGTCTGCGGTTTTGGCCAGCAGGCTTGCCAGACCAACCCCATTACGGGCAAAGGCGAGTTGGCCTGCGTGGGTGCGGTGACGCCCAGGCAGGAACTATGCAATGGCAAGGACGATGACTGCGATGGCAGCGTGGACGAGGATTTCCCGAGCCTGGGCCAGACCTGCAACGAGGGATCGTGTCAGGGCGCGGGCAAGAACGTCTGCGACGACTCGGGGACCAAAGTGGTGTGCACGGTCAGTTCGCTTTACCCCACGCCCGAGATCTGCGACGGCATTGACAATGACTGCGACGGGGTGATTGACGAGGCAGATGGCGACATGCCGGGAGTCGGTGAGCCTTGCGGCAGCGCGGTGGGCGCATGTCGGCAGGGCGTGAAGGCCTGCGTGGGCGGGCGCATCGTTTGCAGCAACGATGTGGGGGCCAAGCCCGAGGTGTGCAACGGAGTGGACGACGACTGCAACGGCCTGGTCGATGAAAGCCTCGTCCCGCCGGCTGCTACTTGCAATCCACCCGGGTTCGCGGCAGGGGCGGCTTTGCAGGGCGAATGCAAGCCCGGGCACTTTCAGTGCAGGGGCGCGGACGGCTGGGCCTGCGTGGGCGGTGTGGGCCCGTCTGACGAGATCTGCGACGGCAGGGACAACGACTGTAACGGCCAGATTGACGACAACGCCGACTGTGGCGAGGCGCTGACCTGCGTGGCCGGCCAGTGTGTGCCGATTTGCCGGGGGAACGAGCAGCCGTGCGCGGCCGACCGCTATTGCGAAAACGGAGCCTGCCTATTGAGGGCCTGCGCATTGAAACCCTGCCCGGCCGGTCAATTGTGTGACGAGAAGGGCAAGTGCTACGATCCCTGCGCTGGGATCACCTGCCCGGCGGGCGCCACCTGCCGGAACGGCCAGTGTCAGGATTGCTACTCGCGCGGCTGTCCGACTGGGCAAATCTGCCACAATCGACAGTGCCAGGCCGATCCCTGCCTGGGGGTGGTCTGCAATCCGGGCCAGTATTGTGCCAACGGAACCTGCGTGCCGAGCTGTACCACGGTGACGTGCCCCAAGGGGCAAAGTTGCCAGACCGGCCAGTGCGCGACCGATCTTTGCGCGGGCAAGAGTTGTACCGAGGGTTCATTCTGCAATCCCTCGACCGGCGCGTGTCAGAACCGGGTCTGCCCAGGTATCCCGTGCCCGGCTGGCACGGTGTGCGTCGAGACCAGCGGCCAGTGCGAGACCAGCCCTTGCGAAGTGGTTCGCTGCCAGAACTCAGAGGAATGCATAGTCCAAACTGACGGACGTGCGGAGTGTGTTCTAGTCAACGCAGTGGAGGTCCGGGTCAAGCCAGGGAGCCGAGGCCTTTTCGGTTGCACAGTCTGCGGTTGGGGTGCTGGAGGTGGAAGTCAGGCGGGAGCGTGCTTGCTCGCGCTGCTGGGCCTGGTGTTGGTGCGCAAGCGGCGGCGGTAGGGGCGCGCAACTTCACCGGGGAGCGGCTGGGCTGGCCCCGGTGCCGGGCGGACCGGCATCCGGCAAGAAGCTGAACCAATCGAAGACCGGGGCACAGTTCCAGACCATACCCAGGGGCGTCGACCAGCACAGGCAACCGTCGGGGTAGGGCCAGCCCGGATGGAGGAAGCAAGCGTCGCCGACCCGCGCGCAGGCAACTCCCGTGGCAATGCCATCTGCACAGGTCACAGAAACGACTTGAGGCACCTGCGGGCGCGCCTGATCGCTCAGAATGCAGTCGCTGCAGTGCAACGCATTGGATATGCAGGTGCAAACACTGCGGCCAAGATTGTGCAGGCCACAGTGGTTCTCACAGCTAGTCAGACAAGAGTACCCATTCGCGCATAGATCGCCGGTGCCCGGATCAGACGGATCGTCGTTGCCATCCAGTCGGCCGGTGTCTTCGTCTGAGTCCGGATTGATTGCAGTGTCTTCCGGGGCCGCATCAGCAGGACTGTCACTTGTCGCGGTGTCGGCCGCAATTGCGCGGTCTTCACCAACGTCGGGCGGAGGCATGGTTTCAGTCGATGATGCGGTATCGCGGGAAGAATCGGGACTGCTAGTGTCCGGCAATGGGTTGGGCTGGACATCCCAAGGCCAGGAGGGGCGGCCATCGGCGCTGGCGTCGCTCTTGTTGGAGCGCCCGCATGCAGGCGCGAGCAGGCCGGCGATCAGGATGATTAGGAGGGTTGGGCGGAACGTGCGATTGGGATTCATGGGGCACGCTTGCGAGACTGCAATAGTACGCGGGAGTTCGAGGAGGGTCCAGAGCGGCATAAGGGACTGGAGTTCGGCGTGGCGCGGGCATGGGAAGCCTATCTGCGTAGGGGCGACCTGCGGCCGCCCCAGTGGGTTCGGCTGCACGAGCCGGTGGGCTGCAACCCGCGGAATTGCGCGGGACAATGCGGTCAATGGCTGTGCGGGATGTTGGCGGGCGGCCGGAGGGCGACCGCAGGTCGCCCCTACAGCGGATGCAATTCGGGCGAGAGATCGTACTCCCAGTTCCACTGATGGAATTCGCTTGCACATGGATTGCTGGCTGACGCAATATCGGGCGCCATGAGGATCGCGGAGTCTGTGCGAACGAGTGGTTGGCAGCGCCTTGGAGCGTTGCTGTTGGCGGGCAGCCTGTATGGGTGTTCGTCGTCAGGGACCGCAAGTCATGAGGCTGGCGCTGGCGGGGCTGGCGGCGGCGCGATTGAGGCTGCAGATGCTGGTGGCGGTGCCCCGGGGCTTGGGGATGCGGCCTTGACGGCAGACGGTGCCGGGGCAGCGCCGGGGACGGGCGATGCGACCGGTGCACCGGCGGATCTTGGTATCGGCGGGGGCGGGGCTGGCGGCGGCGACGGGGGCGTTGTGCCGGGGGATGCGCGTCTGCCTGGCGGTGACGATAGCTCGCCTGGGGATGGGCGGCTGGCCGGCACAGACGGCGGCATGCCGTCCGACCGGATCGGGAACGACGGCAGCGCCCCAGGCGATGGGGCTAATGCGCGCGACACTGGCATCAACGACGTGCCCGCGCCGCAGGTGCCGGACGCGGCTGGCGACGCCAGGCAGATCGACGCGCCGGTGGGTCAGGACAGCGCTGTGGATGCGGTCAAGGGCGACGGGGGGGGGGCCGGCGACTCGGGAGCGACGGCGTGCATACCGGACTTTTCGCTCTGGCTGTCGGCGACCCTGCCCGAGGTTCAGGAGACTTATGATCTCTGCGAGTTTCCAACGGGATCGGCAGCTACCGACGTTACCACCTGGGTAGATCACTTCTGGGATGGAACCCTATCGCTCGTTGACGCCCACACCTGCGTCGAGGATGGCGATCCGCGGATCCGGGTGGCCACGGGAACCCCGTTCAGGGGCGTTCTCGCCGCGAACCCCGCCACCTCAGGCAGGTTCAGACCCCCTCTCCGCATCTACGCTATCCATCAAGAGCTTGGCGCGGCTCAAGTGCGCGCTGCCTATGACCTGAGTCTTCTGAGCCCAGACGCGGGAACGTTGCCGCCGTATCCAGAGCGCTACGTGAGGCTAGACCTTGTCTGCGGCGACTCAGATGCCATTCCGCGGCTCAAGGGTTGGACAGGACGGATTGGGCTGTCGCGTACCCAGGTGTGGACCGGGGGCGACTCTTGGGTCCTCCGCCTCAAGTTTGCTCTCTGGGGCTCCGCGGCTGGTGAGACGGGTGAGAGGGGGTTGTGGTTTGTTGCCAACCTGCCCGCGGTTGTCCCCCAGCCATGAAGATCAGTCCTCAAGTAACCCGCTCTTCTCGGTTTGTGTCTCGATCGAAGTGCCCTGCTCGCCCGAATTCGGAGGTCATGATGCGTGCTCATGTTGAGTCGAAGTCATCTGTTCTGTATCTTGCGTGGTTTGCAGTGTTAAGCGTGGCCTGCGCTCGCGCTCCCGCGCCCGCCTCTGGCCCCGGGGCTTCCGCGCTGACCATTGTGGATGGGATGCAGGTCGATTGTCCCCGGACGCGTGCGCCTGACCTGCGCCAGAAAATAGTGTATGGGCCGCGGATCCAGTGCACGACCACTGACCCTGGATGCCCTGCCGGCAGCTTCTGCAGCCCGGGGCCGGCCAGCGTGTGCACCCTGGAATGCGACCCGGAGAGCAAGTGTCAGGACGGGTACTATTGCTCATGTGACGGGCAGTGCCTGGCCCTGGGTTCGGTTTCCGACGGTGGCACGCCACAGAACACGGCCTGCCCGCTGGATGCGGCCTTGCTGCAAAGTCAATCGACCCTTCTGCGGCCCTGTCAGTGGACGGACGAGTGCCCCTATGGTAGCCGCTGCGAGCGTGCCACTGGTACCTGCGTGTGGGACTGTCTGGAGGGGGTGAAACCCTGTGGCGACGCGGCGGTGTGCAATTGCCTGGGGCAGTGCGTGCCGGCAGTGCCTGGGGATGGTGGCTCTTCGCAGCCTGGTAGCTATGCACCGCACTTGAAGGCGACGGCGGTTGGAGGCCCGTTGATCCCACCTGTACTCGACCCCAACCAGCCCTGGGGCACCGGGGTCGACGCGACAAGGAGTATCGAGATCGAACTGACGACTGGCATCTTGACCACGCTCGCCGACGGCGGACAGGTGGGACCAAGCCCCACCATTACGGTTGTCCCTGACGGGAACACGCAGGTAAGGTGTGGAGAGGGCGTTTCCAATGACTTCGGCGCGGCTGGCGAGGCCTGTTCGTTCAGCAGTTGGGATTACCAGCGGCCCGATGCGGGCGCCGGCGGATCGGATCTGATTCGGGCCCTGCACACGGTCAGCGTTCGCGCTGTGGGCCAGGCCCCCCCAGCGATGGCGCCGACGGCGTGGACGGTGGTGGTGTCTGGCAACAACGTGGACGGGGCGCCCAGCACGGTCATTTACTATGCCCTGCCAGCCGACCCGACGCCGACAGACCCTGACCCGAACGTCCAGATGGTCGAGAAGGAGATCGCTGAGGCTGGGTACGAGCCGGATATTGACTCGCCCTATGTTGGGACCATGGTGCTGACCACGCCGACCGGTTCATCCATTGCGGTTCCCGTTCAGGCCCACATCATCAACGATGTGCTTGCGCTGTACGATCCATCGCGCTTGATTGCGCCAAATGGGATTTTGTCCCTCAGAAGGCTGGATTTCGCCACCGTGCCGTTCCCAGTGCAAGCCTACGTCCGTTGGGTCTACGTAGATGCGTCGCCAGCATACGCATGGAACATGGACGCGAAGGCCAGGATCATCTCGTTCCGGCAACAGGCCAACACGGCAAAGGCGCCGATCGAGGCAACTGGTGCGCTGGCATTCGGCGATATGGTCATGCTTTCGGAGGCCTTCGGACAGGGGGCCGACCTCCGCTTTTCCCTCACGCTCAGCCCGCGGCCTGTACCCACATGTTCTGTCGATGCCGACGTGTTTGCGCAACCGTGCAATGGCAGCCAGGTATGTGAATGGGGGTTCTGCGCCGAGCCTGCGCCTGGAGGCCCGCCGGATTCCAGCGAAGGCCTAGCGACCGGCACGCCCTTCTTGTCGGTACAGACGAAGCTGTCCGACTGGCTGAATAGCGGCCCTCTTGTGGACACCACAGTACTGCCCAGCGCGATTTGGTGTGCCCAGGATCCTGCGGTGGAATTCACCTCGAAATGGCCGGAGACGCTCTTCAAGTTCGCTGAAGCCAAACTGCTTGACTATGACATGCCCTGCGTGGCGCCAAGCACGGGAGCCAACGGCAAGCCACAGATTGGCTGGGGAGGACCGTTCCCATTCTCACATCGTGAATCATTGGAGAAACTGGGTGTCTACAAGGACAAGCTCAACACCGCAGACCTTTTCGGCCGATGTCTGCAGGAGTTGCAGCGCACCGGGCCACCGTGGGTCGACAGCATGACTGCGTCGTTCCCTGAGTTCACCGGGGGGCTGCTCGACTACAAGGCCGACTGCGTCAGCCTAGGCCCTGTTGGCAAACTGCTGGCCGAGAATGGCGATTCAAGTTCCTATTCCCTGGCCGCCTACGACCAGTGGCTCTCTCTGGTTGCGCGCATAGCGCAGGAGTGGTTCCGCTTGCATGGCTTCCTGATGCACCAAGGGGTCGAGCAGTTGTCACAGGAGGATGTCATTCTGCGCCAGTCGACGTCATCGGGCACGTCAGGCGCATCGGGGATCAGCGCCACGCCAGCGCCTGACCAACTTCTTGCAGTCATGGAACGTGGGTTGGCCTTTGGTTTTTCGCAAGTGTTGCAGCCGATAGTCTTCAACCCTCAATATTCGATGGACTTGCCGGTTTGGACACTGGACTACCGAACCATGACCGGGATGCAGCGTTGTGCGCAAGGCGCAGGGGGTGTGGCGAAGGCGTGTCCGCCCTCGGGCTGGGAATGCGAGAGTCAAGATCACGCTGCGGCCCTGGCTGCCTACACGGGCTTCTGGGATTGCGACCCCGACTACATCGAGAACGGGGTCTGTCCACCGGAACATCTCTGGCGCCACTGCGTGATTCAGGACGCGGCCCAGCTCGTCAGTTCTGACGACATCCCGAAGGGATTCCTGCCAGTCCTGACCGACGCGTTGACCGGATACCTGCGCGTCGTGGAAGCGGATCTTGAGAAGACCATGCTGGACAGCTATCAAGAGCAACAACCAGGAGGTACCTCTGGCAAGGCCTTGGCCGCGTTGATCCGGTACGGCACTGCGATGCGCCTGACCACCTATTTCCAGGCCATGGGCGTCCGGATGGCCAAGGCCGACAGCAACTGCTCGACTACCGATGGCATCACAAGCTGCCAGTATCCCCATTGGTACGATCGCTGGCGCAACGCCGCGCGAGAGTTGGACCTGCAGATGGCTCGCGCGGCAAATGCAGCGCAAAGGCTGGCCAGCGGGCAGAATCCCCTGGGTGTGCCTGACGACGACACGCCGGTCTTCTTCGGCGATGTCCAGGGCACGAACTCACGCTACTTCGCAAGCTCGGACTACCTGATAAACACCTGGGCCGGGCCAGCGGTGGGGTCGGCGCGTGGCGCGCTCTCCACCGCCAGGGACGCATGGATTTCCGCGCGCAATGCCTCGCTGACCACACAGCAGAACGAGACCGCCCACGAGCAGCGACTGGACGACATCGCCACCCCGGCTGGGCGTACCATTCTCGACAACTGCGGCGGACTAACGATAGGCGGGGCCGTTGCGGATTCGCGATCCGTGGTCGAGTCGTTGGCCAAGCTCGAACCCAGCATCGCGCACAAGACTCTCAACGAGTGCTACGTAGGGGGTGGCGAAAGTTGCACACTGAAGCCGGACGACGCTCAGATAACCGAGGCCCGGCTTGCTGGCTTCATAGGCAACGCCGCCGCGGCGCGATCTGAGCTGTGCCGGCTGGACTATATGCGGGTGAACTACCCGAGTGAATGGGTGGCCGCTACCGAGGCGCGGCCAAAGGCGGGAACAGGGCATTTTGCAGGGGCAACTGCATCGGCGAAGCTGACGCCTTTCATGAGCGGCACCAGTACGGCACCCTTCTGCGACGACTGCGCAGGGGACCCCACATGCCTCTCTGGCAACTGCGTCGAGGACTGCGTCGTGGCCTGTGGGGTGGGGCCGGGAGTTGATAGGTGCTGGCAGGCCAACACGAGGTGCTGGTACCGCTTCAAAGACTGCACGGACATGTTCGTGCCCGCCTATCAGACCGGTGATGAGGACTCGAATTGCGCCTATATCTGTGGACCAATCGGCGACTACTTCACCTGCCGCAGGAACTGGGATGGCCTCTGCCCCGAGAAGAAGTACGAGGACTGCCAGGAGATAGCGAATATGTCGCCGTTCCCCTTGCTGCAGGAGATGTCACTGAAGAACTGCGCCGGCGAGCTGGCCGCCAGGAAGGGCGCGCCGGAGAATACCAAGGATTTGGCCGACTACGCCCTCGACTGTCTCAGCCGGCACGTGCACGGAAGCGACTTGCCCCCGCTGCCAGCGGACGCCCGAAGCAGCAAATGGAAGACCGCGGAGGTCGGATCGGCAGGTGGCGTTCTCGAGATCTATATTCCCAGCGCGGGCGATGGAACAATCCAGGCGGCTGACCCGCAGATGGCTGCGCTTGACCTGTATTCTCCCGACCTTCAGGTTCTGCGGGCGAGTCAAGGCTGGAACCAGGCGGTGGCATTGTGTGGCTCAGAGGGGTACGGCGCGCCCTTGCCCGATTGGGAGCTTCCGAGAGAGTGCCTCAGGGGAAAGCTGGGAGTGGCCTGGTCGCAGCTGCATGACATCTGGTCCCAGGCGGAACGCGACAAGGCGCTGCTTTTCGAGAAGGTTGGAAACTGGTCAGCCTGGTTGTTGTCGTGTCATGAGCAAGGATTGCTGAATCAGTTGAGCCAGCAGGAGTTGTCGAGCTACCTTGGGCAACGCGGGAAATTGTTGGGTGCAGCAGGCGATGTTGATACGATGCGAACGGTTGTTCTGGGCTGCGCGTCTGGTGACTATGTCGGCGGCGCTCTCGGCGGTTTGTTTTCTGACGACGCGAATCAGATCAGGGCGGAAGTCACGCAACTGGATGCGTTGCACGCCAAGTTCCAGGCCGAGATGGAGGCCAAGATTGCGGCGATTCAATGTGCAACCAACAACAAGACGGCCTACAATGCGATTGGGCCAGTGAGGGCACAGATCGCCCAGCGACTCGATGAATTCCAAACGGCATTGCAGAACTTCGCGAACCTTCTGCAGGAGAATGGCCTGGCCTTTGACACCGCCGCGGCCCAGTTGGACACGGAGAACCATCGCAAGGTGGCGGACTTCTCCCATCATTACTGGTACGACGAGAAAGTGGACACCTTCCGCAAGCAGATGAAATGGGCCAAGCAGTTGACCTATCTGGCGCTGCGTGCGGTGGAGTTCGAGTTTCAGGAGAGCCTGAACCTGCGGGGAGCGGTGGTTGCGGCCCGGCACCCGGACGAGCTTGCGGACGCTCTGCTGGCCATTCAGCAGGTGCAGGCGACCCGAGGGGTCAATCGCAAGCGGCCAGAGCAGTCGAGCATCGTGCTGAGCTTGCGCGACGACATCCTGGAGGTGGCGGATCGGACCGGCGCGCCCTCGGGCGAGCGAGATTGGACCGCTTCGCAGCGGTTCAAGGGACGGCTGCGGGACGAGCGCTACACGATTCGCGACGAGAACGGCGCGTGGCTGGGCCAGGGCATCGCATTCTCGATGAAGGAGCAGGGGGTGCTCGAAAATCGCTGCGGCGAGCGCCTGTGGCGGGTGACCGCGACCGTGCAAGGGGACAACCTGAGCCCACTTGAGCCTGGCACGCCCCTGACCTTGCTGAAGAAGAACACCTTCTACTCGCAGTACTGCCGCGGACATGGGGGCACAGAGAAGCACCAGGTGAACTCGATTCGACCGTCGAACCAGCTATTCACCGGCAAGGTCGCGGGGACGCCGGAGGAAGCCACCGCCTACACTGCCGCGGCAATGTACCCGTGGTTCAACGTGCGGCGCATCGACTTTTACAGCGCGGACTACACCAAGGGCGCATCAGAGGAACTGGCAGGCAGGGGCCTGTACGGGGACTACATCTTGCTGTTCCCCAAGCAGATTCTCGACAAGGCCAAGAAGAACCCGTTCCCGCTTGAAAATGTAGAAGACGTGCTGCTGCGGGTGGACTACCTGTCAGTCGACAACCTGTCCCCGGTTGGGACAGGGGACCAGGCGGTTCCAGTGGGCGGCGCCTCGTCGCATTAGGCCTTGCGTCTGAGGAAAGGCTAACAGGTGGGTCCAAACACGCGCGCATTGCTGCTGGCAGGGTCAATCATCCTGTTGGCGGTTCGTCCGGCGCTTGCGTTGGTTGACGGCCCCAGCCCAGGGGCCGTGACGGCGCAGACCCTGGTTGTTCCGGACAAGCCGGCGTCGATCAAGGGACTGGCCGACCCGGCGTCGGTGAAGGTGTTCTCCGGACAGGTAGCGTACAGCATTCCAATCGTCATGCCGCCAGGTCGGGCCGGGTTCGGTCCCAGCCTGGCGCTCAACTACTCGGGCGATCTGGGCAACGGGCCGCTGGGCGTGGGCTGGACTTTGGGAACCTTTGCCATCAAGCGGACATTGCGCTACGGCGTGCCGACATACACGGACACGGATGAACTTGAACTGATCGGGGTCGCGGGGGGCGGGCGACTGTACACCTTTGATGGCAAGCGCTACTGGGTCGAGGGCAAAGGCACGTCGGTGAAAGTGGACCGCAATGGGCGCTGGTTCGAGGTGACAGATTCGAACGGGGTACGCTACGTGATGGGGCTGAGCGACAACGCGGTCGAGGAGGTGGATGGTCAGCGCAGCGCCTGGTTCGTCGAGTCGGTGATCGACGTGACCGGCCAGCAGCAGATCGACTTCAGCTACCAGCACGATGCCAACGAAGTGTATTTGAAGGCGATTTCCTGGGGGCCGCCATTGCAGACCGGCGGGGATCCGGGCTATCGGCTGGACGTCACACTGGAAGATCGCCCGGATCACGTCATAAGTTGGGCCACGGGCTTTGAGGTCAAGGTGCAGAGGCGGGTGAGCCAGCTAAAGGTATCGGCATTCGGCGAGCCCTTGCGCCAATATGACCTGACCTACTTCCCGACTGACAGCAGTTTCCGCCTGAGTCGCTTGCAGCGGGTGCGGGTGTCGGGTTTCTCAAAGACCAGCGGGGGCGTGTGGCAGCCGTCGCTGTCCCTGCCGGACACGGCGTTCACCTATGTCCCACCCACGCTGGGGAAAACCACCCAGGTCGCGAACCTGCAGGGCTGGGTGCTCAACGACCGGGGCACCAACCTGATGGACGTTGACGGCGACGGAATGGCTGACCTGTACCGGATGGAGATGGGCAGCCATGTCTACCGAAAGGGGACCGGAACTGGATTCTCGGATGCGAAATACGCGGTTTCGGGCGCTGCGGGCACCGATCTGGGAAGCACGCGGCTGATGGATCTGGACGGCGACGCCAGGCCGGAACTGGTGTACATCGTGAACGATACCTGGCGCTGGTCGAAACTGCAGGCGGAAAGCCCAGGCAGTCTCGCTTTCAAATGGGTGCCGCAGGGGGAATGGCCGGGCACGGCCACTGTGCCGTTGGCTGGCCCCGACGTCGTGTTCGCGGACATCAATGGCGACGGTCGCACGGACGTGTTGCAGGCATCATCGGACGGCCTGCTGATCCGATTCAACAGCAAGGACGGGCTTGGGCC
The DNA here is from genome assembly GCA_003155465.1 of Myxococcales bacterium. Next base: position 11,109 of record PMCR01000514.1, on the reverse strand, counting down.
TGTCCAGCGCAAGCCGGCGATCGATCCCTACAACGTGGACGTGGTGCCGGGAGATCCCTATGTCCGCTTCGAGGACCTGAACGGCGACGGCCTGGTCGATGTGGTGTGGATGACCAACGACTGGATGAAGACCTGGCTGGGCAGGGGCGATGGCACTTTTGCTCCGCTCGACCGCTATGACTACCCATGGGGCACGGGCGCGTTTTCTGACAAAGAGGTCTTCTTTGCCGACCTGGACCGCGACGGCTTACTGGACCTGATCCGAATCACCATCGGATACGTGACCTGGTTCCCCGGCCTTCCCGGCGGCGGCTTTGATACCAATTTCCGCATGCTGAATCGGCCCACCGATGCGGCGGCTGACTGCGTGGTCAGTGTCGCGGATGCCAACGGCAACGGGTCCCGGGACATCATCTGGTCCGCGCCAACTGGGATGTGGATTCTAGACCTGGCAGGCGAGGGCGCGGCCGGGATGATCGAGAGCATCGACAACGGCCTGGGCATGACCATGACAGTGGCCTATTCGACCTCGGCTATGCTGGCTGTCGCCGACGAGGCGGCCGGCAAGCCGTGGGCCAACAAGCTGCCCGTCGCGGTGCCCATGCCGGTGTCGACTGTGACGAGTTTCAGTGATGGCGCGACGCCCAGCCGCGAAGTCACCTTCGGCGTGCGCGATGGCGTGTGGGACGGGGTCGAGCGTCGCTTCGCCGGATTCCTGGTGGGCGGGCGAACTGTTGTCAGCGGGACGGCCAGCGATCTATTGCACGAGGAAACTGGGTTCCTGGCGGGTTTGGGCGAGGACCGGGTGCTGCGCGGCACACAGTGGTTCTCGTCAAATGAGAATGGACTTGGGGCGCGCTACACTGACGCGACATCCAACTGGGTGGCCATGCCGGTCGCCGGACTGCAAGCCCACCCATGGGCCAAGAAACCGGCCAAGCTGTCCGAAACGACCCTGTCCTATGAGGGCGTACTGACGCCGGTAGTGTCTAGTTCCACATTTGAATATGACGGCGAGGTCAGACTGGTGCGCGAGCACCATCATGGCCGCGACGACATGAGCGGCGATGAGAAGGAGATCGCGCGTCTATACGCCAGCGACGAGACCACCTGGGTGCGCGACCGGGTGTGCGAGGAATGGCTGTACCAGGCCGATGGGACGACCGTGGTTTCCCACACCCAGACTCTTTACGGCGACGACGCGGTGATTGAGAGTCCGTGCACGGTTGGCCGTGGCTGGCTGCGGGTGACCAAGGGGTTCCGGCAGCCCGCGGGACCGCAGGACCCTGATCAATCGAGCAAGACCATCGACCTTGTCCGGCGCGACTACGATGCCTTCGGCAATCCGGTTTCGATCTATCAGGGTGGTGTCACGCGTGGGCTGTCGTACACGCCTGACACGGCTGGCGCGTACCCTGACAGTCTGTTCGTGACCCAAGAGAGCGTGAGCCCGTCAACTGGTACAACGCTGACCTGGAAGGCAAAGTGGGATCGGCGGCTGGGATTGATGACCGAGATCCGCGACCCGAATCTTATTCCAACCTCGATCGCGTACGACGCGCTTGGGCGACAGATCAGCGTGGCCACCAATGGCGCGAACCCGCACATCATTCATGCCTATGTCTGGGATGCGCCCAAGCCAACCAATTGGGGCTACGTCTGGGACGGAAGCGCATCAGCGATTCCGGCTGTGCCAGCGGGCGAGGTTCCGTCGGCGGCAGGCTGGCGCAAGACCGCGCAGGTGGCCAATGGCGCGGGCGAGGACCTGTTTTCAGCGACCAAGCTGACCGATACGCGATGGATTGTGTCGAGTTGGAAAGAGCGCGACAGCCGCGGCCAGGTGGTTGTCCACGGCGATCCCTTCTATTGGGACGGCGTTGACCCGCGCAACGCCAAGGCCAGTGAGGCGCAGCCGGTTGCGCCAGGCGACCAATATGCGTTCCGCAGCCAGGTGCTGGAATACGATGCGCTGGGAAGACTGAGGAAGCAGACCCTGCCCAACCAGGCGACCAAGTCGATTGTGTATCAGGCGTTTGGGCAGACAGTGACTGCCAGCGACCTTTCACCGGTGACGTCACACATGGATGGGATCGGCCGCATCGTTCACACCGAACGCACAGTGGCGGGGATTCTGGAACAGGCAGACGCGACCTATGACCCTGCGGATCGCCTGACCCTGATCAGCCTGTAGGGCGGGCGGGACGCGAACGGGAACTTGCTGCCAGGCAAGGCTGACCATTCATTCCTTTACGATACGCTGGGTCGCCTGGTGCGCGCGCATGACCCGGACATTGGCCAGCGCCTGATGAAGTACGACGACCGGAATTTCCTGGTACGCCACAAAAACGGCGCAGGTGATGTTCTGGCGTTCTTCTACGACGATGCGGGCCGGCTGACTGCACGCGGCCCGCGCAGCGACTTCGTTGCGCCGGTGCTCACCTACACGCCAGACGCGCGCGACTATCGCTACAGCTACGACAGTCGTGCGGCTGAGGCCGCCAATTGCCCAGGCCAGGGATACACGCAGGGGCGGCTGGCTGCTGTGGAGGAGCCTGTGGGTGGAGCGCCGGGCGTGGGTCGGGTGGCAATGTGCTACGATAGTCTCGGGAGACAGCAGGGCCTTTGGCGCAGCATCGGCAGCAAGAAGGCGTGGCAGTGGAGGAGTCTCGCGGCTTCCGGCCTGCCGCTGACCGAGCAGGCGGACGACGGCTTCAAGGTGTTTTCGGACTACGATGGGGCAGGCCGTCTGGTGATGCTGTCAGATGCCACGACTGGTGGTGTGAAGAACAAGCCGATCTGGTCAGCTACGCCTGACTCGGCAGCGGCGCAGGCCATGGATGCGGCCGGCCGGGTGATGACGGAAACCTACGGCCAGAACATCGTGGCCCAGAACTACCTGCGCGATGCGCTGGGTCTGCCAAGTGGCATCCAGGTCGGCCGCTTGGGCACTTCGCCGACGTTGCTCTACCAGGTGGCGATCACAGCACGCACGCCGTACGGCGCACCCCAGACCGTGGTGGATGCGATTGCCGGCGGTGTGGACCACAACGCAACCTATGCCTACGACGGCGCGGCCCGGCTGACCAATGCGATTTTGGGCCAGGGCACGGCGGCCTGGAAGTTCCGCTTTGAGTACGACGGCCTGCAGAACATGATTGGCCGCACGCAAGCGGTGCCTGCGGGCAAGGGATGGCTGGCAATCCAGTCCGGGATCTACCGCTACGGCGAGAACGGCTTTGGGCCGCGCCAGTTGACCTCAGTTGCGCACGACTGCGACGACCTGCTGAACACGTACGAGTACGACGGTGCCGGCCGAATGCACAAGGACGGCAAGCGGACCCTTGCCTACGACGGCTACGACCAGCTCACCAGCGTGACCGACAATGGCGCGGCCCTGGTCAGCCACGCCTATGGCTACGATGGCCTGCGGACCTACACCAAGGGAGCAGGCAATGCCGAGCAATATTGGTTCACGTCTGACGACACGCTACAGCCCGGCGGAACCACACGCTGGCACTACGTGAAGGTGGGCGACCGCTTGGTGGCGCGGCAGAGCTTCAGCCACCCAAGCAGCACGGTGGCTTTCCCACCAGCGGGAGCCACTGTGGCCTGGTGGCCGCGCATTGAGGCGCGGGCGCCGAGGTACTTTGTCACGACCACCGCCACCGCGGCCTTGCTGCTGCTAGCCTGGGCCGGGTGGCGCCGCAGGCGACCGCTCTGGCAGACAGCCCCAGCCGTGGTGTGCAGCGTGGCCATGGTGCTGGCCACGCCAGCCTGCGACGACGTGGAATCACGCCAGCAAGGCGTCGAAGATGCAAGCGCGCGCCGCTACTTCCATCAGGGCGTGGCCGCCGGCCCGACCCTGATCACTGACGGTGGTGGTAGCGCAATTGACGAGCGCCGTTTCGAGCCCTTTGGCCAGCCCATCGACGCCAACATGGCGCTCGACCCATACAACAGCCTGAACAAGGAGAGGAACGCAGAAACCGGCTGGAGCTACCACGGCGCAAGGTGGATGGCCCCGCAGACGGCGAGATGGCTGACGCCGGATCCGGCAGTGAAGGGGCCGCGTCGGGGCGTGATGGCGCAACCATGGGCGCTGAATCCGTACGCGTACGCGGACCAGAGTCCGACGATGAACTGGGATCCGAATGGACAGGAGACAACGATCATCTACGGCGGCATCAAGGGCGTGGTGAGGCCGCACGCGATGACCGAGGCCAGCTGGCGGAACACGATAGGCGAAACGGTGCGCCAGAAGCTTGAGGGCTACTGGAACAGGCAGTTCAAGCAACATGCCGGAGAGTATGAGGGCAAGACACCGAAAAATCCGTTCACAGGGGAGAAGATGAATGTCGCCGTGCCGAATATCATGCTCACTCCGCCGCCGGATTTGTTCGCAGAAGCAACGGGTTCAGATACGGTCGTGCTCTTCGGTCACGTTGAGACTACGAGAGCGAAGGAAACGGGGGCCGTGCTGAGTACGGACATTAGGATATACGTCAACGCTTCGTTGTCGGTGCGGATGAGGCCCGAGGATATCGTGGTACCGGAGGGAGTGAAGTCGCTCTACGTTGTTGGGTGCGGGTCCAGCCCCTTTGCAGAACGGCTCGCCGGACTTCATCCAGGCATGAAAGTGTACGGGACTCCCATCGACAAGAGGGTTAATGAGTCGTCTGTCGGTGGCAGCACGGCTGCGTATGATATCTTTCAGTACCCGGCCAACACGGAACCGGCACAAGTGAAGTCCTCCGCCGAAGACCTACAATTCAACGAGTTTGAAACTAGTCAGCCAGAAATCAGCCCCGAAAGCATGTAGCAGGAGACGCGAGAGCGGAGTAGTTCCAGATGTTGCAGGTGGCCGTCCTTCTAGTCCTCTTTGGTGCAGCTCGAACCGCGCCAGTTGACGCCTGTGGAATGATCGAGGCGGCAATTGCCGGTGACGATGGTCTGTTGGACGCCGGCACATGCACCGACGAGGCTGTGGGTGAGAATGGACGTGTGCAGGTCGAGCCGTGGGTTGTGGTCGAGGGAAGGCGATTGCGACCGCTTCTGCCAGCGGGAACGATGTGCGGTGAGAGGTACGTGGTCGTCATGCGCAAACGACTAGTGAGGAAGCTTGCCCCAGGGCTGACCGCAAACGCTATTGTGCTTGAGTTTGAGAGAGACACTGGCCGACATTACTACTACAAGGCCTATCTCGAATCGTACGCTCGGGGGGGCTGGTCGGGGTCACCGGGCTGTGGCGCTGAACGCGGCGGCTCGGTTACAAAGCGGCACGGGATTTGGGGCAGGAACGTATATGACATTGCGACCGGTACCCAGTCGGGGGTTGAGACAAAGGTGGACAAGAAATGATACGTACTACGCTTGGCCACGGAGAGGTCCCTCGTGTCCGGGGCTCCGCCAGGGCGACATGCGGGCAACCGTCGTGCGCTCCTCGGAGGCCTGCCATGAAACACCGTCACTCATTCTGGCTAGCCGTCGCATTTCTATCCCCGGCCTGCGCGCCCAGTGGTGACGATCCAGCGCGCAGTGAGGTGACCTGCGCCCCGCAGGCGCTTGAGGCCGGTGAGATCTTCCACGAGGATTGGGACGGGTGCATTGCGGGCTGGCGCACGCGGGACGGACAGGCAGTTACCACGGTCGCTGATTCGGTGGCGCCTGAGCGGAAGCTGGTGGAGAGCCTGACGCGCGCAACGGAGGACAGCTCGGGAACCATGTATTCGTCGTGGCTGTCATTGGTGCCGGTCACTGCCGGCACGACCTATTGTCTGGGGGCATGGGTACGATGGGCGGGAGGTAATTCGCCGTTCGTGGGGATCCGGCGCTACGATGTCAATCAGGTCGATTTTGGTGTCGACGAAAGGCTGATTGCGTACTTCGGAGCAGACGCCAGTGCTTCTCCTGGCTCGGCATTCCTCGCCCCGACACCGGGCGCGTATCACTTCTATCACGCCAGCTTCACTGTCCCGACCAATACCGAGTATTTGCAGGTGCTGGATGGGCTGGACGCGGATGTGAATCTGGGCGGCGACGAGCTGGCTATCTACGTCGATGTGCTGAATATCAGAACAGGGGCTTGCGCGCAGGATCAGGCCGAGATTTCCATTTCCGGCAACCTGACGGTTTGGGCAACCAGCCCCTTCGGCGCGAATGTCACCTATTCGGCTAGCGCCGCGGATGGAACTGGCGCCCCGTTGCCGGTCACCTGTGCGCCAGCCTCGGGCGCCTTGCTTCCGATAGGCACGACAACCATCACTTGCACGGCCGGGTCAGGCGCTGGCCTGACCAGCAAGTCTGTGGACGCGCACGTGCTGACCTGGGCCCGCGCAGGGGTGCGGTCAGCCCTGGTCGTGGTGCCGGCTTCCGGCGCCGCGACGCTGGATCAACAGGTGGCGACGCGGCTGCGTGGCCTGGGGCTGGAGGCAACTACCATGTCCCAGGCTGCCCTGACTGCGACCGCAGTTGTGGGACGTACCATCGTGGTGGTGATGCCAGGCGTGGACGGGGCAACCGTGAAGACCGCCCTGCGTACGGCGCATGCTCCGCTCCTGGTGCTGGAGCCGACTGCCCTCGACGATCTGGGCATGGTCGGCACTGTGGCTGGAACCGACTTTGGCACGGCGACGAATGTGAACGAGATTGCGGTCACACAGCCCACGCATCCCTTGGCCGCGGGCCTGGCAGGGTTGGCCTGGGTGTACAGCAGCGCGGGATCGCTCGGCTGGGGCAAGCCGGCCAGTACGGCAGCCCAGGTGGCCACGGTGGTCGGGCAGTCGACCCAGTCGACGATCTTTGGCTATTTGACCGGGGTGCAGATGGTGGGGCAGGTGGCGACAGCGCGGCGGGCCGGGCTGTTCGTGACCCGCACGGTGGGGGACGGCATCTCTGGTGTCGGCTGGCAGTTCTTCGATGCGGCGGTGAAATGGCTGGCCACGCCCGAGGTGTTGTTAATTGTGGCAGACAGCGCGGCGCTGAACCCGTCGGATACGGCGATCAAGGCGCGCCTGGGGCGACTCGGCTACGACGTGGTGGTGATGAACGACGAGAGGGTCGTCGCCACTGATGGCGACGGGCGCGAGGCAGTGGTGATCTCAGGGTCGGTGGTGCCGACTGCCATGACGGCAAATCTGTCCGCTGTGCGGACGCCGATTGTGGTGCTGCAGCCGGGAGTGCTGGGTACGCTGGGAATGACCGGGACAGTGTCGGGCACCGACTATGGAACCCAGGCCAGCCAAAGCCAGGTTACCATCGTGCAGGCCAGCCACCCGCTGGCCGCTGGTTTGCGCGACCAACCGCGCGTGATCAAAGGCGCCCTGACGGCCACCTTTGGGTGGGGCAAGCCGGGAAGCACAGGGTTGGTGATTGCAAATATCACGGGCTCGACCAGCAAGACTGCAGTGTTTGGCTACGAGGCCGGGGCCCAGATGACAAGCGGGCTGGCCCCTGCCCGCCGGGTGGGCTGGTTTGCCACGGCCGACGCCGACAATCTGAGTGACGGCGGTTGGGCATTGTTCGATGCCGCGATTCGCTGGGCAACGCGGCCCATGGCGATTGTGATCACCGGGCGAACCACAGTGGCGCCTGCGGACAGCGCGGTCAGGGGCGAGATCGAAAGGCTGGGGTACGGGGTTGCGGCAACGACTGCGCCGGTCGCGAACGATGACCTGCTGGCCAAGTCCCTGGTGGTGGTCACGGGCGTGGCTACCCCAACCAACGTGCCTGCCGTACTTGTCACATCCCCTGTCCCAATGCTGGTCACCCAGGGCGGCTGCTACAGCACATTGAAGATGACGGCCAGCTCAGCATACGGCAGCGTGGCGGGGCAGAAGCAGATCACCATCACGGCCCCGACGCACCCATTGGCCGCCGGGCGAAGTGGCAATGTGGTGGTCAGCGCAGATCTGGGCGCAGTCACCTGGGGCACGCCCGCGTCTTCCACCCTGGTGGTGGGCACGGTGCTGGGCAATGCGAACCAGCCGGCGATCTTTGGCTACCCAGGGGGCACGGCCATGGTGGGTCTGGACCAGGCGCCAGGGCGGCGCGTGGGTTGGTTCGGCACGGATTCGGCGTTTCTGACCTTGAACCCGGTTAGCTGGCAACTGTTCGACGCGGCGGTGCTGTGGGCCGGGGGTTGGACTTCGGGGGGTGGCGCGCAGGCGCGGCCGTGCCTGGGCATGTTTTGCGACGATTTCGAGGTGGGCGAGGCCGACCGCTGGAGCCTGAGGCGCGACGCGATTCCTGGCGATTTTTCCGTGGTCACCGACGGAACCAAGGTGTACCGGCAAGCCAACCCGTCCACCTCGGGTTGGCGGGTTTCGCAGGCAGGCGCGTATTGGGGCGATCAAGCAATTGAGGCGCGGATGAAGGTACTGGGGTTTGCCGGATCGAGCAGCTCGTACATGGCCGGGTTGTACGGCCGTTACGACTGGCGGCCGGGGCAGGGCTGCGCGTACTACATCGGGCTGCACGGTAATGGACAGATGGCCCTGCACAAGCTGGTCGGCACCACCGATAGCACCATTGGCACGGCGGTGAGCGCGGGGATAGTCGCCGGCCGATGGTACGGGCTGCGCCTGGAAATAGTGGGCAACACTCTGGCGGCCTATCTGGACGGCGTGTTGATGGTCAGTGGGACTGACAGCTCGTGCACGTCGGGCGGGGTGGCGGTGGGCAGCCAGGGCGCCAGTTTCGCGGTGGATGATGTGCTGGTGGCGCCGCCGTCCAAGCTGACCACTGTGTCGATGGTGTTCCCGGCGGGATTGAGCTGTACCACGGTGGGCGTGGCGGCCAATGGCGCGCTTCGCCTGGCAGACAGTACAACCGTGACGACCATCAAGAACCCCGATGGCAGCATGGCGCCGGTTTCCAACGCCGGGTCGACCGAGACCATCGTCGGCCGGGCGGGGCAATCAGCAGACGTGACCAGCGTGGCCTCGGTGGTATTGCGCGACTACAGCACGGTTTCTGGCAACCTGACCACGGCCGGGACGCTGACCCGGCAGAACAACACCACAGTCACCGGCACGATCACTCAGCATGCCACCCTGACCCCACTGGTTGGCCAGTCGTGGAAGGTGGAGCTGCCCGTCACCAATACAGGCGACGTGGTGCTGCAGCCAGATGCTGTGAATACGATCGGTCCCGGGTCGTACGGCCAGGTGACGATCAATTCGCGCGCCCGGCTGAACCTGTCCGCCGGGGCCTACTACCTGAACGGACTGGACGTGGAGCCGCAGGGCAATTTGAGCCTGGACAAGAGCCTGGGGCCGATCATTCTGTACGTGACCGGCACAGTGATCTTCAATGGAACGATCCTCAACGCAGGCGGCGCGGAGAGCGACTTCCTGTTGGTGTATCTGGGGACAACGTCGTTCTTCATCAACCAGGCTTTCGCGGGCAGCATCGTGGCGCCCAAGGCCGGCGTGACTCTCGCCACAGTGGCCAGCAGCCATCGCGGGTCGTTCTATGCCCGCGACATCGACATTGCGGCCAACGACAAGATCGTGGTGACGCCCTTCCCCTGGGCTCGGCTGCTCGGGGCGTGCTCGGGCGCGGATGCAATGCCCAGGCCGGGCGGGACGGTATGTCGTCCTTCGGCAAGCGCGTGCGACGGGCCCGAGACCTGCGACGGCGCCAGCTACACCTGCCCGCAAGATAGCCCCGTTACAGTGGGCACCCCCTGTGACGATGGCAACGCCTGCACGCAGACCGATGCCTGCCAGGGCTGGACCTGCACCGGGACAAACCCAGTGTCATGTACGGCCAGCGATCAGTGCCACATTGCAGGCACCTGCGATCCGGCCACCGGGGCATGCAGCAATCCCGCGGCGAGCAACGGAACACCCTGCAACGACGCGAACTTGTGCACGCAGACCGACACCTGCCAGAACGGGATCTGCACTGGCGCCAACCCGGTTCTGTGCACGCCGGTCGACGAGTGCCACGCCGCAACCTGCGAGCCTGCGACCGGGCAGTGCCTGGGCTCAGTGACGCCGGACGGCACAACCTGCACCGATGGGAATGCCTGTACCATCGCTGACACTTGTCAGTCGGGCGCGTGCCAGAGCGGAGCGCTCAACACATGTAGCGGTCATGGCACATGCGATCCTGGTACCGGCGCGTGCACCTGCACACCTGGCTATAGCGGAAGCGACTGCGCCTGCATGATCCCTGGCGCACCGACCGGGGTGACCGCAACCGCGACCTCGGGCCAGGTCACTCTGTCGTGGACAGCGCCATCCGGCGGGGCCGCGTCGTACATGATCCTGCGCAGCACGAGCAAGGGCAGCGGCTACAGTGCAATTGGCACCACGGCCAGCACCAGCTTCGCAAACACGGGCCTGACCAACGGGGTCTTGTACTATTACGTGGTCCAGGCCAGCAACGGCGCGGCCTGCAATTCGGGCTACTCGCGCGAGAAGGCGTGCGGGGGCGGCACCTACTGCGACGACTTCGAAAGCGGCGCCGCCCCGAACTGGACGGTTTCCAACGGGACCTTCGCGGTGTCCCTGGCAAGCGGCAACTACGTGTACCAGCAGACCCAGACCGGCAGCACCACGGCGGGCCGGTACGCGTACAAAACCTCCAGCGTGGCAAACTACACAGTGCAGGCGCGGGTGCGGGTCACCCAATTCGGCAATGCGACGAGCTCTTCTCGCGCTGGGGTGGCCGCCCGGTACAACAATGCCACCACGTCGTACACCTTTGGCCTGGCCGGCAACAACACCCTGACGTTGCAGAAAGGCTACGCAACCGCCATATCAAACTGCGCCGCGATAGCCTTCACAGTAGGCAGCAACACCTGGTACACCCTGAAGATCGTGGTGTCGGGAACCAGCCTCAAGACCTATGTCGACGGCGTGCTCAAGCATAGCTGCACGGATTCGGGCGTGACCGCCGCCAACAAGGCCTCCCTGTTCACCGGCAGCGGAGGAACCCCGGGAACCCTGGCTGACTTCGACGACGTGCTCATCTACTGAGTAGCTACCCCTGCTCGAACGCGCGCGGCGCTGACAGGCAGTATTCAATGGCCGGCTGGATCCTCTCCGGCGGCAATCCGCGCCAGAAGACATGCCACTCGGGAAAGCGCGCCAGGCCGTCGCA
>PMCR01000200.1:1889-2953 GCA_003155465.1 Myxococcales bacterium | reverse complement strand
CTTACTATGAGAACCTTTGACACCTCATCCGATCCGACCGTACCATCTTGTAATGCGGTTTCGAGTGACAGGCATCGTCATTGCTGCTGCCTTGCTCCTACCGGCAGGCGTGCTGGCGCAAGCCAAGGCGCCCGGCGCGGCGACGCAACCGAAGGAGAAGGCAGAAGCCAAGGCGCACTACGATCAGGGCACCGTCCATTTCAACCTGGACGAGTGGCCGCAGGCCATCGAGGAGTTCAGGGCCGCCTATCGTGCNNGAGGCGCTGAGCTTCTACAGAAAGTATTTGCGCGAGCGGCCGGATGCGCCCAACCGGACCGAGGTGGAGAAGCGCATCGACGAGCTTGAGGCTGCGCAAGCCGCGCAAGCCAAGTCACGCGAGGCTCCGCCGTCCGGGGTGACTCCGCCGGCGCCGGTTGTGCCGCCTGCCGCCCTTCTGCCAGGAGCCGCATGGGCCGCGCCCCCCACGGCGCCGCCAGGCCAGCCGGCGCAGCCGCTCGCCATCAGCTTCGCAGCCCCGCCCGTGCCTGCGCGATCTGACTATGCCCCGCCCGGCGCCGATGTCACGACCTCAGCCCCTGCAGCCGGTGCTACGTCATCGAGCAGCGTCTTGGGAACATGGTGGTTCTGGACGGCGATCGGGGCGGCGGTCGTGACCGGCGGGGTTGTCGGCGCCGTTATTGCTCTCTCTTCCACCAGGTCAGCCAGTCACTACCAGGGTGACCTGGATCCTCTTCACCCTGTCGTCACGGTGCCCTGATGATGAATAGGCGAAACTCTGCTCTGCTGCTGCTCTTGGGCTTTGCCACGCTTGGCGCCGCCTGCAAGAAGACCAAGCCCGCCACTGAGATCGTCCTGGAGATCGGCACCAACATTCCGTTCCCCTCACAGATGGACACCTTGTCCCTTGCCATCTCCTCCAGCAACTTGGAAGGCGCCATCCTCGACCAAAGGTACAGCCTGGGCACTGATCCAAACCAGATCATGTTGCCCAAGCGGATGACTCTGGCGCCGTCAGGAACAGGGGCGACCGTCACGATCCAGGTGGACGGCCTGCTCGCGAACA
>PMCR01000200.1:1645-1807 GCA_003155465.1 Myxococcales bacterium | reverse complement strand
CCGTCCGGCGGCGATGTTCCACCGGCCCCGACCGACGCGGCCCGCGACCGGCGCGCCGACGCACTGCCTGCCAACGACGATGGCCAGGGGTCGGGTCGCAAACCCAACGGCGAGGCGTGCCTCGTGAAGGCCGGATGCCAGTCGGGCCTCTGCGTGGATGGC
>PMCR01000200.1:0-1530 GCA_003155465.1 Myxococcales bacterium | reverse complement strand
CATGGCGTCTGCGCCGCGGGTCAGATACTGGATTGCACTCCCTACCTGTGCGATGCCGCCAACAATAGCTGCTACACCGGCTGCACGACCGGCGGCGCGGAGTGCACGTCGTCGGGCCAGTGCACAAACGGGTCATGCGGCAAGAAGAGCAACGGCCAGAATTGTGCCTCGCCTTCCGAGTGCACCTCGAACTTCNNTCTGCGAGCAGGGCGTGTGCTGTGGCAGCGCTTGCCAGGACTTGTGCACGTCCTGTGCGGTGGACGGCTCGCTTGGGATTTGCTCTCCGGTAAAGCCTGGAAAGGCCGACCCAAAGAGCCGCTGCCAGGACAAGGGGGTGACGACCTGCAAAGACAACGGCTGGTGTGATGGCAGCGGCGCCTGCCAGAAGTACGCGGCCGGGCTTTCGTGCCAGCCGGGGACTTGTGATCCCACCGGCACCACGTTCTCGGCGTTCATCTGCAACGGCCTGGGGGCTTGCGGCCCGTCCAAACCACAGGCTTGCGCGCCCTACCACTGTGATAGCAGCGGCTGCAAGACCTCCTGCTCCCTCCCAACCGACTGCGCCCCAGGCTTCTCCTGTTCCGCCGGCGGAACCTGCGTGGCGTCCACCACCGAAAACTGCATGAATGGCATTGATGACGACGGCAATGGCCTAGTCGACTGCGCTGATAAGACCTGCATCAACGCGGGCTACACGTGCGTGCCCGCTGTGCCGACCGGTTTCACTGGGCCCGGGGAGGTCTATGACGGACCCGGCGCGTCCCCGACATGCGACTCGCTCTACCCGAAAGACTACCTCGTCGGGTACGCGACACCACAATGCGATGTCTCGTGCAGCGATTGCACGTGCGGCGATCCCACCGGCGTCACCTGCCCCCCCCCCGTCTTGTTGACCGGAACCCTCAACACCAAGTGCACGGCGTCCTTGGCTCCAAGAACCACCGGGTGCGTCGCCATTGACGCCAGTCTTGTCACAGCGGTCGGCGCGTCAGCGGGCGCCGCCAGCGGTGGTTCGTGCGCAGCCAGCGGCGGGGACGCGAATCTCTCACCAATCACCTCAAACACGGGCCACCTCTGCGCGGCTAGTGCAAAGGGGGGTCTGGGCTGCGCCAGTGGCTCTGTGTGCTGGCCCAAGCCGCAGCAGCCCTTCATGCCCCAGACCTGCGTCTTCGCCAGCGGCGACTTGAGTTGCCCCACCACCGGCTACCCAGTCAAGCGAAGCTACTACGACAGCCCCAAGACGAACGACACCCGTGCCTGCGCCTCCACTTGCGACTGCGCCACCCCCTCAGGAACGGCGTGCGACGCCAAGGTTAACCTGTATTCGTCAGCTTCAACCGGGACACTCAAGCCGTGCACGGGCCTGGTGGCTTCGTATCGGGATTGCCAGGCGCTGCCCCCCGGTGTGGCGGCCATCGCTCTCACAGCGTCGACCCCTTCGGGTGGCTCTTGCAAGCCGACCGGCGCAGCGACGCCAACCGGCACCTGCCCTCCGACGGGCAATCCAACTACAGCTTGCTGTACGCAGTA
>PMCR01000164.1 GCA_003155465.1 Myxococcales bacterium | reverse complement strand
TGGCTGCGTCGGGCCTGCGCTTCCGGTCCTCAATTACATCAGTACATTGCGGTGCGGTTCTCGGCCCTCCTTGCCCTCGGGCCGGCTTGTCGGCCGGATTCTAAGCGTCGTACAGATCAAGACGAAGCTTCTGCCTGCTTGTCTTCGACTGCCGTAGCGCGACCCAGACGGCAAGAGATCCAACGCAGACAGACGCGATGGCAACCAGGAATGCGATCCATGGGTTTGCCTGTGTAGCTGGAGGCATTGGCGATTAGGACGCAATATAGCGCCAATCGACCGGCACGGGGCGACGACCGGGGGTGGGGATCGTGTCGGGGCAGAAGTGGGTGCGCCATGCCTCTCCCCATGCGGCCGGTTCTTGCGCTAGACTGACGGCGACATGACCGCCGTTCTGCAGGACAAGACCGTTGTGCTCGGCGTGACGGGCGGCATTTCGGCCTACAAGGCTGCCGAATTGTGCCGCCTTCTGCGCAAGGCCGGGGCGCATGTCCAGGTCATCATGACCTCGGCCGCTTGCCAGTTCATCACGCCCTTGACCATGCAGGCTTTGTCAGAGAACCCGGTGGCTACCGAGATGTTCGAGACCACGGCGGCGTCGCACATCGGTCACATCGAGCTGGCCTCGCGCGCCGACATCGTCGTCGTGGCGCCGGCCACCGCGGACGCCATCGCGCGCTTTGCCGCGGGCATGGCCAATGATCTTCTGGCCGCGGTGGTGCTGGCCACTCGCGCGTCTGTCCTGCTGGCGCCGGCCATGAACACCAACATGTGGGACAACCCCATCACCCAGGCCAATCTGGCCCGGCTGACCGGGACGGGCCGCTTCTCCACGGTGGGCCCTGACGCGGGCGACCTGGCCTGTGGCTGGGTGGGCGCCGGTCGTTTGGTGGCGCCGGCCGAGATCGTCGCTGCCGTCGAAGCGTGCCTAACCGGTGCGCCCGAGCCGGGCAGCTCGGAGGGCGCCCTGGGTGGCCGCCGTGTCGTGGTCACAGCAGGCCCCACCTGGGAGGCGGTCGACGATGTGCGCTTCTTGGGCAATCGTTCGTCAGGAAAGATGGGCTTCGCCCTGGCGCAAATCGCTGCCGCGCAGGGCGCCGAGGTGACCCTTATTGCCGGGCCAGTGGCCTTGGCCACCCCAGCCGGTGTTGTCCGTCGGGTTGACGTGGAATCGGCCTTGGAGATGCGAGAGGCTTTGCGTCGCGTGGCCTTGCAGGCCGATGTGGTCGTGATGGCGGCGGCGGTGGCTGATTTCCGTGCGGGCGTGCGCGTCTTGGGCAAGCTCTCGCGTCGTGATGCCAGCCCGGCCGCCGCCCGCTCGGCGCGCACGCTACCGCTGGTCGCCAACCCCGACCTGCTGGCCGAGATGGGTCGGGCTCGCAAGGGACCGGCGCCCTTGCTGGTGGGATTCGCTGCCGAGGTGGGAGTGTCGGGTGATGCCCTGGTGGCTCGTGCCCGACAGAAGCTGACCGAGAAGGGGTGCGACGTCGTGGTCGCCAACGAGGTGGGCAAAGCTGGTCTGGGCTTGGGTGCGGAACACAACGCGGTTACCATGGTCTTTTCCGACGGGCGGGTCATCGACCTGCCCGCCGATCGCAAGGAAGCTATCGCCATGAGGATCTGGGATACCATCGCGAGGTTCTGTCTGGCGCCTGCCGGGGCGCCGGCTTCGAACAAGTCCGGCCCGGCCTCCGAAGGGCTTTCCCCGACTCTCCCCGGCAAGCGCCGCGTCCGCCGCGGCGGGAAGGGTAACCATGTCTAGCGCCTCACGCGAAGAAAAGCTGCGTTCCTACGCGGGCCAGGCCGGCGAGCGCTTGGTCGGGGCCGGTCAGGTCCTGGCTGGGCGGCAGGCTATGGGCGGGCACGTGCGGGGAAATGTGCCGCCCTGGCCGGGCTCAGAAGACCTGGACTTCCACGGCACCTTGTCGGCCATCTGGGTCTGGTCGCGTGCGCAGGAGCTCTCGTCCAACGATCACTTCTCGCTCAACATTGCGGCGGCTTGGGATTTCGTGAACAGCAGCTGGGACCATTTTATCCCCCTGGCTCTCGGTCCCGCGGCCAGCGACGAGGCGGCCTACGACTGCGCCATGGTGCTGCGGGCCGCACTTGCCGATCCGCACATCCTGCGCCCTGACGGTGAGGACGACCGGCGGCGCGATCGGGCGGCCTCGGCAGCCCGCGTGTTGGGGGCGTATGTAAATGACCTGGAGAGCCCAGCCGGGCGTGAGTTCCGTGATCCCGGCTTCATGGCGTGGAGCCTGGGCGAGTACGCCCGCCTGGTTGGCGACCGAGGCCTCAGCTCGATGGTTCGTCGCTTCGTCGAGGCGGCCTACGGCATGAAGAGCCCGCCGCCCTTTGCCTCTGAGCCGGCGGCGCAAGATGGCCTGTTCGATTTTTCGTGCACGACGGCCACGCGGGTTCTCGCGGTGCTGGGCGCCGAGGGCCCCACGCCATTCATCGGCGCGTGGTTGCGCGAACGGGTCGCGCCCGCGGTCGCGCGGACGTTTGTCCCACGGCCCATGGACGAGAACGCATGGAACGCGTGCGCCGCGGTCGCCGCAGGCCGAGCCTATGCGGTGTCGACCGACCCTGTCTTCTTCGAGCTTCATGGCGCCATCCTGTCCGAGCTGGATCGACGGGCCGAGCAGGGGGCGCTCGGCCGCCAATCGGGCTTCTCGGCGGAAACCGCGGCGACCTTCTATTACGCGATGGCGGTGGATGCACCGCTGGCAAAGGGTTGAGTGCTTGAGATGGAGGATCTGGCGGGTGAACTGCGCGCCATTACCGCTGGCATACGAACCCATTTGGAGGCGCGGGCACGTTTTGGCCTGCTCGGCGTGTCCAGGGCGCCTAGCCCGCGCGCCCAGTGCGGCCGCGACGGGCTGGCAGGCGTCCCAGCGCAGCCGGCTACGGCGGCCCATCCGCTCACCGAACCTGCCGACCTGGAGAGAGCGTTTGCCGCGGATGTCGAGCCGCCGCTGCCCCACGCGGGACACGGATTGACCCTGGTGCGCGCCGAGCTGGGCGACTGCCAGCGCTGCAAGCTAGCCCACTGCCGCCAGCACATCGTCTTTGGCACGGGCAACCCCGAGGCCCACCTGATGTTTGTGGGCGAGGGACCGGGGGCCGACGAGGATGCGCAGGGCGAGCCCTTCGTGGGCGCAGCCGGGCAGCTTCTGACCAAGATGATCCAGGCCATGCAGCTCGCACGCGACGACGTGTACATCTGCAACGTGGTGA
>PMCR01000555.1 GCA_003155465.1 Myxococcales bacterium | reverse complement strand
TGGCCGCGAGGCTATCTTCCCCGCCGGAACATGGTGGTTGCATCGCTTCGTCGGCGTGAAGTGCGCCGAGCTGGGCGCCACCGCCCCGCCGAGCTGACCAACGGCGCTCCTTCGCTTCTTCCGCGGCGCCTCGCCAGGGCCGACGTCTGCCCTCGACGCGCGAATGTAGCTGCCCTCACGTATGCTGTCCGTCGAGAAGCAGCGAGAAACGCACGTGCCGACGTGATCAGCGGTCTGTCGCCGGGCAGATCCGGCTCATCAGCGCCGCGCTATCGATGTCANNGGTCAACATCGGTGCGGCGCTATCCAGGGAAAACTCTGGCACGACAACAGCGGCGTCTCCTTCTCGCCCCTTTCTGACTCATGAAGGAGGAGCGAGGACGGCGCGGCGAACCCTGAAGCCGCGAAGTGCCCGAAAGGCGATGAGCAAGACACCCGCGAGGGACAACAAGCTCAGCAGCGCTCCCACGACGAAAGTCGTAGGCCGGTAGCGAAACTCCACCGCGTGCACGTTTGGCCGAAGCGCAACGCCCCGGAAAATATAGTCTGCCCGCAAGAGCGGCTGGTCCTGTCCATCCACCAGGACCTTCCATCCCGGATAGTGGGTGTCCGTCAGCACGAGGATGGCGCTCTTGGACGCACCAACCTTCATTTTGACCGTATTGACTCCCCACTCGACCGAGATTACGGAGGATGCAAGTGGGGCTGGCTCAGGCAGAGGCGTCTCGGCTGGCCAAACCGGCTGGCCGTTCATAATGACAGAGGTCTCAGGATCGAAGGTGCTATCCGTCAATCGAAGCAGCGTGGCCTCGGCACCGTGTTCAAGCTCCACCCCGGCAGCTGGAACCAGAAAAGCCCGTGGCAGTACTCGACGGTTTTCAAATACCACAACCGAACCATCGCGAAAGACTGGCTGGAAACGTGTCGGATGCTCAGCAAACGACTGGGCGCTACCATTGACCGTCGAAGTGACGAGGTACTTGACTCCTGTGAGATCCAGAACGCGGTGGCGGGCTGAGACTATCCTGTCGGCCTGGAGTAAGGCGTTGTAGTCAGAGATGCCGCCGATGGCGGAGAGAAGATGAAAATTGCGCGACAGACCATAGGCGTAGCCCGCCGGTGAGTGAAGTTGATACATTATCTCGATGTTTCCGGGCGTCACGAGATCGGTGGATGCTACCCGCCACGTGCGCCCGGCACGCTGTTGGAGAAAGTCAAAGACTGGGGATCTCGGGTACAGTTGGCTCTTGGGATAGAAGGGCATGTGGAGATAGCTGAAGGACAACAGATCAACCGCGACAAGCACCAGAGCCGTGGACGAGAACGCCCGTACACTCATCCTCCTTTGAAGAAACACGGCAAGGATGACGGCCCCAATCGCGAGCAGCACCAACGAAGAAGCCGTGTTGCGATACCAGGGACAAGCTCCGGCGGTCTCTCGCAAGTGCAAGGCGCCAATGCCCAGGGTACCGATCAGAGAGACACCCAGGAGGATGATCCAGGGAAGCTTCGGGGAAGAAACAGGCCGGTCGGCGCCCCAGCCCTCCAGGGCGGAAAGGCCAAGCCCGGCCAGTGTGGCAAGACAGAAATCAGCAACCGAGATGAGGCGCCAGTTGGGCATGCCAGAGAGCACGGGGATTACCTTGGAGAAGAAATAGGCAGGCCCCCAGCCATAGATGATCTGCATGGCTGTCGCCAGGAGGCCCCCAAAGAAGATGACATCCCGTTTGCTGCGCTGGAGGAGGCCGAAGGCCGCTGCCAGCAGGGTGAACATGCCCACATAGGACGCCCCTTCCGGGAAGTTCAGACCGGCCGAATTGGGCGTCCTGGTCAGATCGCGCGAGAAGATCGCAACCATGTCCCGCAACGGCAAAAACCAGGTTCCCATGGAATTCGTCAGCGAGCGCCGTGTGTAGTGCAGCCATTCGAAGGTGGGAAGAAGCTGGATCGAGGCCAGTCCGATGGCGAGGATAGCGGCCAGAACGAAGCGCCAAAAAAAGTGCATGCGCGGATCGGGACAGCCCGTGGATGCAATTGGCGGCCAGAAAAATCGGTATACGGCGAAACAGATCCCCGCCAGAACAAGG
The DNA here is from genome assembly GCA_003155465.1 of Myxococcales bacterium. The sequence continues at coordinate 3,796 of PMCR01000555.1, read as the reverse complement.
TGGAAAGCCACCTCGGGATGTCCCGCCAGAAAGGGCATGGCGAAGGCTAGGGCTGCCACCGCGACAAAGAGCAGCGATGGAGACTGTCGCATGCGGTTGATGGACAGGAATATCAGAGGCAGCCACAAGGCCGAGTCCGAATGAGGCCACCCTTGCCAGGACACCATGAAGCCTGAGAAGGCAAAGATGATCCCTGCAGCCAACCCGGCAGCGCGGGCTGCGCCCAAGGACTGCAAAAAGAAAGCCATGAACAGTCCGGCTAGAATAGGGCGCAGGATGAAGGTCAAGGGCCAGGCGACATTCGCTGGCAAAGCGAAGAAGAGTGCATTGGGCGGATAGAAAAGAGCCGAGCTTGGGTCAGCATGGAAGGGTAGGCCCAGAAGAAGATGCGGGTTCCACAAGGATAGGACGCCGTGATGGGCAGATTCTGCCGCAAGAAAGCGATAGGGATAAAACTGCGTCAACAGGTCACCCATTTCCTGGTGTGGAATCGGAGGCAAGAAGTTCGCCCTTACGGATTCCCAGGGAGGAAAGTAGGCAAGCAGATCCGAAGGAAGTGGGACTCTTCCAAGCAAGGCCGGCCAGTTGCTGCAAAGTGCGAGCAAGGCCAGGAGAAAGAGTGCTTGCGCAGAGAGTGGCGTTGGTTTTTTCATGGCTGCGTGCGAAGGCGTCCCCGTGCCTAGTCCTTTCGAACGGGTTCTCTCTGCGTCAGAGAACCCGCCCGCCGTGGGTCGGCATGGCCGTCGACGTGCCGCCGACGTGCCGCCACGGGGTCGGCGAGGCGACTCCGGGTGCCGGCGGAAGGTCTGCAAGGGCCTGCCTCGACCACGGGGCATAGTCTATCCCATCGCGTCCCCACCGAGGTCGCCGATCAGTTCACCCAGTCTTCTGCGCCGCATGCCTCCTGGCGGGCTGTCGGCGGTGGGCGTGCGAGGTGGAGCCTGGGTACCTCGCTGGGCAGATGCANNCGATCAGGCGGAGCGGGGCCTTGCACTTCGTACAGAGAATCTCGATCCCGAAAACGCGTCTCAGCAATTCTGCCGGGAAGGGCACTGTTAAGACCCATTGGCGGATCGGAAAGTCAGGCAGAACGTGATCCACCAACTCCGCCGCACCCTCACTCATGCGCTTGCCCAAACAACTTGGACACACGGCCCTAGCCTTACAGCTGAAGGCCACGACATGATGCTGGCCGCACGCCTCGCAGTACAGATGTGCCAGACCTCGTCCCAAGATTCCACGCGCCATGAACCCGTGCATCTCGTCCAGCACGAACTTGGGCAGCGTGCGACCGTCGGCGTGGTCGGTCCACTGTTGCTCGAAGGTCAGTAGGTGTTGCTGGATTACCTGGAAAAGCGCAGTCGTGGGCCTTGGGATCGCCGTCGATTTGGACGCGATCGCGCCAATCGAAGCCGCGCATCCTCCCGCAATCCTTCGATAATTCCCGCTACGAGTTTCCAAACCGCACGGGTTCTCAGATTGACTTCACTGTTTGCGCCTTTCTGCCGACACAACTGAGGAGCCCCAAGCCATGAGCCAGAGAGTCCGGCGGTCGTGCGCCAGAGCCGCGAGGTCACTCGATGAGAAAGGAGACCCCCTGCGCGGCCAACACCGCCGCCCTCTGGCATTCGGGAGCCAGGTACGGACCAGGTCTGCGGTGTGGCCACCGAACCACCGTGTTTCGGCGGAGGTCCTGTGAAGCGAACGCTTTGGAAGTCTGATCGGGGACTTCTCCTTCTGGTCGCCATCGGAATCGGTTTTTCGCTCGCGCTCTTCGCGTTGGTGCGCGAGCTGAGACAACAGCAGGTGAAATCTCGCTTCGCAAGTGACGCGCGCAACGCCGTGGCATCGATCCAGCGGGCGGTCGACGACAGCGCGCACGAACTGGAGGCAATGTCGGCTCTCTATCACGTCTTTGCCGTGATCGACCGGGAGCAGTTCGCGACCTTTGTCGAGCCCTTCCTCAAGCGCAGCCGTGTCATCCAGGCGCTTGAATGGGTACCGCGCGTGGATCGCGAAGAGCGCCCTGACTTCGAGAGAAAGGCCCGGGCGTGGAATCCGAAGTTCGAAATCACCGAGCGCAACGCCCAGGGAGGCCTGGTGACCGCCGCGGACCGGCCGGAGTATTTCCCGGTCGCCTTTGTCGAACCGCTGAAGGGGAACCAACCGGCCGTCGGATTCGACATAGCCTCGGAACCGATCCGCAGGGCAGCGATCGAGCGAATGCGCGCCACCAGGCGACCGGCAGCGACGGAGCCTGTCAGGCTTGTCCAGGAAAGGAGAATGCAGAAGGGATTCCTCGTCCTTTGGCCGAACTTTGCACCAGATGGAACCCTGCTCAGTTTCTCGCTCGGCGTTTTTCGGGCTGTCGATCTGATCGACGGTGCCCTGGCCGCTTCACAATCACGCGGAATTGCGGTGAGAATTGTCGACGCCGCGGCCGGCGCCGATCCGCTCATGTATTCCTCCGCTGCCCACTCCTCTGCCGAGGCAGGCGATCTCCGGTATGTCGCTCCGGTCGACGTCGCGGGTCGGACGTGGACTGTCAGCTGCTGGCCGGCGACCTCCGCCGCCCGCGGACTGGGCGCTGAACCCTGGCTGGCTTTCCTGGGAGCCCTTGCGTTCACGACGATTTTGGCTATCTATTTCTCCGCTCGGGCGCGCGCCGAGTTGAGATTGCGCCATGCGCACGACGCCCTGTCGGCCGCCAACCAGGGGTTGGCGGCCAAGACAGCTGAGCTCCAGTCGAGCATCGCGGAGCTTGTCTCGACCCGGGCGCGGTTGGTTCAGGAGGAGAAGTTGACATCGGTCGGAAGGCTGGCGTCCGGCATCGCTCACGAAATCAACACGCCCATCCAGTTCGTCAATGACAGCATCGTGTTCATCCGCGACGCCATGAAGGACGTGACCACGCTCATCGCGAAATACCAGGACTGGCATTGCACTCTTCAAGACGGCAGGCCCTGGTCGGAGGCCGCTGGCGAAATCGCCAAGGCCGAGCAGGACGCGGATCTTCCCTACATTGTCGAGAATCTTCCAGGGGCAATCCAAAGTTCCCTCGATGGACTCGCGCGGGTGGCCACGATCGTGCGATCGGTGAAGGAGTTTGCCCATCCCGATCAAACTGAAGTGACGTCCGTCGATCTGAACCATGCAATCGAAAACACGCTCACTATTGCTCGCAGCGAGTACAAACACGTCGCCGACGTCAAGATGGAATTGGGGAATCTGCCGCCGGTTGCCTGCTACGCCAGTGCGCTCAATCAGGCCATCCTGAACATCATCGTCAACGCCGCTCACGCTATAGCGGAGGTGGTCAAGGACACGGGGCAGAGAGGGACCATTACCATCCGAACGCAAAACGAAGGCGCATCGGTGGTGATCAGCATCGCCGATTCCGGTGTCGGCATTCCGCGCGAGATCTCCGACAAAATCTACGATCCCTTCTTCACGACCAAGGGGGTCGGAAAGGGCACCGGCCAGGGACTGGCCATTGCTCGGTCAGTGATCGTGGACAAGCACGGCGGCGAGCTGAGCTTCGAGACCGAGCTTGGCGCGGGCACGACCTTCTTCATCCGGATTCCTGTGGCTAGAGAACCGTCTGTGGGTCGCACCTCGAATGCCACATGGTCCTCGCCCGAAAATGCGCCATAGGGCGCACAAAGTGCCTGGCTGTAGACGAGCATCCAGAAGTGCCAAATAGCGCAATAGAATAGCGCCGCACCGGTGTTGACCTCGGTAGCGCGGCGCTGGTGACCCGGATTTGCCCGGTGGCAGGCCACTCATCATGTCGGCA
>PMCR01000385.1 GCA_003155465.1 Myxococcales bacterium | reverse complement strand
CGAGAGATGGAGGCGGTCACTCCGCCATCCGGACCAGCGACGCTCGCTGCGAACCAGCCGGCCCAAGAGGAGGCGGTCACGGCTTCTCCGTTGCCCGAGCCGGCGGTCTTACCTCGCCCTGGCGCGGAAGCTGAGTTGACGGCAGCGCCCGGCGGGAACGCCTCTCCGCTGGTCTCGCAGGGAAGCTCCACGACGGGCGCTACGCCAGAGGCCCCGATACGGATGGCCGAGACCGGCGAAGTCGGGGACGGCGACTTCGAGGTTATGGAGACAGGCGACACGCCGTCGTCTCCGTCGTCCGCGGCCACCACGCCTCCGCCGGTACCTGGCATTGCCGGGGCGCCTGGGGCCACTTCACAGGCGCTGCGTCCGGAATCATCCTCTGCGGCAGGCGGATCGGTCGGGGGTGCAAGCACCGCGGCTCTGGTGAGAGAATCTCTGCCTCTGCCTGAGGCTTTGTCGCGCCGGTCTCTCAAGAGAAAACTCAAGCCGTGGTTCGAGGAAGTATTCGACGAGGACTATCTGCGCACCCTGCCGTTCATGACCGCGCAACAGACGTTACGGGAGACGGCTTTCATCAAGGACGCGCTGTCTCCTCCGGCTGATGGCGAAGTGCTGGACATTGCGTGCGGCTACGGTCGACATGCCATCGAGTTCGGCCAGCGTGGATACCGGGTAACGGGGCTGGATCTCTCATTGCCGCTTCTGATTCGTGCGGCCGACGAGGCCCAACGTCGGGGGCTGTCGGTCAACTTCGTGCACGCGGATGTGCGCGAGATGGCCTACGACAGCCAGTTCGACGCCGCCTACTGTGTGCTCACCTCATTCGGCTACTTCGACGAGGAGACCAACCTGCGCGTCGCCTCGTCGATCTGTCGCGCGCTCAAGCCTGGCGGGCGGTTTCTGGTTGACACCATCAACCGGGACTACGTCGTGTCCGATCTGCCCAGCCGGACTTGGTGGGAAGGTGACGGCTGCGTGGTGCTTGAGGAGGTGGATTTTGACTTCCACACGAGCAGGGTTCTGGTCAGACGTTCCATCGTGTTCGGGGATGGGCGCCAGGTCGAGAACGAGATTTCGATTCGTGCCTACAGCTTGCATGAGCTGGGCAGGGTCTTGCGTCGAGCCGGGTTCCAAGTCCTTGAAGCCTCGGGAAGTCTCGCAAACCAGGAACCGTTTCTCGGGGCCGCATCGCGGCACGTCGTGCTGGTTTGTGAGCGTCCGTTGACGTGAGCAGACATCCGTAAGCAGCATTCTTGCATATTCTTGCGCTGCTCCGGCCGCCTGGAGACACTAACGTCCTGCAAACACAGGCGTTGCTTCGGAATGCGTGCGGCGGCTCAACTCCACGCGCGTTTTGCGCCGCTCGCCACGCACGATCAACCCTAATGAAACCGATGCGCGCAGTCGAACATCAAAGTGTACAAGAGAGAATTTGCGGTGCCAGGAATATTCTAGCGCTCCGGCCCGTATACGTGTAGTAGGGAGCCCTCCAAACAATTACTTAGAGAGAAGCAGCAATGGACCGTACAGCAACAAGAATGAAAGCAACTCGCAGACAGCGGCCGGCAAACGCAAGTCACCGCGTCAAGGCTGGGCGCCGTCCTGGGCCAAGACTCGCCGAAGGGCCGGGTGCCTTGGCACGACCAGCCAATGACGTTGGCATCGAGCTGGGACTGCCTGAGCCGCCAATGGTCGAAGCTGTCTTTGCAGCCGCAGTGGATGATCTGCCGCCGGAGCTGGAGCCCATCGAGCCGGTGGTGGTTGCCGTTCCAGAAGAGGATCTGGAGGTCGAGCTGGCCCCGGTCCCCGACGAGGAGGGAGAGAGCGACCCGGACGGGGAAGAGGAAGAGGAGGTGGTAGCGCGCCCTGGGCCTGAAGCCGAAACCAAGAAGTCCGAGGAGCCGCAGAGTTTCCTCTCGATGTACTTCCGCGACATGGCGGAACTGGACGTGCTGCGGCCCGAGCAGGAGTTCGAGACTGCGCGCCACATAGAGGAGCTTGAGCTGGACTTGTGGAGGGTCATCCTGACCTTCACCCCCTGGGCCGGGCACGCAGTGGCGACAGTCGACGCTGCGATGGGCAAGCCTCTGCCAGAGTTCAAGGCCTACCGAACCCTGGCCGAGCGGGTCGGTCGCCGCGGCGTTGCCGCCAAGGACAAGAAACTCGAGAAGATGGTGGTTGGCATTGCCGCCAAGCTGAAGGAGCTGGACATCGACCGAGTGTTCGTCGATGCCGCCATGGCCGAGATCCATCGTCTGAATGGGGCGGCCAAGCTGGGGCGACCTATCGAGGGTCTTGGCTTCCCGACCAACAACAAGGCGTTCCGCCAATTTGTAGAAGGCGTGTCCTTGAAGGCGGCAGTGGTCAAGCGCGCCAAGAATGAGTTCGTCAAGGCGAACCTGCGCTTGGTCGTGTCCATCGCGCGACGGTTCAACCATGGCCGTCTGCCCCTGCCTGACCTCATCCAGGAGGGCAACATCGNNTGGTGGATTCGTCACGCCATCAGCCGGGCGCTGGCCGACAAGGGCCGGGCGGTGCGTCTGCCTGTTCACATGATCGACGCTTATCACCGCATAGCAAAGTCCGAACGCGAGCTTCAATCCAAGCTGGAGCGGCCTGCCACCACCGAGGAAATCGCCTCGGTAACCGGGATTGAGGCCGAGAAGCTGGAAAAGATGCGCACCTTCTTGGCCGACAACCCGGTGTCGCTCGATCGCTCGCTTTCTGAGGACGATGGCCGGAGGCTCATCGATGTCCTGGTGGACCCCAACGAGGCGCCTGCTCCTCCCGACCAGATGATGAGCAGCGAGACCCAGCGGGAGATGCTCAAGCTACTAAGCGTGCTCAAGCCCATCGAAGCAGACATCCTTCGCAAGCGTTTCGGGTTGGTCAACGACCGCGAGCGCACTCTGAAGGAGATCGGCGACGAATATCGTCTGTCGCGCGAGCGGGTGCGCCAGCTGCAGGAGCAGGCTCTGGGCAAGATGCGCAAGGCCATGGCCAAGCGCGAAATGTTGTAGAGCTCTCTGTGTGGCGTTGCTGACCAGCCACGTATTGGATCGCGCTTCGCGAGATCCTGGCCAGTCTTGCGGCTGTCCCGGCGAATAGTTCTGACTGGAAGCAACTTGCAGCCAAGTCGGACGAAGATCCGACATGGTTCTCGCTCTCTGGGCCTGTGCGTTCGCCTGCGGGATCGCTGTGGCGATTCTCGTCCAGGCCCAGATCGCGGCGGGGCTCGGGCTGGTGGCGCTCGGGCTTCTGGCCTGGAGGCTGCGCCGGCGTGCGTGGGTCACCGCGGTCGCGGCAGGTGCGCTGGCAGCGGGCGCCGGGCTTGGCATCCGCGCGATCGAGCAGTGCCAAGCCCCACCCGTCGTGCCCGAGGACACCTTGGTTCGCGTGGTAGGCCAGGTGGTCATGGGCCCGGAGGCGGGCGCAGGGCAGGGCGAGAGCAGGAAGACGCGGTTCTCACTGGCGGTTCACTCGGTCGACGCATCTCCCGTGGGAATCAGGGCGTTGGTGATCGTGGCAGAGGGTGTGCCGGACCTGGCGCCGGGGGACGAGGTGGCGTTTTCGGCGCGGCTCTTCCTGCCGCGCGGGTTCGCCAATCCAGGCCTGCCCGACGCAAGCTTGCTCTCCCAGGCACAGGGCGTGGACGTGCTCGCCAGCGTTCGAACCGCCGCAGATATCCAACTCGTGCCCGGGGTCGAGGCCTGGAACTGGCAGCCGCGACGTCTGGCCTTTCGCCTGCGTTCGGCGATGGCGCGGGTGATCAATCAACGGCTCGCCGGTGCTGCGGCGGCATTCGTGCGTACCATGGTGCTGGGCGAGCGCACCGACGTGTCTCCCGACGTCGAGGAGGGCTTTCGCGCGGCCGGAGCCACCCATGTTCTGTCGGTTTCAGGTCTGCATCTGGCAGTGGTGGCGGCGCTGGTGTTCGGGCTGTTGCGCCGCCTGGCCATGTTGGTTCCAACGTGGGCCTTGCGGGTGAACGCCACGGCGCTGGCCGCTGCGCTGTCGCTGCCAGCGGTGGTGCTGTACACCTTGCTCACCGGTGAGGCCATCGCCACCTTGCGCTCGGCTTTCATGGCGGCTGCGGCGCTGGGCGCGATGCTGGTCAATCGCCCTTTCTCCCTGGCAGCCAGCATCGCCTTCGCTGCGCTGGTCTTGCTGGTGCAATCGCCGCTCGCGCTGATGGATATTTCGTTTCAGCTTTCGTTCGCGTCGGTGATCGCCCTGGGCTTCTTTGCCCAGCGGTTTGCGCCTGCGGCGCCGCCCAAGGGCGCAAGACGGTGGCGAAGGGCGCTGGGGTGGCTGGGTCGCTGTCTGGCGGCAAGCTCGGTCGCGAGCCTGAGTACGATGCCGATCGTGGCGCACCATTTTGGCGAGGTGACGCCGGCTGCCCCGGTTGGCAATCTGGTGCTGGTGCCGCTGGTGGAACTGGCGGTTCTGCCTTGTGGGCTGGTGGGCGCGCTCTTGGCCCTGGCCCATCCGATTCTAGGGGCTGCGCCGCTCTGGATCGCGGGTCTGGCGTCGCGGGCGGCGCTCTTAGGGGCGGACGGATTTCGGCGTTTGGCACCTATCATCTTGGTTCGCTATCCCAATTTGTTCGAAAGCGCGGCCCTGGTGGCCGGCGCCGGCTTCCTTCTCTACGGACTGTCACGGGGCACGGGTCGGCGATGGCGATGGCTGCTGGCGGCCCTCCTGGCCAGCTCGCTGGCCGCGGGCAGTCTGGTGGTGCGCGACCTGAGTCGCAAGACGGCCGACGAGATGCGCGTGACTTTCATCGACGTGGGGCAGGGGGATTCAGCCTTGCTGGAGGGGCCGGGCGGGTTCGTCATGCTGGTCGACGGCGGCGGCCGCTACGACGATTCCTTCGACACCGGGGCACGAATCGTGGAGCCGGTGTTGCGCGCGCGGGGCATTGCACGGGTTGACCTGGTGGTTCTTTCTCACCCGCA
>PMCR01000413.1 GCA_003155465.1 Myxococcales bacterium | reverse complement strand
TCAAGGACGGCACGTTCTGGCTCTCCGCAGGGGATGTCATCATCCGCCACATGCGATTCCGCGATGGATACAGTGCCGACTCAGTGGATATGGACAGCAACGCGGTCAATTTGGTCTGGGACCACTGCGACATGATGTTCAGCCACGACGAGAACATGTCCAGTTTCAAGACTCCGCCGGAGAACATGACGTATCAGTATTCGATCAATGCGTGGGGTCTCGAGACCCATTCCTGTGGCGGGCTGTGGGATCAGAGCAAAGCCACGGGTCACCATTCACTGTGGGCGCACAATCACACCCGCAATCCCAAAGCCCGCGCCACGCTGCTCGATTGGGTGAACAACGTCACCTTCGATTGGGATATCGGTTTCATCATGGGAGATTCGGGTAACCCGGCTAACTGGCGGGCCAATGTACGCGGCAGCTATTTCGTTTCCGGCACCGCCAAGACCAATGCCCTGGAGAGTGCGAACCTGGACACCAGCGGGAAGCCGAATTTCCACCTGTTCATGGAAGACTGCGCTCTCGACGGCAACATCAATGGCGTGCTCGACGTCACCAAGACGGATTTCGACATGGCCTCCGGCGACTACGAGAAAGTGACCACACCGTTCCCGCTCACCGCGGACTTCCAGCCGGTGAGCGCCAGCAATCCAATTGTCGGGCTGCCAGTCACGCAGGACGACCACCTGACCGCCTACAAGAAGGTCATTTCGAGCGCGGGGCCGTTGCGCCTGGATGTGAAGTCGCAGAAACCCCTGCGCGATGAAGTGGATGCGCTCGTGATCGACGACGTTGTCACCCAGAAACACAGGCACCTCAACTACCAGCAGATCGATGCCAACGGGCTGGGCAACGGCGGTATGGGCACGCTGGCTTCCACCCCAGCGCCGACCGACACGGACAAGGATGGCATGCCTGACTACTGGGAAAAAGCGGTTGGCCTTAATCCCAGCCTCGACGACCACAACGGTCTAGTGCCCTGCGTCTACGCCTTCGTGCCAGGGAACGTGGGCTACACCTGGCTCGAAGACTATCTGCAGTGGCTCGCCATTCCCCACGGGGTGGTGGCCAAGGGTGGCTCCCTAGATGTGGACATGACTCGCTTCACCTCGGGACTCAAGACCGGCGCCGTGTACACCGTCTCGTCGGCGGTCAACGGCACGGTCTCGGTGGCGGCCGACGGCCACACCGCCCATTTCGTGCCCGACGCCAACTTCGTGGGACGCGCCGGCTTCAAGTTCTCCGGCACGGACAGCGAAAAGAGCACGATTGCTTCCGACGTCGGCGTGCTCGTAGGCGAGACAGCGGCGACGAACTAGTACCGCTTTGCTTGCCGGCTCCGGTGGCCGGTGGCCGGTGGCCGAATCCGGGGACCGGCCGGCGGGTGGCAGTCGATTGCCCAATGCGGCATCCGATTTCCTGAGCCGTATGGCTCCCCAACGACACTTTGCAAGTGTGATTATATAAAGGGGGAGGGAACCGCCAAGAGAGGTCATTCCAGGAGGCTGATCCACGCCAGGATCTAACCGCCCCCAACGTCCAAAGCCGCGACGATGCATTGCATAGGAGTCTCTCCACGATGAAAACCTGTGTCACCAAGATTATTGCCAGCGTTTTCGCTCTCACTGCTTTTTCACTGCTGGGTTGCAGCTCGGACAGCTCCCCAGCCGCTACTGGTTCTGGGGGAAGCACGGGCGGTGACGTCATGGCTTCCAGCAGCGTGAGCACAGGGGGCGCTACCACGAGTCCGCCTAGCTCTGGAGGCTCCCTGCCCAGCGGCGGCACGCCTGCATCTGGTGGGCAGTCGCAAGCCAGCTCGGTCCCTCAGGGTGGATCGGCTACCGGAGGGGCCGTGACCAGTGCGGCCGGCCAGCCAGCCACGGGTGGCAGCGCCACGGGTGGCAAAGCGAGCGGCGGGGCGACAGGCGGCGAGAGCGCGATAGGAGGCAGCGTGGCCGGCGGTAGCGTGATGGGTGGCAGCGCCGCGGGCGGCAGCGCCACGGGCGGCAGCGCGGCAGGCGGTGGTGCAAAGGACGGGGGCGTCACCGGCGGCACCACCACCGGCGACGCAGGCATTGCCGGCAAGACCTCAACTGGCGGGGCTGGCGGCCGAGGCTCGGGCGGTGCGGCCATCACCGGCGGCTCCGCTGGTGGAAGTGCGGGCGGTGCTGTCGTCATGCCCGGCACGGGCCCCTACCCCGCGGCGACGGGAACGCCGACCGTCTATCTGGCCGGAGATTCAACCTGCCAAACCTACGCCACCAACGCCAAAGACCAGCAGGGGTGGGGTCAGCGGTTCCAGGAATTCTTCAATCCCAGCGACGTCATCGTGGTGAACAAGGCCATGGGCGGCAGAAGTTCCAAGTCGTACATCACTGAAGGACGTTTGGATGAGATCCTGGCCGTCATAAAGCCGGGCGACTACCTCTTTGCCCAGTGGGGAATCAATGATCGATACACCAGCGACGCGAGTCGTTACACCGACCCCGCCACCACCTTCAGAACCTACCTGAAGCAGTACATAGACGGCGCGCGCGGCAAGAATGCCATACCGGTCCTTCTCACCCCGACTCCGCGACATCAACTGTCCGGTGGCGTCTTCACGAACGGCTTCGCCGAGTACTGCAAAGCGATCATCGCCGTAGGCGCGGAAACCAATACCCCGGTCATCGACCTGCAAACCATGGCACTCGCCTATTACACAAGCATCGGCGACGCCAAAGTCACCTCGACCATCATTTTGGACGCGTTGCACTTCGTGTCGGAGGGCGCCTATCAGATGGCCCGGATGGTGGCACTTGGGGTTTCAGCCGTGAATATCCCCATCTCGCAATACGTGATCCAGTCCAAGCTGCAGGCTCACTGATCTGGTCGAGGCGAAGCCGTTCCCCTCACCCTGACTTGAAACCGATGGTCTGGCGGGGGGGCATGGGCGCCGAGGCGCTCCACCAGTCTACTGAGTGAGCGCAGTGAGTGCCTCGACGCAGAAGTCGAACGGATTGGCAGCGGTGGCCAAGCCCGGAACCTGGATTTCAATGAGCGCAATCATCGTGGGGTCCCAGGTTTCCACCTTCTCCCAAGAACCTTGCCCTAGAGGCGGAACCGAGGCCAGAACCGTATTCTGGCCAAGCGTGGTGACCGTGGCGAAGAAGACGTTGTCGTCCTTCGTCTTGCCGTAGGCAAAACGAACCCCGCCGGTGGGAAGCGTTCCCGACAACACGAAGCTGAATCCCTTGACCCCATTTTTTGTCAAGTCGTATGGCTGCTGCCCGGCTGAGTCGTTCAACTCAAACCCGATGCCGCCGTACGAGCCCGCACTCGCAGCGAGGCTTCCCTTTGTACACATCTTGCCGCCGACATTCGAAAAACTCCCGGCGGGTGGAGAAAGGGTCGAGGCCTTGTCGACGTAGGAGAACCAGTTGCCGTTAATCCCGAGGCGATTGCTCGCGGCAGTGACATGGCCTGTGGCGTCCGGCGTGATGAGAACTCCACCGGCAACAACCGACGAGCCACCGGCTGCCGACGAGCCACCGGCTGCTGACGAGCCACCGGACGCTGACGAGCCGCCGGCCGCTGACGAGCCGCCGGCCTCTGACAAGCCACCAGTCGCGGACGAGCCGCC
>PMCR01000048.1:290-3194 GCA_003155465.1 Myxococcales bacterium | reverse complement strand
CTGGCGCGGGTGAAGAAGGTCGCGCTCTTGGCAAAGGCGACGCGGATCACGTTGTCCGCGCAGACCTCGATCTTCAAATTTCCGCCGCCCACACTCAGGGAGAGCCCGCCCCCGGTGGTGGGGACACCCCCAGTTCCGCCGCCGCCACTGCCGCTTCCCGCGGTTGCCGTGCCGCTCCCGGATCCGGCCAGGCCCCCGCCACCCGTCGCCGTGCCGCCACCGCCGGCCCTGCTGCTGCCCGGGCCTGTCGTCCCGCCGCTTGAGCCCGCGCTGCCTCCGCTGCCCCCAGAACCACCCCCGCTGCCCGCTCCTGCCGCCCCCGCGCCACCGCGGCTGCCCGAACTGCTGGTGGAAGCGCCACCGCTGCCGGCGCTCGCGCTTGCCGTCCCGCCGGTAGAGCCTGCGCCACCATCGCCGCCATAGCTGCTGTTGCTCCCAGCGACCGCTGCACTGCTCTGGCCGCCCGAGCCAGTAGAACCCGCCATGGCGCCCGCGGCGGCATCGCCGCTTCCGGCGGTGGCGGGCCTGCCCCCGTCAGTCTTGGAATTCGTGCCGCTGCAGGAAACCAGCCAACCAGCAGCACCCGCTATCAGAATTATCCGGCCTGGAAATCTGCACATACCGACTCCTTGCGCAATCGATGAAGCGTGCTCCCTTCGCGCGCGAGAGCAAGTGAAGCCCAGAGGGACGACAGCCTTGCAGTTGCGCCAGGGGGGGCGAAACGGTTCACGCCCTGGCCGTTGTTCTACTGATCGCCGCCGCTGACAAGGCGCCGAAGCTTTCCGGCCACCACTGCGCCCAACGCCAGCATCGCGCCCCACGGGGTGGCTCTGCGGTCGACCCCGGCGACACTGCAGCCGCCCCCTGAACTCCCGGCAGCGGCTTTCCCGCTCGTGGCTTCGGTGGTTCCGTGGGTGCCGCCCGCTGAGCTTGAGGCTGTCCCGCTTGCGGCGGTCGCTCCGCCTGTAGTCGTCGAGCCCCCGGAAGCCGGCGTAGCGCTGGTCGCCAGTCCGCCAGTTCCCCCGCTGCCAACGCCGCTTGACGTAGTGCCACCGTTCTCCGTCGTACTGCCCGCAACGGTCGCACCGCCGCTGCCCGCGCCCCCGCTGCTCCCCCCGCCGCCCGCGCCGCCAGCCCCGCTGCTTCCGCCGGTGCGCGCCCCTCCGGCTCCGCTGGTCCCGCCGCTGCCCGCGCCGCCCGCCGCGCTGCTCCCGCCGCGCCCCCCTCCGGCTCCGCTGGTCCCGCCGCTGCCGCCCACGCTTCCCGCTCCGCTGTTCCCGCCGCTGCCGCCGGTGGGAGTGACTGTGCCACTGCCCGGAATGTATTCAATCCACTCCAATGCGTCAGTCTCAGCGTAGTCGAAGTTGGTGAGAAACTGCGGAATGGCAGCCGAGCCGGTCGTGGCCTTCGCGATAACGGTCATGACGGCTGTGTTGAAAAGAACGTTCTTTGCCGTGAGATAGTCAACGATGGGGGCAAATGTGCCCATGACGATTCGGTCTATGCGGGTATCCCAGCTTCCGCCCGGACTCTTGCCGTTCGCCAGCAGGCCATCCACGATGCACAGTTGCTGCCGGACAGGATTGCCGCCCAGGATGGCGGGATGCTTGTTGATTTCGCAAATGGCGGGTATGGAGTGCAGCCCGGTCGCGCTTCCTATGTTTCCGGTTGTGTTTGCGGTGTTGACGAAGGTGCCAAGATGGTTCTTCATGCACAGGCTGCAGCTGCCGTACCCGTAACTGCCTCCAGGACCGTCATGGATCTTGAGCACACAAATATCCACAAGGATGTCTATGACACCGTCAACCAGGTCGGCCACGCAGGAGATGGTCTTTCCACTTCCCACATTGGTAATGGTGACCGGCTTGAACCCGTTCAGGGATCCTGCTCTTGTGCTCACCACTGCGCGAATCTTGGTCGAATCAGTGAGACTTGCGAGGGAGGAATAACATATCCCCGCGTCGGTATTGGCGTCGTAAATGACGATATTCGCCGCCGGGACTTTGAACTGATCGACGAACACGTCGCAGATCTTCTTGACAACTGCAGTCCTAGGATGGTTTCCGGTTGCGCCCCCGATCCCATTTACTTTGATGGCCACTTTTGTGCTCGCCCAGTCTTTGCCGGACCGAAAGATCGTGCTCCAGGCATCAGCCGCTGTAGTCTTCTGGGCTAGCTGCATTGCCATTTGGTCGAGGTTGGTGGTGACCACGGCCGCATCGACTGTCGAGTTCTGATTGGCCCAGTTGTTGTTCTGCGGGTTACCCGTCAGCATCTTCGTGTCGTGACAGCAGATCACCCGCTTGTTGTCGATGGCCGGATTTACCTGCATACCGGTCGTCCACCCTCCAGTCGACTGGGCGAAAACCTTGTCGAATTTCAGAGCACCAAGTCCCATGACCCCTGCCGCGCTTGCTGCGGCGGTCTTGAGAAAATCGCGGCGCTGAGGGCGAGGATTCTCAGGCATTGTTGTATCCCTTTGCTGCTTGGTTCTTGGAATTGCTGCCGTCACTGACCCAGTCGGACACGGATCTTATTGTGTCAGGGTAGCAAGGTCGGAGCCACAGGTTCAACTGTGTTTCTACAGCCACGGTAGACGAGCGCCTGATGAATAGTGGTACGAACGCTTCCTTGCAGCTCAAAAATCTTGGCTCTGCCGATTGGCGATCCTGCCCGCCCGCTCGCGTTATTACCTAACCGATTACGATCATTAAGGAAACCGTCACCGCCTGCGCCTGACACGTACTCCCCGACGCACCTCGTGCCATCTGAAAAAGTGGTCCTCTGTGGGGCTAGGCGAGCTGGCCCCTTTTTTTTGCAAGCCACAAGCGCAAGGATGCACCAACCTCATATCTGTCGGTGTACGATGGGTGCGTTCAGCGGGTCGGTTGGTCAGTCTTGCGG
>PMCR01000048.1:0-251 GCA_003155465.1 Myxococcales bacterium | reverse complement strand
CTGACGGCCAACCCCCAGAACGACACCTTCGCCGCCCAGAACGCCGCGGTCGACGCGAACGTGATCGCCACCAACCTCGACCAAATGGCGATGTATCTGGCCAACAAGACCACCGCGGCCGACGCCTGGAGCACGATCTTCCGGTCGAGCAAGGACTGGGCGAGCACGAAAGTGGCGATCAAGACGAACGCGATCATTGCTACCGGGAACCATCCCCGCGTCGCAGTCATCAAGAAGATCTGCGATGTGTT
>PMCR01000091.1 GCA_003155465.1 Myxococcales bacterium | reverse complement strand
CACTACTGATTGAAATTCTGACCGAGCCGGCGCGTCGCGAGGAGCCCTGGCCGCGACGAGCGACGAGGGAAGATACTGGACGTATCTGACTGAGGAGCGAGAAAGCGGACAGGGCCCGCAGCAGCGACGACGACGGGAGAATTTCAATCAGTAGTGCTAGGGGCGGGTGTAGGTGAGGAGATAGACACCGCCGGCGCTCGGGGTGGCGCCGCCGACGGTCAGCACATTGAGGCCGGCGCCAGGTGGAATCGTCGTGTTCATGGACGATCGCGTACCGCAGGGATCCGTGTCGTCGATGCATGAAGCCACGTCGGTGCGCGGGATCTGCAGGGATAGGACCGTATCGAAGGTCGTCCCCGTGCAGGTCGAGGCGGCAAGGGCACCGCCCAAATAGTCAGGGCAAGTGATCCACCAGTAGCTGCTGGAAGGCCCTGGGGCCTCGCACACATCGGTTGGCCCGACGCCGTCCGTGGCTCCGCCGACCGCGTCGCTGCCCGCCGCCAGCGTGGTCACAGGCCCATTCCCCACCGGCGCATGCTGGAAATGCAGAGTGACGTCACCCGACTCGCCGTTGGCCCCGCTCAAGATCAGATAGTAGACGCCCGTGCCGAGCAAGGCGAAGGCCTGTGATTGGTTCGAGTTGCAGGCGTCGTCACTGCAGGAAACGGCTCCCCCGTCCGGGGTGCGAGTCCCTGGTGCAACAGGACAGGTGGTGCTGAAGAAAAGCAGCGTGTTCCAGGTCGCTCCAAGGGTATCGGCATAGACCAGCTCGTCCTGTAGCAGGGTCAGCGACAAGACCACATCGGACCCTCCCTGTGCACAGGGCAGGTCGGAGTTGTGGCCGGCGCCTGTCGTGGTCAGGGCCAGGTCAACATGAGGCTGGCCCATGGGTATCTCGATGGGATTGGAACAGCTATTGGGAGGAGGCAGGTCCGTTGTGCCGTCAAGCTTCCTTGCATCGTTGGTTGTGTCCTTGGACAGGTCATTGGACAGGTCCTTAAACAGGTCCTTGGACGCGTCCCTGACCTCGGCGGCGCCGGCCGCGCCATCTTGATTGCCCGTATCGGGCAGAGCGGCCGCGTCTCGGGTGTCTGCTGAGCTGTCTCGCCTGTCGGCCACGTCACGCGCATCAGAGGTGTCTGCTGCACCTCCCACTTCTGCCCCGTCTTCCCCACCACCCGTGTCGCGCGCAGCAGCCGAGTCGCGGGTGTCTCCCGCACGGTCCAAGGCCGCATCACTCCCATCAACCCTGGCATCACGCAACCCCGCGGTGTCCGACGCGTCGATGACACGCACTCGGTCGACTTGAGTTTCGGCCGCCGCACCTCGGGAGTCGGACACGCGATCCGCTTGCGTGGCGTCTTCCGCTGCATCTTGTCCGCCTTGCAATTTTCCCGAAGAGCATGCCGCAGCCAGAAGAACGAGAGCCAACGGGGGTGCCAGATCCCTAGAAAAACACATTTGAGCAAGTTAATCGGCACCGGGAAAACGGTTCTTTAGTCGTCCCTCTGGCTTAAGCGATGTTGCGCATGAGCCGAAGAGCGGTCTACAGCCAAAGTTTTTAGGCACAACGCGGCGGGTGACGAGACGGAAGTCCCCGTCGTGCCAGGATGCAGCCCACCCGCGTTCTGGACTCTTCCGTCGCGAGCCCAAGGAGGTACGTCATGTTTGGAAAGAGCAGATTGAAGCAACTGGGATTGGCATTGCTCCTAGGTGGGGCGTGCTCTGGCGGTCAGCAGAAGGCCACCGGGATCGATTTCGATTCCGCGGGGCTCGAAGGGTTTGATGAGACCCACTTCGATCTGCTTGCGGCAGACTGCACCTACAGCACGACAGACCCAACGACCAGAGAAATGACTCTGACGATGGGGGCGGACGAGACCGCGTACCTCTTCAAACGAGGGGCGGATGGCGTGGTGGTCGCAAACGCCAACAAGGCAGGTGTGGAATGCACAGTCCAACCCACCAAGAAGATCACCATCAACGGCGGGGCTGGTGACCAGAAGGTCATTCTCGACTTCTATAGCGGCATATTCGGCCAGGCGACCGCGACCTCCGGCCCCATGATCGTGATAGTGCTCGGGGCAGGCACGGGCGACACGGTCAAGATGCGTGGCACCCCAGGCGCAGACCTCGTCACTTTCGGAACCAATGCGACAACCGGTACGTCGTACGCGGCCGTAGGCGTGGCCGGCGGCACAGCGCGAACCACGCCTGACATCAGCATGACCGGGGTCGAGAGTGTTCTGGTCAGCACAGGTGCAGGCAATGACGTCATCACCGGCCAGGGCGGCGCGCCTCTGGGCGGCGCGTCGGTCGGTCCCCTCGCCGGAGCGATCAGCATGACGATCTACGGCGGTGAAGGCAACGACACCATCACCAGCGGCGGCGCCTCGCCCCCGGGAACCGTCAACTCGCTCAACGGCGGCGTGGGCAACGACCTCTTCCTGCAGCAGGCTGCCCTGGCTGCGGACACGATGTCGGGTGGCGCGGACACAGACACCGTCGACTACAGCGCCAGGACCGCCGCAGTGAGAGTCACCCTGGGCCACGGCATATCTGCCGCAGCCGCTACCGGCTCACTCACCTGCGTGGCCAAGGCGTCGATCGCCGACAACGACAGCTTCGCGATCAGCGACGGGACCCACACCAAG
>PMCR01000293.1 GCA_003155465.1 Myxococcales bacterium | reverse complement strand
TTCTTGCTCGTCTCCGTTCCTTCGGCTTCTCAGTTTCTCGCCGGCCTGGGTGCCGGCTTCTCGGTTGCGGCGTCACCGTCGCGCCCGCGCAGGAACACCGGGACTTGTCGGCTGCCAAGGTCGAGGTTCACGACCCGTATGGCGGACAACCCGCCCAGGTGTTCCTTTTCCACAGCTTCTAGGATTTGATCGAATCGCGCCAGTTTCTTGCTGGTTTCACCCCGGCCAAGCCGGATTTCGGCCCCGCCCTCCAGCAGGATGAGGGAAAAGCCAAAGCGTGGGTCGATGCTCACCTCGGACAGCGCGGGCCGGCCGGGGCGGGAGCGGTAGTCGTCCAGAATTGCCAGGGCCTCGCGGAACACCGCCGCAGTCGCCTCGGGTAACTTGGCGTACGGTTCCCGGCCGATGCCGGTCAGAACCGGCAGGCCCTCGGCCTCGTCCATGCGCGCGCGCTTGAAGGGCCGGCCATTGTCGTCGACCAGGTACAGGCCGCCCAGGGATGCGACCGCCGCTGCTCGGCGCTCGACGAGATCAATGTGCAACACCGACGGCAGATCTCGTTTCACCTGCACGGCCGCGACCCAGGGGTGCCTGGCCAGTCGCGCGGCGACTGCGTCGGTGTCGATGCTGAGCAACCTGTCGCCGAGCGCCACCCCAGACAACTCGAGAATCTCCTCGCGTCGGACATGCTGGGCCGGCGCGATATCGATCTGCTTGACCTGAAAGCGGGGCGAATCCACCACGGCGTGAACCGCCCAGCGACCGCCCCAACCCGCGCCCCCCAGCACCGCCACTATCGCGACAACCTTGCCCAGCACACGTCCGACCACCCACGCCCCACGGCCCAAACGGGCCAGGGCCGCCCACAGCACGAGTAGCAGGCTGCACCTCTGCACCACGGCACGCCGGTTCCGCCGCCGCCGGCTCAACCAGCCGCGCCTGAAGACATTGGTAGCGGGGACGGCTGGCTCGACTGTCATCGCCCGCCCCCCGCCGAGCCGCACGACAGGGCTCACCCCGCCGGACAGGGCTACCCTGCCCGCCAAGCCAATGGCCGCGTCGTTGCGCACCCCAAGACGATCACCCCGCCCGGCCGAACCGCCAAATTTTCACTCCGGCGGCGCGTGTTCGACGCGGCGATCCAACCGGAGGCTTCGAGTCACTTCCCCAGCACCGATCGCACGTGCACCCCCGCGAAGCCCAGGCCATCACCGACTGCGCCGGTCGCGCCCAGGACCAACCTCGGGGTTAGGAAGATCTCGAAACTCCCGCCCGGCATCAAGTGGCCAAGGTGCAAGTCGGCGCCCGGGAAGGTCACGCCGCCCAGAAGCACGCGGAACTGGATGTCGTCCGGGTGATTGATATGAATACCGTTTCGCGAGCAGGCCACGGACACGCCCAGGTGGGCGGCCGGATAGCCCGCGAAGGACTCTCGGTCGAGATAACCAATATCCAGACTGAGAAATGAGAATCCACCGCGAAAGTGTGCAGACGGATACCCGACCATGCGGACCGTCCAGGGGCCACCCTGTGCCGCCGAGCCTTGCTCGCCGCCCAAAACACCCAGGCCGAGGGCCAGGTTGGGATGCTCCCATTCAGCCCAGCCCTGCAGGAAGCCAGCCTGCAGCTTCAGCGCATCCTGGCTGTCGAGATGATCTCACCGCCTTGGTTGCAGCCCCACCCCTACGCTTTCCCCAGGCGGCCCAGGATCTCGCCGCCCACCAGGGTGATGTCGCCCGCGCCCAGGGTCAGCAAGAGATCGCCGGAGCGCAGCCGGGGCAAGAGACTTTCGGCCAAACCCTTGCGCGCCAGGTAGGTCACCGCGCTTCCAGGGGGGAATGTCGCCAGCAGCCGCTCGATGGTGGTGCCTTCGACGGGCGCCTCGCCAGCGGCATAGATGTCGGTCAGCACAATCTCATCAGCGCCCTTGAGTGCAGGTGCGAAATCCTTGAGCAAGTCGCGCGTGCGCGTGAAGCGGTGGGGCTGAAAGGCGACCACCAGGCGCCGGCCGAAGAGGCGCGCAGCGCCCAGGGTCGCGGCGATCTCGGTCGGGTGGTGGCCGTAGTCGTCAACCACCAGCACCCCACCTGCCTCGCCCCGCACGGTAAAGCGTCGGTCCACACCGGCAAATGATGCCAGCGCCTCGCAATAGGCAGCAAACGGCACATCGAACACGTCGGACACGCACAGGGCAGCCAGCGCATTCTGCGCGTAGTGGATGCCGGGCATGCGCACCCAAACCTCGCCGCGGGCCTTGCCGCGCACCGCAACCCGCAGGCGCGTGCCTTGCGCATCGGCGGACAAGATCTCGCCGCGATAGTCGCCGGCGGAAAGGCCGTAGGTCACGTGGCGCTTCTGTAGGTCCGCCGCCAGCCCGGCCGCGACCGGGTTGTCGGCACACAGGACCACCAGACCGTAGAAGGGGACCTTGTTGGCGAAATCAAGGAAGGCCGCGCGCAGGGCCGCCTCGTTTCCGTAGTGGTCCATGTGCTCGCGATCGATGTTGGTGATCACCGCGACCATGGGAAACAGATGACGAAACGAACCATCCGACTCGTCCGCCTCGGCTACCAGCACCTCGCCCTGGCCCAGGCGCGCGTTGGACCCGAACACCTTGGCCTTGCCGCCGATGATCGCGGTCGGGTCGAGGCCGGCGTGGGCCAGAATGGTGGCAACCATGGTGGTGGTGCTGGTCTTGCCGTGCGAGCCGGCCACCGCGACGCCGTCCTTCACCCGCATCAGCTCGCCCAACATTTCGGCGCGCGGAATCACCGGGATGTCGCGCCTGCGCGCCGCCAGCACCTCGGGATTGTCTGGCCTCACCGCACTGGAGATCACCACCACGTCGGCGCCTCGGATCTGCTCCGCGCGATGTCCGACCTGGATTTGCCCGCCCAGTGCCTGCAGCCGGCGGGTCGCGTCGCTGGCACGCTGATCCGACCCCGACACGTGATAGCCGAGGTTGAGCAGCACCTCGGCGATCCCTGACATACCGATGCCCCCGATGCCCACGAAGTGTATGGCTACGTCACGCTTCTTGAACATCGGAGAGGTAACCGTCAGCCATATGCGGGCGGAGCACAGGGGCGGGGTTCAACCCCGCCCCCCAAAGTAGAAGGTTATGCGGGCGGGACACGCGCTCCCATGTGTCGGCGGATGCCTCCGCCCCCGTGAAACTACTTGCCAGCCGGCTTGGCACCAAGGCCATCCAGGCTGGGCAGCTCGGACAGGTTCGGCTCGACCACGATCTCGATGCGACGATTCTGCTTCTGACCATCAGGCGTGTCATTGGAAGCCGCCGGGTCAAAGTCCGCATAGCCCGCAGCCCCGAGCTGGCTGGGCTTCATGCCGCCCTCGACCAGCAAGCGGGTGACCTCGACAGCGCGCTGGGTGGACAGCTCCCAGTTCGAGCGAAACTTCTTGGTCTTGATGGGCACATTGTCGGTGTGGCCCGCAACCAGGAAGTGGCGGTCGGGCATGCCAGCCAGCACCTTGGCCACGTTCGCGATGGCGGCCTTGCCTTCTTCCTTGAGCTCGACCTTGCCGGAATCAAAGAGGATGTCGTTGGGCAACACCAGCAGCATGCGCCCGTTGCGAACCGTGACCTTGATTTGGCCGGCGTCGACCATCGAGCGCAGCTTCTCGGCCAGGTTCCTGAACATCGCTTCGCGGGCCTCGGACGCCGCCTTTGCCTTCTGCAGCTCATCCAGGCGCTGCTGGGCTCCTTTCAAGTCGTCCTGCGTACCAGCGGCCAACATCTTGAACTTGTCGGCAGCTGCCTTCTCGGCCGCCAGCTTCTTGCTCAAGTCATCGTTCTGCGCCTTCAGCTTGGNNCTTGTCGAGATCCGCGACCTTTAGCTGGAGCTCGGATGGGCCGCAGCCGACGGCAAAAAGCGCACCAACTAGAAACGTTCCTGCGAGTTTGCTCATGTGTCTCACGATGTCCTCCCGTGTCAGAAGGCGTCACTTTACCGCAGTTTGCGCGTCGACGATAGTGGGCGATTCAAGATGCGATGCTATGGTGCCGGATCGTGAATCCGCAAGCCTTTGCCCAAAAGAGGGACGGGGCGGCAGGCGGCGCGCCGCGCGCAGCGCTGGTGGCGTTCGCGCTGTTTGCCCTGGTGGGCGTGGTGTTCGCCGGCGTGTCGACCTCCGACTTCGTGGCACACCTCGACCGTCAAGTGCACGCCATTACCTGCTCGATTGTGCCGGGCTTGGGTCCCAGCGACGCCAGCGGAACCTCGGGTTGCCACGCGGTTCTCATGAGCCCCTATTCCTCGGTCTTTCGCAGCCTGACCTGGGGTGGGATTCCCATCGCGCTGCCCGCGCTCGGGGTGTTCGCCTTTCTTTTCTTCCGCGGCCTGGACTTGTCACTACGTCGAGGCGTCGGTCGCGGGGAGACCAAGTTTCTCATCGTAGCGGCGCTGCTTCCGGTGGCGACCTCCGCGGTCTACTTGTGGATCTCGGAGGTGGAACTGGGCACGGTGTGTACCGTCTGTGCTGGCATCTACGCTGCCTCGCTGGGCGTGCTCATCACGGCCATCTGGGCCCACCTGCGGGCGCCCCGGGCAGAGCTTGAAGAACCCTCGAACACGGGCCAGTGGCTGCTCTACTTTCTGGAAGGCTGCGCGCTGGTTCTCATCCCGGTGATGCTCTACATGGTGCAGAAACCAGCCTATCCCGAGGCGCTCGCCCGCAAGACCGAACTTCGCCACCCCGAGGATCGATTCGGGGTGATGCTCAAGCCCAAGGGCACGGGCAGCGTGCCAGCGATTGAGGTTCTCGATCCGCTGTGTGCGGCGTGCAAGGCGTTTTCCCGTCGCTTGTCCGCCAGCGATCTCGGCCGCCAGCTCGCCCTGCAGACCGTGCTCTTCCCGCTCGACAAGGATTGCAATTGGATGGTCAATGAATCGCTGCACCCGGGCTCCTGCGCGGTCAGCGAGGCGGTCCTGTGCGCGGGCGAGAAGTCGGGCGTTGTCCTAGAGTGGGCCTTTGCCCACCAGCCTGAGCTGCTGGCCGCAGGCACGCGCGGCCAGGGCGAAACCTACGCCCGTCTCAAGCAGGAGTTTCCTGCACTGGCCCCGTGCTTGGGCCAGCCGCTCGTGCGTACCCGGCTCAACCGCAGCCTGCGCTGGGTGGTGTCCAACTCGCTGCCCGTGCTGACGCCCCAACTCTTCGTGCGCAACCGCAAGATCCCCGACGAGGACACGGATCTGGGTCTCGACTTCGTGCTAGCCCAGATTCTGGAAAGCGATGCAGGAACGCGCGGGGAGGTGCGGCGATGAGGCTCGACAAGCTGCATTTCCTTCTCGCTCTCGGCGCCCTGCTGGGTGTGGCGCTCCCCGCCTCGCTCTGGACGCGGGCCTCGGCGATGCGCCTCAGCGAGTCTCTGGGCAAGGCTTCCGATGTGGCCACGGCCAGCGCAGCCAACGAAGGCTACTGCAACGGAGCCCTCAAGCAGATACTCCGCCGCGTGCTTACCTCCTGCGGCCTTATCCAGGGGGGCGGGTCGCGCGGCTGCCAGCCGTTGCAGGCGCGACAGGTGGCGGCCATGTCGGGCGGCGACTTCAACTCGCTTTTCGCGCCGCTATCCGAGCGCGCCGCCATCGTCCAGTTCGACCAGGACAAGGCGGACCTTGATGCGGCAGGCATGGAGCTTCTAGAGAAAACCTTCGCCGACCAGCGGGGCGCGTCCTACTTCCTGGTGGTGTCGCGTGCCTCGCCCGATGGCTCGGCCGAGCACAATCGCGAGTTGTCCCGCCACCGGGCTGACGCCGTGCTGGAGCACATCAAGAGCAAATTCAACGACCCCGAACTCGAGCAAGAGGTGGGTCTGCTGTGGCTAGGCGAGGAGTTTGCGCAACTCGATCAGGAGTTCTGCAAGTGGAAACGCTCGCGCGCCGAGGATGCGTGCATAACCGCTGATCTCAACCGCTCGGCCTTCATCGCGTGGATCGATTGCAGGTTGTAGGTCGTCTCCTTCTGTTGCTGCTGGTCGGCGGATTGGCCGCCTGCCCGGCCGCGGAAAAGGCGCCTGCGCCCAACACCCGTTACCAGGCCGTGAAAGCCGCGCGCACAACCCAGGCACCGCCCGACAGGTGGTGCGACGTGAGTTTCGCGGCCAGCGCAGCACCCCGCCTGGTGCTGCCGCAGGCCACACCTGCGCGCGAGCCAGCGACCCCGTTGCCGACCGGACGGTGGGTGTGGCTCAACCTGTGGGCCACCTGGTGCAAGCCCTGCCTGCGCGAGATGCCCATGCTGCTCGGCTGGCGCGACCGGCTCAAGCAGGACGGCGTGGCGCTCGACCTGTGGTTTCTTTCCCTGGACGAGGACGCGGGCGAACTGGGGAAGTTGCTTGCTCTCCATCCGAAGATCGCCCCAGCGCCGTCGCTGCGTGTCTCCAGCCAGCGCGAATTCGAGGTCTGGGCCAAGCGCTACTTGAAAGACGCGAGCACGCCCATTCCCATCCACCTTTTGGCCGCGCCCGACGGCGGCGTCCGTTGCATTCGTACCGGTTCTCTCGATGAGGGAGACTATTCGACCGTGGCTGCGCTGCTGCGCTGACCTATCAAGATCGCTTAGTATCCGCGCGCCGCGGCAACACGACTTGTGGCGTGCCAACATCGGCCCTTCCCCCTATGGGCGGTTTGCGTGTATTAGTGGATTGCACTTTTCCGGCGGTGCCGTCGTTTCGTCGACAGGAGATCTTCATGACCAACCAGCGCATTCCCGTAATTTTGTCCGTCTCACTCGTCTTTTCGGCCTGCGGCATTGGCACGGGCATGGGCAAGAGTGGTGGGGGCACGCCTGCGTCTGCCTCCGGCGAGGTCAGCCAAGCCCGAGCCGAGGCTTCGCGCCGCAATCCCTTCTTGGGCGTCAACTTCTTCCTCAACCCCGAATACGTCGCAAACGTCGAGGCAACCGCCAAGGCGTTTCCCGCGGAAGCAGAGACCATCCGCAAGGTCAAGCAGTACCCCACCGGGCTGTGGCTTGATTCCATTGCCCAGGTGGCCAACATTCCGAAGTGGCTCGACGAGGCGAAAAAGCAGCAGCAGGCTAGTGGCAAGCCCACCCTTTCGCTGTTCATCGTCTACGACATGCCCAATCGCGACTGTGCGGCCAAGTCGTCAGCCGGGGAGCTGAAGGTTTCGGAGAACGGCGTGGCCCGCTACCGGACCGAGTTCATCGATCTTATCGCGGCGCACTTTGCCGCCTATCCCGACCAGCCGATTGTGGTGATCCTGGAGCCAGACTCCCTGCCCAACCTCGCGACCAACTTGAACCTCCCTTCGTGCGTCGAAGCGCGCGATGTGTACGATGAGCAGGTCGCCTACGCCATACGGAAGCTCGGGTTGCCCAACGTCAGTATCTACCTGGACGCTGCCCACGCGGGCTGGCTGGGATGGGACGACAACCGCGAAAAGGCCGTCAAGGTGTTCAAGAAGGTGCTCAAGCTGGCTGGCGGTGTGGACACGATCCGCGGGTTCGCCACCAACACCTCGAACTACAACCACCTGCGCAACACAGACGGCAAGAAACTGGAATCGACCAATCCCAGCTACAACGAGCTCATCTATGTGAAGAAGCTGGCCGTGACCCTGGCCGAGCATGGCATCCGAAACAAGGGCTTCATCATCGATACTGCCCGCAACGGCAAGGGGAATATTCGCAAGGTGTGGGGCCGCTGGTGCAACATCAAGGGCGCTGGCTTGGGCGAGAGGCCGAGGGCCGCGCCGGAACCGTTCATCGATGCCTTCTTCTGGGTGAAGCCGCCGGGAGAATCGGATGGCACATCCGACCCGACCCAGCCCCGCTTCGATGCGGAATGTACGTCCAATGACAGCGCCCCGGGGGCGCCGCAGGCAGGCCAGTGGTTCCAGTCGTACTTCCTGGA
>PMCR01000392.1 GCA_003155465.1 Myxococcales bacterium | reverse complement strand
CAGGAATGGCTGTCGTTCTACTGGAAGAGCCCCATGACCGCCGAGGGGCTATACCCCGAGCACGACACGTTCATCCAACTGATGAAGCTGAAGAACACCCTGCGCCACCTGCGCGGCGAGGAGCTGATCACGCATCTCGGGCTGGAGTACTACGACTAGAAAAGCCCGGCAGCCGGTGGCCGGTGACCGGTGGCCGGAACCGGCCGTCGGATCCGGCCGTGGAAGACCTTGACCGAGAAGAACACCCGGGGTTAGCTCACGACCCAAGGAGAACGACGGCTTGAAGGCTATCCCGACCGCACCCACGCTTGTACTGGCCGGGTTGCTGGCAGGGCAAGCCCCGACGCTCGCGGATGGCAGTCCTGCCGCCCCACCCATCCCGTCCCTGCCCGAAACGGCTGCCCTTCCCATCGCCGGTGAACCACCCCCAGGCTCCCCCGGCCTCGACTTCACGCAGCCATCCCCCACCGAGGACAAGGCCGCCAGGCCCCTGGTGAAGCAATGGTGGTTCTGGACGGCACTCGGGATCGCGGTGGCCACCGGCGTCGTGATCCTGGTCCTGACCGATCGAGGATCCTTTTCACCCAACACCACCCTCGGCAACCGCGAGTTCCAGCCATGAGCCCGGCCCGACCGGCACGCCCAGCCTTTCTGATTCTGCTATCTGCCCTGGCGGCCGCCTGCTCGGAGGACAAGTCGTTCGTCGTGGTGTCGGTGTTGAGCAGCGTTCCCGGCCATCCGATCGCCAACGTGGCTCAGCTTCGGGTCACCGTAACCGACGGGCTCAACCGCGAGCAAGTCCTGTACTATCCCGACAAACCGCGGCCAGCGACGGATCTCCTGCAGCTCGACGCCACCACGCCGGTCACTTTTTCGGTAAGCTTTCGCGCCACGTTCAAGGACGACGTGACGTTGGACGTGCAGGCCCTGGACACGATGCAGGCGTCCTTGGGCAGAGGGACAAGTGCTCCGCAACCGCTCAGGGTGGGACAGGTGACGTCCGCGATAGTGGATGTGGCCCCGACCTGCGACCCCATGGCGCCCGCGCAGACCTGCGGCCCCAGCTACACCTGCGCCCTGGTCTGCGACCGAAATTCCCGGCCGGAGAAGCTTTGCTACTCCGCGGGCCAAAGGACACCTGGCCAGTTCTGCACGGATATCACGGACTGCATGCCCGGCTCGGCGTGCTTCGAGTACAAGACCTGCTCGACCGCCACACAGCCCGTCAAGACTTGCCGGCAGTTCTGCAACAGCGATTCGGATTGTGGGGTTGGCTCCGGCTCTTTCTGCAACACCAACGTTTCCTGCGACTCGACCAGCGCTCCGCTCCACATCTGCTCGCGCCCCTGCGACCCCACCGGCGTCGACGCGACCAGGGAATGCGCCCTTGGCCTGCTCTGCTCCACCTATGCGGGAGGGATCACCGACTGCGCATGTCCGTGATGAGGGAACTACGGCGAGGGACGCCCGCTCAGCTGCAAGAGCGCCCCGCCCTCGCTGCCCGCTTTGTCCGCATCCACCACCAGGTAGTACTTGCCTTGCGCAAGCCCTGTGAGCTGGTAGCTGCCTGTCTGCACGCCCGCCGTGGCCTTGCAGTCAATGCGCGTGTTGGCCTCGCAAGGCATGCTCGCGTTGAGCTGCTGATAAAGAACCAGGGCGTGGTTGCCGACCTGGGCCCAATCGATGGTGAGATCGGCCTTGGCAGTCAGAGTGAACCCGACCACGGCATCGGCGCCGCCCTTGCCCGACACACAGGGACTCATGGTTTGGTCATCGCCGGCGCCCACGGTTTGAACCGCCACGGTTGTGAGCGAGCCGTCAAGCGGCAGGATGCCCAGCGCCTTGTCAGGCTGGCACACCAGCTTGGCGCAGCTCGCGTCTCCCGCGCACTTGAGGTCGTAGCAGTCAATGGCCCCGTCGCCATCGTCATCGATTCCGTTGTTGCAGATCTCAAGGACGGTCCCGCTGGCGATACCGGTCAAGGTGAGGTTCATGGTGCCTTCGGTTCCGCTGGTGAAGGCTTGCACCAACAAATTGTGGGGGCCGGGCTGCAGATTTGGGAAGTCGAAATCACACCCGAAGGGCATTGTGTCGAGGTCCGCGCAGTTGTTGTCGGGACTTTCGGCGTCGCACAGGTCAAGCGGGTTGACCTGCGGGCCCACTTGCAGGACTTGACTGCCAGTCTGGGTGCAGTTGATCCCCAGGTGCATGGCCTTCAGGAGATTGAGCCGATAGACCCGGCCATGCCCGTCACCCTTGCCGCAGACTGTAGTGAAGGTTCGGGTAGCGCTTGTCAGGTCCACGTTCAGCGTCTTGCGCGTGCCGACGTCGAAGTCACCCAGATTGGTGTCCGGCAGGCACATCGGGGCCTGGCAACTAAGAGCGATAGCGCAGTCTGGGTCATCGCAATCAACCAAGCCGTCGCTGTCGTCATCGATCCCGTTGTCGCAAATCTCGACACCGCGGCCGGCCCAGGCCGACACGCTCAGGTTGATCTGGCCTTCCTTCCCGGCCGCCATGGCCTTGAAGATGAGGAGGTACTCGCCCGCATCAAAGGGCCACCAACTCGCCTCGGGGATCGGCGGTGCTGAAAGGTGTTCACAATTATTGGCGTCGTCACTGTCACACGAATCCCCCGGCTTGGGCATCTTGTACAGGCCGTAGGCGTGATCCCCCGTGGGCTGGGTCATGCGAAGAACAAGACCAACGGTGTCCTTGACGGTGAAGCGGACCACAATGTCCTTGCCGGTGGAGGCGCCGGCGCAGCTCGGGTGGTAGCGATCGCTGCCTGTGGTGGTGTCCACCACCGCGGTCTTCGGCGAATCGCCCACCACGATGGCGCCCAGGTTGATGTCTGCCGTGCACGGCCGGCAGTTGCTGGCGCCGGCGCAGTCCAGGTCCGCGCAGTCGATGGCGCCGTCGCCGTCATCGTCGATTCCGTTGTTGCAGATCTCGGGCGTGGTCACCTTGCTGGTCGACAGCGTGATGGTGACCGACCCAGTTGTCCCGGTGAACGACTGCACCACGATCCAGTAGTTGC
The DNA here is from genome assembly GCA_003155465.1 of Myxococcales bacterium. The sequence continues at coordinate 5,882 of PMCR01000392.1, read as the reverse complement.
CGGCGGCAAGCCCGTTGTAGGTGCGGCTGGCCGTGGGGTCCTGTCCTACGCGCAAACAGTCGACCAAGTTCTGGTCGCAGGGCTGGCCCACCCCCGCGCGAAACACAGCCACCACGTGGGCGGAACCCTTGCCCTGGGAAAAGTCGAGCTTGACATCGGCCGAGGCGGCCAGGCTGAAGCTTCCCACGCGGGCCACCCCGCCGGGCGGGGCGCATGTGCTGTAGCTTGCGGTCGCGGCCGCGGTCGAGAACGTGCGCGTGACCGAGGCACCCGAGCTGGCGATGGCGCCGAAGTCGACATCAGCCGTGCAAGCTGCGTGCAAGCAGGCTGGGAATGACTTGCACTGCGAATCGCTGCAGTCCACCAGCCCGTCCCCGTTGTCGTCCTTGCCATTGTCGCATATCTCGTTGCCCGGTCTCACGATGCAGGTGGGATCCATGGCGCAATCTGGATCCTTGCAATCCACCAAGCCGTCGTCGTCATCGTCGAGGCCGTTGTTGCAGATCTCGTGGCCCCGCACGAAGCAGGCGGGATCGCCTAAACACGCGGGATCCCTGCAATCGATGAGGCCATTGCCATCGTCGTCGATGCCGTTGTTGCAAATCTCCTTCTTCTTGTCGATACAGACCGGCAGGCTCCGGCAGGCCGGATCCAGGCAGTCGGCCATGCCGTTGCAGTCATCATCGATCCCGTTGTCGCAGATCTCGCGCGTGCCACACACCACATCGGGTGGGAGATCGCCCGAGCCATCTCGGCGCCCATCGCCCACTCCCCCGTCGCCCAGCCGCCCATCGCCCAACCGCCCATCGCCCAGCCGCCCATCGCCCACGCCCCCATCGCCCAAGCGCCCGTCGCCCAAGCGCCCGTCGCCCAAGCGCCCATCGCCCACGCCCCCATCACCCGCGCGCCCATCGCGTGAGTCGCCGCCCCCGCCGTCGCGTCGCCCATCCAAGCCGGCGTCGCGGTTTCCGCTATGGCTGGTCTGGCAGGCCGAATTCCCCTCAGGACAGGCACTCGATGGCCGCATGGGCGACCGAAAACAGCCACCCGCCCCGATGGACAGGCCGAGAAGGCTTGCCGCCAGAACGAGGTTGGTTGACTGCTGAATTCGAATACTCATCACAAAGGGCTGCATAGGTTACTTGTAGTTATCCTCGCCCAAAATACCAGCCCTGTCACGCTCCGGATGTCAGCCCGCTGTGTCGCGAGCAGGGCTATCTACCTTCGATAGCCCGATAGAACCCTTCTGCGACGTTTGCTGCGCTGCCCCATGTCAGCTTCTTCCACCTGTTCTCGAAGAAGACCAGCAAGCCAAAGACGTTGCGCATCTGCCGAAGCGCGATAGGGCGCTGGCCAGAAATCTCACGCTGTTCGCGAGGATCATCGATCTCGTCGAAGAGCTCCATGTGCGCCACGCCAGAATGAATCAGGCGAAAGCGACCGCTCTTGAGCCCGCGCGCCATAGCTTCGTTCTGGGTCAGGCCTGCCGCCGGGCTCCCCGCCACCTCGTCAAATGCCAGCGAAATCACCGAGCGACCCTGCATGCTGTCAGGGACGGGCAGGCCTGCCAGCTCAAGCATGGTGGGGCTGAGATCCATGGCCTCCACGTCGGTGTAGACGGCGCGGCCTGCCGGCAGCAGGCCGGGCGCGCGGATGATGAACGGCACATGCACCAGTTCCTGGTGCGCGCCCTGTGCGTGGCCGCAGTCGCCGTGGTCCCAGAACTCGTCGCCGTGATCCGAAATCACGATGACCACGGACGTGTCATAGAGGCCGGCTGTCTTGAGGTCCTGGATGAAGGCCGCGAAGGCCGTGTCGCTCTGTGTGATCTCCGCGTTGTGCAGAGCCTCAAGGTACGCCTTGTCGGTGTCGTTGACCTTGAGGGTTCCTTGTTTGATCTTGCCGAGCTGGATGCCGGTGAGCACCGGCTTGATGGGGCCGGTGTACGGCTTGTTCCAATACTTGGCGAGAAACTCCTTGCGCGGGTTGTAGATGACATGCGGCTCGATCACGGCCAGGTACACGAACTGCGGCTTGGCCTTGCCAGGCACGATCCACTTCTTGGCTATGCCCCACAGGGTCTCGGCGTTGTTGGGCAAATTCTCGCGGATGAGATTCCGGTTCTCGTCCCAGCCGCGGTCAAATCCCCACTTGGACGAAACGTAGCCGTTGGCCGAGAACATAGCGGTGCGAAAGCCGGCTTTTTTGAATAGCTCGGCCACAAAGGGCACATCACGCGAGATCTTGGACTCGTGCACGGTGGCTTTGTGCACGCGTGGGTAGACTCCCGTGAGCATCGACGCCTGTGACGGAAGCGACCAGGTGCCTGGCACCTGTGCCCACGCGAAGCGCGTAGCATCGGCGGCAAAGGCATCGTAGTTGGGGGTCAGCACATTGGTCTTGGGGTTGTAGATGTGCACCTTGTCGGCCCGCAGGGTGTCGATCATCCAGACGTAGATGTGGTCGAACTTGCGCGGGCCTGCGGCCGTCGGCGCTGCAGCCCGCACCAGCAGGCGCGGCTCACCCCAGTTCACGCCGCCCCCGCGCGCGCAAAGGTCAAGGCGCACCGCCTGGCCGGCAAACGGCGTCAGATCCCATACGCCCTCGGTCCAACCCGCGCTCGCAGGTCCCTCGAAAAGCGTGGCCAGGGGCGCACCATCGCTGGCCACCCGCACGGCCACGGAAACCGACGGCGTGCGCGAGCCATACGCCAGGGCGAGTTTGGCCTGAGCAGGCACCTGCAGGTAGAAGGACAGCCGCGAGGCCCCAGGCACAGCCAGAGCCCGCCGACGGACGCCTCCCAGTTCTGCTTCAGTCGCCACCAGCGACACAGGCGCGGCCGCTTCGCCGCCCGCTCCCTTGCTGTTCGCTGGTCGCAGCGATCCGATCTCGACGGCGACAATGGCTGCCGCAGCCCGCTTTCCCCCTGCGATGGCGCCCGCCGAGCGGAAGGTGAGCCTGATGCGGTTCTCGCCCGCAACGAACATCGCGGCCGGGACAGCGACGTCGTAGGACCGGAAGGTCTGCTCCACGTCCAGAGCGGCGACCGGCTTCTCATTGACGAACACGGACAGGCGTTGCTTGGGGACCAGCGAACGCATGGTCAGGGTCAACTGCACCTCGGACCTGCCCGGCGCCAGCACGCCGTCGCCGTCCGCGTCCACGGGGAAGGAGAAGGCGGCCGAAGTCCCGGCCACATAGGCCACGGGGGTGACGCCATCCTTCTGCAGTGCAAGCCACGATCCTTTCCACCCGCCATCGATGAACTTGAGGAAGCCGGCACCCCCGGCCCCGATCACCAGGCGGCCGGCCCGATGCTCCACCGCGTGCACACGATTGGCCACGAAATCGTACGACTGGCGATAGCCCGAAAGGTCGACCGGTGGATGGGCCGAGCCGGGCGCCGGCGACTTGCTGTCCGGACGGCCAGGGGCTGCCTGCGCCTCTGGCTGTGCGCGCCGGCCACAGCCAGGTTGGAAGAGAAGACCAAACGCCACCGCCCACGCCAGGGCACTTGTTGTTGTCAGACGCATTGGGTAGAGCACGGACACCGAGGTAGCGCGTCTAGGGGGCAAAGGCAAGAGGTCGCCGCGGCTAGCAACCAATGTTGGTGGTGCTACTCTCCGCAATCGGATGTTCGAGCAACCTCCATCACGCTTTCACTGGCCGAGCGGCGCGTCTGCTTTCGCCGGTACTCTCGGCGCGGGAATCCTGGACGCGTGCTTGATCGTCGCCCGCAGCAGCGGCAGCCGGCCGTTCGAGGTCTTTGCACTAGCTGCGGGGCTTTACGGAACCGCGGGGTTGTTGCTAGGCGCCTTTGTCGGGTGGGCGGTGGCCACCGCGGCAGCGGCTGTCCCTGGTGGACGGCGTGCCCTGCTGGCAGATCGCGACCTTGATGGCCGCGCGGCGGCGGCCTTGCTGGGACTGGCCACCGCAGCCCTGGTCATGGCTGCCGGTGCCGGAGCGGCGCACGGGCTCTTGGTGGCCGAGATGGCCAGTCGCAAGCTGGCCGTGATTGCCACGGCGGGGCTGACCCTAGCCCTCTGTCCGGTTGCCGCGCTGGCTGGCCTGGCCTGCGCGCGCCTGGTTGCCCGACGCGCGTGCCGCCTCCCCGCGCCGCGTGCTCTGGGGGCCACGGGCCTGCTGCTGCTCGCCTTTGCGGCAGCGGGCGTGCTCGCCTTTGTTGCGGCGCTGTCGCGCGCCGATTGGCGCGTGCTCGATCTCGGGCCCTTGTGGTCTGCCCTGGCGGCCCTGCTGCTGGCCACCGGCCACGGCATCTTCTGGTACGGATCAGCGCCAGGCGGAAGGCTGCGGGTGCGCCTGCCGGCGCGTGGCCTGCGCGCCGGTGTGGTCGCAGCGGTGATCGTGCTGCTCGTACTGGGCAGCCGAATCGCGGACAGTTCGCCCAGCTATGCCGCCATCACCGACGCAAGCTGGGGCCTTCGTCTTGCTCTCAGACTGGCGCGACACCTGACTGACCGCGACCACGACGGCTATTCAGCGCTTTTCGGCGGCGGCGACTGTGACGATTCACGCCCCGATGTCTTTCCCGGCGCCGAGGACATACCCGGCGACGGCATCGACCAAGACTGCCAAGGCGGCGACGCCACGCCGGCCGCAGTCAGCGACGAGCCACCCACGCCCAGCGCCGCGCCAGTCCGGCAAGGCGCTTTTGCCGGCAACATTCTCATCATCGCCATCGACGCCTTGCGCGCCGACCGCCTAGGTGTGGCGGGCTACCGCCGGCCGCCTGGCCGCTCGCTCACCCCCACCCTGGACGCCCTCGCCCAGCGGGGCACGCGCTTCACCCATGTCTGGGCCCAGGCGCCCAATACGCCTCGTTCGTTCCCGTCACTCGTGACCTCGCGCTATCCGTCCGAGATCGCCTGGCAGAAGCAATCACTCAGATACTCGAATCTGCTGCCCAGCAACCACACCTTCTTCGAACCGCTGGCTGCGGCGGGCCTGCGCCCGATCGGCATCTTCTCGCACTTCTTCTTCACCGCCGATCGGGGCATCTCCAAGGGCTTTGCTGAATGGTCCAACGACGGTGCCAAGAGCATCGCCGATTCCAACAAGGACATCCCCTCACCCCGCATCGTCCCGCGCGTGATCGCGCGTCTGCGCAAGGCCGCGCAAACCGGCGAGCGTTTCGTTCTCTGGACGCACCTCTTCGAGCCGCATTCGAGCTACATGGAGCATCCCGAGTTCCCCACCTCGCTGTCGGGCATTCAAGGACTTGAGGAGAGGTACGACTACGAGATCGCGTTTGCCGACCTATGGGCAGGCAAGATCATCGCCACTCTGCAAGAAACCAAGCTGGACCGCAACACGGCGGTGGTCGTGTTCGGCGATCATGGCGAAGCGTGGGGCGAGCACAAGCGCTACTTCCACGGCGAGGATCTGACCGAAGAACAGCTGCGCGTGCCCTTGCTCGTCGTGGTGCCCGGACAGAAGCCGGCGGTCATCGACGACGAAGTCGGTCTCATCGACCTGGGCCCGACCCTGGTCGACTTGGTGGGCGCCGCGCCTCTGCCCAGCTTCCACGGCCGCAGCCTGCTGCCCGCCCTGCAGGGCCAATCGCTGCCCGGCCGACCGATCTTCGCCGAGCTGTTGCCTTCCACCCCGACGCCCTCGCACGAGGTGACCATGATCGAGGGCGGCAAGAAGCTGACCCACAAAATCAGCGAGCGACGCTGGGAGCTTTTCGACCTGAGCAACGATCCACGGCAGCAGAAGAACCTGGCTGACCAGCCCGCCCAGCGAGACCACCTCGACCAGCTACGCGCCAAGCTGGTCAAGTTCGAAGAACGGAAACGGCGAGACTAGCCGTTCGAGCAGGCGGTGCGGGTCGCAGTCGTACGAACGTCGCGGTTGAGCAG
>PMCR01000384.1:214-7477 GCA_003155465.1 Myxococcales bacterium | reverse complement strand
GCCACCGCGTAGGTCCAGCGCGCTTCGCCCACCGCGCCCAGGGTGGTGGCGTCCCACTCGGTTACGTTGTAGGCGTAGCGACCAAAAACCTCGCTGGTGGAAAAGTCGATCACGCGCTTCACGCCGCCCTTGGCCGCGGCTGCCTCCAGCACGTTCATGGTGCCGAGAAGCGACACTCGCATGGTTAGAACGGGGTTCTGCAGCACGGTGTCCACACCCGCGATCGAGGCCAGATGGATGACCGCGTCACAGCCTTCCATGGCTTGGCGAACCGTTGCGCCGTCCAGTACATCGCCCTTCATGAGCTTCACGTGGGGATGCCTGTCGAGGCCTGCCGACGACAAGGCGTTGCGCCGGAGGGTGTCGAGAATCACGATTTCATTGTCGGCAGCCAAGCGTTCGGTCAGGTGGGATCCGATGAAGCCCGCTCCCCCGGTGAGGAGAAGGCGGCGACCAGACGGGCTTGCGGTTGGTGTAGAACTGATGTCAGTCATGGGCAGCAAGGCCATCCATCATAGACCCAATAGGGCACAACGAGAATTGTCGCGTGGGGAGCCCGCCGGCCTTCGGGACGGACAGCCCACCCGGCCCGCCCCGCGCGCTTCCGCGCGCGCCCTCGCCAGCGCCGTGCGTGGCGCACCATCGCGCGAGGCCGAGCGAAGCGAGCGCGGTGGGGTGGCGGGTGGGGGGCCGAAGGGCATGGGAACCCTTGAGGGTTCCCATCTGAATTCGATGGAGCCTGACACCACAAACCGCCGCCGCGCTGCGCGTAGTCGACGGGCCGGTGTGCTCATCCCGCTCTTCTCCGTGCGCACACAGACTGGGTGGGGCGTGGGCGAGATTCCAGACCTGGCGCGCCTTGCCGTCTGGGCGCGCGAGGCCGAGCTGGCCGTGGTGCAGCTGCTTCCCGCAAACGAAGTCCGCGGTGGGGAGACCAGCCCTTACTCGGCCAGCACCGCTTTTGCCATCGACCCCGTCTATCTGGGCCTCGATGAATGCGAGGACTTCGTTGAGTCAGGGGGACGGGCCGCACTGTCGCCGGCCGATCAGCACCTACTCGACGAGGTTGCGGCCTGCCCCGCGGTGGACTGGCAGCGCGTGCGGTCGCTCAAGGCCCGGGCGCTTCGCCGCGCCTTTCACCGGTTCCTCGGCGAAGAATGGGACCAGCGCAGTTCCCGCGCCTTGGAGCTGCGACGCTTTCGCGAGGAGCACGACTGGCTAGCCGAACATGCCCTGTACTGCGTCCTGCACGACCGCCTGGACAAGCACTGGCAGGAGTGGCCGGCCGAATTGCGCGATCGAGTGCCTGCGGCGCTCTCGCGGGTGGTCGAAGACAGCGTTGACGAGGTGCTCTACCACTGCTGGCTGCAATGGCAGCTTGACGGCCAATGGCGCAAGGCGCGTTCCCAGGCGCGGGCTTTGGGCGTCGACTTCATGGGCGATTTGCCTTTTGTCGTGTCGGGGGATTCTTCGGACGTGTGGAACAACCGCGGCTTGTTCCGGCTGGACATGCGTGTGGGTTCGCCGCCCGATCCGTTTTCTCCGACCGGCCAGGACTGGGGCTTGCCGCTCTACGATTGGCGCGCCATGGAGCACACCGGTTTTCGCTGGATGCGCCAGCGGGCCAGTCGGGCCGGCGAGATGTTTGGACTCTTCCGGGTGGATCACGTCATCGGGCTGTACCGCACCTACTACCGGTCAGCCGACGGCCGCAAGGCGGGGTTCTCGCCTTCGGACGAGGAGGCCCAGATCCGCCTGGGCGAGACGTTGCTCGCCATCATCGGAGGTTTTGGCCAGGTGGTGGCCGAGGACCTGGGCGCACTGCCCGAGTTTCTCCGCCCTTCGCTGACACGGTTGGGGCTGCCCGGCTACCGCGTCCTGCGCTGGGAGACGACCGATGTGTGGCGCGAGGGCAGGAAAGAAACCCTGCTGCACGACCCGGCCGCCTGGCCCGTGATCTCGGTGGCCACCTCGGGCACGCACGATACTGAGACGCAGGCCGAGTGGTGGGATTCCATCTCGCCCGACGAGCGACGGCTGTTCACCAGTTTGCCGGGGCTGCACGACATCGATCCGCACCAGCGCTTTGACGACCAGGTTCGCGACGCCCTTCTGCGCGTGCTCTATGCCGCGCCCTCGGAATTGTGCCTGCTGCCCATTCAGGATCTTCTCGGTGGCCGGCAGCGCGTGAACCTCCCGGGCACGGTCAATGACAAGAACTGGACCTATCGCATGCCCATGGACGTGGACGCGCTACGCGCAGACCACGCCACCACCGCCCGGCTGGCCAAGCTGGCGGCGGAATTTGGGCGGGGAATAGATTCAGCGGGTTGAGGGCGTAGGGGCGACAGCTGCTAGTCTTCTAATAGCGCGAGCGCCAAGGCCACGGTCGGCGGAAGACCGGCCGACCGCAAGGGCCGGGCCAGAGAGTCGAGAGGCCGAACCTGCGTCAGGGGCTGGCCCATCGACTTGCGCACCATGCGAGACACCAGCGATGGCGCAACGATTCTGCCAAGAGGCGGCCGCCCGAACCTCGCATGTGCCGGCGCACAATCCAGGAGATCCATCCGAGCGATGTCCGCGTCTCCTTCCGGCACATCGGGCTCATTGAGCCATCCCGAGACTGTCACCATAGTCTTCACTGCGACGAGGAGTCTTGCAATCCAGGGACCACGCGAAACTAGGCGAAACTGCGGGAGACGCGGTCGTCTTCGTCGCCGGGACGACGGGGCAGGCGACTCGAACCTGTCGGCTGGCCGTCCTTCGTCCGCCAGACGCTGTTGGTGACAAGAATTCCGCCTTCCGCGCGTGCGTACGCGGCGAGCCAGAGATAGTTGTGGCCGATCATGGTGCCCGCTATTGCAGTACGACGCGAATCTGGCCGTAGTGCTGGGCGGCTGCCTCCAGGAGCGCGCGAGGGGGAATCAGCGCTTCGATCTGTTGGATGACAACCCGTCTCGGATGTGAATGGAATCCCGGTGGCGTGCGTCTGTGATTGGGGAGGCAACGATGCTCAACGGACAACTGCGCCTGGCGCTGGTTCTAGCCATGGCATGGCCGGCCACGGCTCTGGCTGACGGCGGGTTTCGCTGCGGCGCTCGCCTGGTCGACCTCGGGGATCACATGGCCGAGGTGCGAAACAAGTGCGGCGAACCCGACTTCGTTACCCAGCGGATCGAGAAGCGCGTCGTCCGGCGCACGGTCAAGGTCCGCAGGGGTCCGGTGGAGGAGTGGGTGACCGAGGAAGTCGAGGTCGAGGTGCCGCTCGATGAATGGACCTACGACTTCGGCCCCTATGCGTTCCTTCGCTTCGCGACGTTCGAGAACAGCCGGCTGGTGAGCGTCAGCACCGGGGACTACGGACACAAGAGCGCACGGTAGGATGCTCACGTGCCGGGCCCACGTGGGCGACCGGCCCTCCGGGCCAGCGCAGATCGGCCTGCGAGAGCGGTAGGGTGAGCGGCACAGACCCGCGCCCCAGCCTGCTGGCCGGCCCGGAATCTCCCGCCAAGGCGCAGCTACTTCTTCTTCTTGGCGCCGCTGGGGGCCGCTGCTGGCTCGGCGTAGGGAACGAACTTGCCGTTCTTCACGGTCAGCATCTCGAAGGCGTCGATGGTCAGGCCGTTGTGGTCCTGGGCCGAGAAGTTGAAAACACCGGCGGTGCCGACGAAGCCCTGCGTCTCCTCAATGGCGGTGCGGACCTTCTCCTTGTCGAGGCCCGCGGTCTCGATGGCTTTGGCCAGGATCATGAGCGCATCGTAGGCATGGCCGCCGAATGTGCTGGCGTCCTCGTGGGTACGTGCCTCGTAATCCTTTCTGTACTTGAGCAGCACGGCCTTCTGCTTGTTGGCGGCGGGCAGGGACTCGACCACCAGCAGCCGCCCGGCCGGAAAGATCACACCCTCGGCAGCGGGTCCTGCGGCCTTCACGTACTGGATGTTGCCGAAGCCGTGGCTCTGGAAGATGGGGATCTCCAGCCCAATCTGCCGGGCATTCTTGATGACGATGGCCTGGGCCGGCTCGATGGACCAGTTNNGTGGCCTCCTTGTCGTAGACCTCGTTGGCGATGATCGTGACGCCGTACTCGGGCGCGAGCTTCTCCAGTTGTTCCTTGCCCGCCTTGCCGAAGCCCGTGTTGCTGGACACGACACCGATCTTGGCGATGCCCGCCTTCTTCATCTGCTCGTAGATCTTGCGGACCGCGTGGCTGTCGTTCTGCGGGGTCTTGAACACGTACTTGCCGACCGGCTTGACGATGGCCTCGGCCGCCGCGCAGGACAAGAGGATGGTCTTGCCATCTTCGGCCAGGGTCTTAATCTTCATGGTTTCGCCGCTGGTCGACGGCCCGATGATGGCGAAGACCTTGTCTTCATCGATAAGCTGCTTGGCGAAGGAAATGGCCTTCTCGGGGCTGGCGCTCGAGTCCTTGATGATGAGCTCGACCGGATTGCCCTTGATGCCGCCCTTCTTGTTGATCTCCTGGACCAGCATCTCCAGGGTGCGCGCCTCGGGGCCGCCCAGGTTGGCCGCCGGGCCGGTCACGCCGAGGATGGCCCCGACCTTGATCGTCTCTTTCGCCAGCGCTGGCGTAGCCCAGCCGGCGCCCATCAACATCAACCCTACTAGGATCTTGCGCATTGGATGTCCCCCTGGTGGTGTTTGCCTGTCAGCGGATCGCTCCGCGTTGGGGCTATTCTGATCGCTGGTTCTCGTTGCAAGTCAACCAGGTTCTGCCGTGTCACGGATCCTCTGGCACTGCACTTTCGGTGCGATACCTAGAAGCTTTTGACGAACTCCCCACATTGTCCTTCAAGTTGAGTTCTCAGAAAACGCTGCCAGGAGAAATCATGACACGAGGAGGAATCGTGAAGACACACTGGATGCTCCCCTCCATCTTGGTGCTCGCCCTTGGCGCATGCTCGACTGAAGCTGGCAGCGTCGTTGACGCCGCAGGTCAGGGAGGTGCTGTGGGCAGTGGGGGCGCGACCGAAGCCGCTGGCACAACGGGAGCCGCTGGCGTACCCGAGACAGGAGGCATGCCGGGAGCCGAGGACGGCTCCGGTGGTGACACCAGTTCGGCGGGCGGGATCGGCTCCGGTGGCGTGAGCACCTCCGGTGGCGTGATTTCCTCCGGCGGCGCTGCAACCTCTGGTGGCGCGACGGCAGCTGGCGGTGCGGGTGGCAGAAACGCAGGAGGGACAGCTGCAGGCGGCAAGACGGGCACAGGCGGCGCGACCGGCCCGGGCGGTACGGCGCCAAACGGCGGTGCGACGCCGACCGGCGGTGCGACGAGAATGGGCGGGGCCACAGGAGTTGGCGGCGCCACAGCAGCCGGCGGTACGACAGCCAACGGAGACACAGGGCCCGTGCCGTCGGGAACACCCGTCGACGTGCATGGACAGCTCAAGGTCGACGGGAACAAGATCGTCGATAAGAACGGCAATCCCGTCACGCTGCATGGAATGTCGATGTACGACTGGTCTCAACAGGGCAGGCAATTCTACAATGCATCCGCGGTTGGCCACCTGGCCAAGGACCTGGAGTGCGCCATTCTTCGAATTCCCATTCTGCCCAACAATGCCACTTCGGGGTTGAGTCGAGTCAAGGCCGTAGCCGATGCCTGCATCGCCAATGGCATATACGGAATAATCGATTGGCACGGAGGCGGCGCCTCTCAAGCAGCCACAGCAGCGGCCTTCTTTGCGAGCATGGCCCAAGCCTATGGCAACACTCCCAACATTATGTACGAGCCCTGGAACGAACCCACTGTGGCCTGGTCCACCGTTAAGACCTATCACGAAACGGTCATAGCGGCGATCCGTGCTGTCGACCCCGACAACATCATCTTCCTGGGCACTCCGCAATGGGACCAGAAACCCGACACGGCTGCCGCCGATCCGGTCACCACATCAACCAACCTGGCCTATGTGGTCCATTTCTACGCGAATAGCCACAAGCTCGCCGGTTTCCAAAACGCTATTACCACTACGCTGAACAAGGGCCTTGCCATCTTCGTGACTGAATACGGTGGATGCTCCGCCAACGGGAGCGGTACCTTCAATGCGACGGAACTGCAGAAGTGGTGGGACTTCCTGGATGCAAACAATATCGGTTGCACGAACTGGGCGGTTGAGACCAATGGGGAGACGTCCTCCATCTTCAAGACCAACGCAAGTGCAAACGGCCCGTGGACCGATGCCGACCTCACGGACCCGGATGGCAAAACGATTATCGACTACATCAAGAGCAAGTATGCCGCGACCGTGACACCCTGACCGACGTCTTCCCGTACGAGATCGCGACTGGCAACACCAGCCGTAGCTGGGGCCCGCGTCGAAGTTGCTGGTCATCCTCGGTGCCATGGCGCTGGGGGATTGGGTGGCGGGATGGCTCATCGGTAGTCTGAATCATCCGCCACGCTTCATGGGCGCATCAGGGAATCCCGCCGGCTTTGCCTTCGTCCGCTTCATGGCGGCCGTGGCGCTGATGGAGGCCGGCGCGATCATGGGCCTCATGCTCACGTTCATGACCCACGATGCCCGCTACGCCGTCGCGTTCGCCACACCCGCGTTCCTGCTCATGCTGCTGGCTGGCCCGGCAGGAGCGCGGGACACGGGACAAGCAAGCTAGTATCCTCCTGGCACAATTCCGGGCAGGAACTCTCTTCTCAGATCCACAGCACGGTGCTCCTTCCACGGCATCGACCAGCACGACACCTGTCACCGATGTCTTGTCCCCTCCTTGTCACCGATGTCCTGTACCACGCCCGTACGACCCAGTCCCCGGCCCCCTGCTCCTAATCCCAGTCGCTTTCCTGGAAATATCGGGGATGTCCGAGTAGTTATAGGCCTTCAGAATTCACCCTTCTGCCTTCCCGAGGAGATCGCATGGACGTCCGTNNGTCCAGCAGCAATCCGCTTTCGTCGAAAACCTAACCGCCGAAGTGGGCAAGGTCATCGTCGGCCAGAAGGCCATGGTCGAACGCCTTCTCATCGGCCTTCTCGCTGGGGGCCATATTCTTCTCGAGGGCGTTCCTGGCCTGGCCAAGACCTTGACGGTCAAGACCCTGGCGGATTCCCTCGCCATGAGTTTCAAGCGCATCCAGTTCACGCCCGACCTCCTGCCCGCGGACATAGTGGGCACCGTCATCTATAACCAGAGCCGCAGCGAATTCGTTTCCAAGAAGGGGCCCATCTTCGCCAATCTGGTGCTGGCCGACGAAATCAACCGCGCGCCTGCCAAGGTGCAGTCCGCGCTGCTGGA
>PMCR01000384.1:0-165 GCA_003155465.1 Myxococcales bacterium | reverse complement strand
GTGGGCTACCCCAGCAAGGAGGACGAGCGCGCGATCATGGACCGTATGACCACGGGCATCACGGTGCGGGCGGCGCCCGTCGCCACGCCACGCCAGATTGCCGACGCGCGCTCGGTGCTGAGTCAGATCTACATCGACGAGAAGATCCGCGACTACATCGTCAAC
>PMCR01000442.1:3285-3421 GCA_003155465.1 Myxococcales bacterium | reverse complement strand
CCTGCCAACCTCGCTGCGGTGACGGGATCGCGACAGGGGGCGAGGAATGCGACTGCGGCGACGGAACGGTGCCGGTCCCCGCGAGCTGCCCTGGGCCGAACAACGACACCACGTATGGCGGCTGTAAGACAGACTG
>PMCR01000442.1:0-3215 GCA_003155465.1 Myxococcales bacterium | reverse complement strand
ATCTAGGCGAGGAATGTGACTTGGGCGCCAGGAACGGCCAGAAGCTGGACGCCAGCAAGAACCCATCGGACGCCTCAGATGCCGCGATATATTGCACCACCGATTGCAAGATTCCGCCGCAGATATTCCTCTAGTGATGTGACCGTCTTGGGACCCACCCATCTGGGGCAGCGCCAGCCTGCCGAGGAGCGGTGACCAGCCTCTATTCTTGGCGGCCGTCGACGGAACCTCCAAGCCCGCCGGATTGGCAGGTCTTGGGACGACGACCGGTGCACAACCCACCGGAATCGCGATGGACCGCTCGGGGTCCGGGCGAATCTTCGTTGGGCGATCAGTTTTCGGACAGCAAGGGACTTGCCGCCCCGACTGGGCTACTGCCCATTTACGGTACCGGACCCGACGACGTGAAGATGTCGCCGTAGCGAGATACCGCAACCAGGTGAGTCCCATCCACGGAAGAGGCTGCGCCATCCCAGTACGCGCCCTGCCCGCGCGCGGTCCAGGTTGCGCCGCTATCCCACGACGTCCAAAGCTGACCGCCCCAGGCCGCGGCGAGCAACCTCTTGCCGTCCGAGGAAGACGCCACCGCATTCCAGTTTCGAGAGCTCTCGCGCTGAGTCCACGTGGCCCCTGCATCGGATGAGGTGTAGAGATAGCCGTTGGTCACCGCAGCGACCAAAGCGGTTCCGTCGGCAGATGAAGCGATCGAGGCCCACGTCTGCTGCGTCGCGGTCGACTGCCAAGTTGCCCCGGCATCGGTGGAAACGTAGACGTAGTCGCCGGAAGGCGCCGCTGCCAGCCGATTCCCGTCGGCCGAGGACGAAACCGCGTCCCACGACTTGGTGAACCCGTGCGACTTCCACATACCGCCACCATCGACCGAGGTAAAGAGGTCGCCGCTGGAAACCGCAGCCACCAGCTTCTCTCCGTTGGCGGAAGACGCCACCCCAATCCAATTCTGCGAGCTGCCCTGCGTGCTCCAGTTGGCGCCACCATCGGTCGAGCCGTACAGATATCCACCGTGGGCCGCCGCGAGAAGTTTCATGCCATCGGTCGATGAGGCAACCGCAAGCCAGTTCTGCACCGATCCCGACTTGGCCCACGTCGCACCGAAATCGGTGGATGTGTAGAGATAGCCGCCACGGGTTCCCGCCACCAGCCTGCTTCCGTCGGCCGACGAAGCCACCGAGCTGAAGTCGCGTATTGGATCGTAGGATGTCCACGTCGCACCGTAGTCCGTCGACGTGGAGATGTGCCCACCATCTTCGGAAACAGCGATCAGCTTCGCGCCCGTGCTCGAAGAGGCCACGGACCTCCAATGGTGCAAGGAAGCTCGTTGTGTCCACGTTGCACCAGAATCACTGGACGTGTACAGGTAGCCCTCGAACACACCCGAAAGGACGTGCGTCCCGTCGACAGACGTCGCCACGGTCGAAAAGGACTGCGAAGATCCCGAAGCCCTCCAGGTCGCGCCAGAGTCGCTGGACACGTAGACGTATCCCCCGTAGACGTCGGCGTAGAGCGTGCCGCCGTCACCCGAGGCTGCCGTCCCGAACCAGAGTTGCGAGGTACCCCTCTGTGTCCAGGTCACACCCGAGTCGGTCGAAACGTAGAGATAGCCACCCCAGACACCAGCGACCAGCGTGACTCCGTCGGCGGATGAGGCTACCGTGCGCCACTGCGCCGGGATGCCTTGCTGGGTCCAGGTGGTTCCAGCGTCAACGGACGTGAAGATGTAGCCACCCATTGCCACGGCGACCAGCTTTTGCCCGTCCGCCGATGAAGCGACCCCTTTCCAGGATTGCGCCGAGCCGGCTTCTGCCCACGTCAAGCCGGCATCGACCGACGTGTAGATGAAGCCGCCGTTGGCGACGGCGACCAGCCTCTGGCCATCTGCCGACGACGCCACACCTGCCCATTTTCGCCTCGAACCGTGCTGGGTCCATGTGGCGCCGGAATCGGCGGAAGTGTAGATGAGGCCATCTTCGACGACGGCAACCAGCTTGCCACCATCCGAAGACGAGGCGACCGACTCGAAGTATTGATGTGGCAGACGCTCGGTCCAGGCGGCTCCAGCGGCGTAGGTGCAGTCTCCGGTCGGGCCGGTCAATTGATCGGTTGGACAAGTCTGGTTGACGACGCAAACGCCATTGCCGTCGTTGTGGTACCCGGGCGAACACACAACGCCGGTGGCGCCAGGGGGTACACCTTCGTCAACCGGGCCGGGCGGGGTATCGCGAAGGGAACCGTCGAGGGCAACCTCGGCATCGGACCCAGGATTTGCGTCGGCGGACTTTGCGTCAGCGCCAAGCTCGACCGCAGGCATATCGACCGAAGCGTCAGCCCAGCCATTGAAGGTTTCGCCTTCGCCTGTGTCCATCAATCGTGCGGCGCCATCCGGCAGTGAGGGCGGCTGGGGCGCGTCCACGCTCGCCGAGGAATCTTGCGCCGGCAGAGAAGAATCCGCCGTGGCGATGTCAACTCCCGCGTCCAGCCCCGGCTGGGCAACATCCTCCGTGTCGACCGCGGTGTTGCCAAGGTCGGTTGCAGTGATCCCATCGCCGACCGTGGCGACATCGGGAACTGCGGCGATGTCGCCCGCGACCTCTCCGCCTGGCATACCGTCTCGGGCGGCGTCGCTTGAGGCATCCTTGCGGACGGAGAGTCCACCTCCACCACAGCCCAAGAACAACGAGGCGACAGCCAACTGGACACACGATCGATAGCGTCGTTGCATCGTAGGACCGCCTTCCTGGCGCAAACTACCACCAGCTGGCGCGACGACTCAAATGAATCCTGCTCTCCGCCGGCGAGAGCACGCGCACGCCAATGGTTGGTTTGGGCGGATGGACGCGCTGTCGCGGCCGAAGCCAACCTCGCGCTCGGATGGACGGGTCTCCGTTCCCGAGGCGCACACTGACCGCAGACTCACCACTCGCGGAGGAAACACCAACATTTGCGATGGCGTCGTCATGCCGAACCCAGTGTTGTGCGAATCGCTCAAGTGTACGCTGGCCTTGGACTTATATGACCCCGCGACAGGAGTATTCGCGACCGGCGCCACGATGGTCGTCCCTCGGGAGGGCCAAGCGGCGACCTTGTTGACGAATAGGAAAGTGCTCATGGCCGGTGGAGGAGACTTCAGTGTCATTTCCCAGGTTCTTTCCAGCGCGGAGTTGTACGACCCGGCAGCTGCAGAATTCACAGCGACCGGC
>PMCR01000419.1 GCA_003155465.1 Myxococcales bacterium | reverse complement strand
GGCCACCATCGAATGGGAATAGGCTCCTGCCGGCGGATGGTTGTGGTCGTCGCCGCCCTGGCCTCCTCGGTGACGCCGGCGCGCGCTGCTGCGCCAGCTTCGCTGGTTCGTCCCCTGTTGGGAGCCGAGGTGGATTGGTCGGCCGGTACGGTCACGGCCAGCGCGGGCGCGGCGGCCGACATGCGCATGCCCTCAGCTGATACAGCCCGGCCGGGCGCGCAAAGGCGGGCTCGGGCTGCTGCGATCGCGAAGTTGCGGGCGGCCCTGCGCGCTCTGCCCGTGCGAGGCAACGAGAGGCTGGGAGAGGAACAAGTCGACGCGGCACTCGGACATGCCATCACGACGCGCATCGAGTACCAGTCGANNAATGGGGGCGTGGTGTTGTGGGTTGGCGTGAGTTTCGAGGAGTTTGGGAGAAGTGCGTTCCCCTTAGGGGGCCTCGGGACGGACAGCCCACCCCACCAGCCCCCGCGCGCTTCGCGCGCGCCAGTCGCGGTCACGACTACGTCCACGGCTGCGGGTTCGGTTGCCTTTGCGGTGGGGGCGATGTCGCTGGAGTTGGCGCCTTTGGTCGTAGCTGGCGGCAAGGAGACCGTCGTGCGAGGCGTGCGCTATCGGCAGGGGCCGGCGCCTGCGGACGCGATCAGTGTGAGTCGCGACGACAAGGGGAGGCTGGTTCTTCCCGAGGGCTCCGTGCCGGCGCTCGACGGGCTCGCCGGCAGATCGGTTGTGGTCTACCTTCAAAAGGTTCTACCATGACACAGCGTGGCCCTGCAGATGCAACCAAGGGCGCGACTTCGTCGCCCCGGCCACTCCTCGGCCTTGCCGGGGCGCTCGCGGTCATTGTTCTTGCGCTGCCGGCCGCCGCTCAGCCTGGGGAACACGTCTTCGCCGCCGAGGCGCCCATCGTGAACGGCAACGCGGTCGTGGCCCAGCAGCGTGCTTTGGCCGATGCGTTTCGTCAGACCGTCGAGCGCGGTTTCTCGGATCTGCTCAAGGAAAGTGGCGGTGATGCGCAGCCTCTCCCGGCCGGGCTGGTGCAGCTCCGGGCCTCGTTCGTGAACCGCGGCCAGCGCTTCGTGCGCAGCTACCGCATCCTCGAGCAGGAAGAAAGTAACGGCCGTCTGCGCGTGCAGATCGACGCGGATGTAGACACGGCCCTGCTTCGGCGAGAAATGGAGCGCGCTCGCGGAGCGACCGCCGGGGAGCCCGTGACCGCGTCCGCGCGGCCCGGGGGACCGTCGATCGTCGTGGGCGGCGACTTGCCTGACGAAGCCCGCGTGGCGATGGTGGAAGCGCTCACTGCCGTCGGGGTCCGGGCCCAGTCGGTCGCCGTGCGCGACGAGGCTCCCTTGGCGGCCGCGGCTGGGCGTCAGGGGGCGCAGGCGCTGTGGCTGGCCGCTCTCTCATCGAGCGAAGGGTCGGTTCGCGGGGCGTCCCGCGTTTCTATGCGCTGCGAGCTGCGCGCCCGGCTCTTGTCTGCGGGTTCGGGTGCAAGGGCAGCCAGCCTCGATCGCAGCGAACGGGGATTCGCTGCCGACGAGGTGGCTGCGCGGGTCGCGTGCTGGCAACGCGCCGCGGGGACCCTGGCGCGGGACATGTCCCCCTTCCTGCGGCCGACTCCCGCGGGCTCGCGCTATGTGACCCTCGATCTGGACGTGGTCGAGCCGGCCGCACTCATGGCGCTGATTCAGGTGGTCAAGCGCCTGGGCGCGGTGAGTGCGGCTGAAGTCCGTCATGTGACCACGACCCAGGCCGAGATACGGGTATTCACGCGCATGAGCGGCCGCGAGATTCAGGCCGCTCTCATGCGCGACGTCGCAGGCCGACTGCTGGTGACCGAGATGAAGCCGCCGGCCGATCGTGTCACACTCCAGGTTCGCTCGGCGCAAGCCGGCGATCCGCCACCGGGGACAGGGGCCGAACCTCCTGCAACAAAGCCATGAAGTCGATTGTGCTCGTCCTTTTCGCTGCTTTCTTGTTCGCCAGCTGTGCCTCGCTCAAATCCGAGGGCTCGGCCGGTTTCCGAGTCGAATGCAACGTGCCTGACGCCGCCGTGCTGCTCGACGACGTACTCATGGGACGCGTTTCGCAGTGGACAAAGCCGGATCGTTTTATCCGGCCGGGCTTCTACCGGGTCGAGATTCGTCACCCGAGCTACTACTCACACTTCGAGGAGATCACAGTGGCCGAAGGAGGCTCGGCGCTGGTCAAGGTGGAACTGCATCCGCTGCTGGAATAGGACGCTACTAGCCGAATTCCACCCGCGCCGGAACCTTGTGCGGCGCTAGGTGCTTGGCGCAGTGATCGATGAGCTGCTTCGGTGTGCAGTGGCCGTCGCGTTGCACACGGGCGATCACGCGCGAACCGCCGATGTCGTCATACTCCAAGCGGGCCTCGGCGCTGCGCACGTTGGCAAAAGCCTCCAGACAACCTTCTACCTCGCCCAAGGCCACACGCCGGCCGTCGACCTTGACCAGGTCATCTTCCCGACCGCAAAGAGTCAGCCGGCCGTCCTGGTCGAGACTGCCGACGTCCCCGGTTCGCAACCAGCCGTCGCTGTGACCGCGACCGATGGGTACCTCGCTGTCGCGCATGCGCAGCTTGACCGGTGGGACAAAGGTCGACGAAACGCCCGCACCGCGCACCCAGACCGGCCCTCGCGCGGCGGCGGGCATCCTCGTGCCTTGGCGATCGGCCACGCGAATCTCGACACCACCGAAAGGCCGGCCAACCGTGGTGGGATTCTGACCTTCCAGATCAATGGCGACCGGGCCGGTTTCCATGGCCTGGTAGCAGGAGAGTAGGGGCACTTTGAATCGCTTCTGGAAGGCCTGCGCCACGGTAGGGTTGAGCGGTTCGCCCGAGCTGATGCAGCGGATGCGGCGCGATCGGCACGACTTGGCCGTGGGCATGCGCGCCATGGCGGCGAACAGCGCGGGTGTGGCAGTCAGGACATCAGCACCTTGCTCGGACAGCAGCTTGGCCAGGCGGGCCGCGACCAACTCATCGTCGAGAACCAACCCGGCGCCCTGGGCCAATGCCGCACAGAAGCCGAGATCGAACCCTTGGCTGGTATGGAGTCCGGCGGCAGTGCTCACCAGGGTTGGGGCGTCGATTTTCAGCGTCGAAGCCACGGTGGCGCCGATGCCTTCCAGTTGGCGACGTTCGCGCACCACACCCTTGGGATCGCCACCTCCGTCCAGGGTGAAGAGGACCACTTCGGGAACCGCGTGCAGTCTGAGCGGCGCACGTGCGAATGTGGCACAGGTGAGCAGCGTGCCGGACACGCGGCGACGGCTCTCGAGTACTGCGCGAGGCCGCTCGTGGCTTCGCTCCGCGGGCGGCGCGCCCGCAGGGGCGGCAAAGGGGGTCAGGGTGTTCGGCCGGGTGACTAGCGCCCGGAGGTGGGTCGCTGCGAAGACCATGTTGAGGTCTCGTCCACTGAGGGTCGGGTCGAGAGGCACCACGACGGCGTCCAGCTTGGAGAGGGCGAGAGCCAGCACGACGAACTCCGGCACGCTGCCCAGCATGAGCCCAACCCAATCGCCGGCCTCGATGCCGAAGCCATTCAGCTCGCTGGCGCGCCGGTTGACTCGGTGTCGCAACCCGTGCCACGAGAGGTAGGTGTCCCGGTAGATGAGCGCCTGGCCACCTCCCATGGTTCCCGGTCGTGCGCCTGCGGCGTTGTCAAGCCATTCGTACAGCATCGACATGAATGCACCCAGGACGTAGCCAACCCCAGTGTACTGGTTGCGTCCGTCGAGAACAAGCTCCAACAAAATGCCCCACGAATCCTCTGGTTTCGTGTGTCACTGACAGGGTTGACCTCCCTTCCGACCAATCCCTCCAGCCGCAACAACCGCCGGGTTGAACACCAGGGTTTCGCAGACCAGAAGAGACTGCGGCGGGGCTCTCGCCGAGATCTAGAGCAAGCGCGATCGGCGCCGGCGATAAGACCTTGGTGGTTTGTCGGTGCCGGCGCGGATGCCTCGGCTCTGACTGCGGTCAGGCGGGACCAAGCAGTCGTGGCCGTGGCCGATGAGGTCTGGCCGGCCCAGGTGGAGAAGGGCAGCGCGAAGCAGTGGCCAGTTCTCGGGATCGTGGTAGCGCAGGAAGGCCTTGTGCAGCCGGCGCTGTTTCTCGCCGCGGGCCACGCAGACTTCCTCGCCGCCGCGTCGGCGTATGGGATGCAAGGGGTTCTTGCCGGTGTGGTACATGGCCGTGGCCACTGCCATGGGCGTCGGAAGAAAGGCCTGCACCTGATCGGGGCGGAATCCGTTGCGCTTGCACCAGAGCGCGAGCGCCACCATGTCCCGCAGGGTGGTGCCCGGATGCGCGGCGATGAAATAGGGAATGAGATACTGTTCCTTGCCCGCTTGGCCCGAGAAGCGGTCAAACAGCACTCGGAACTGGTCGAAGGCGGCAATCCCCGGCTTGCACATCTTGGTCAGCGGCCCGGGCTCACTGTGCTCAGGCGCCACCTTGAGGTAGCCGCCCACATGGTGCTTGACCAACTCCTCAACGTAGGCGGGCGAGGTCAGCGCCAGGTCGTAGCGCAGACCTGACCCGATGGTGATCTTCTTGACCCCTTCTGCCTGGCGCGCTCTGCGGTAGAGGTCAATGAGCGGGCCGTGGTCGGTGTCGAGGTTGGAACAGATGCCGGGGAAAACGCACGAAGGCCGACGGCACGCGGCCTCCAGCCAGGGATTCTTGCAGGCGAGCCGATACATGTTGGCCGTGGGTCCGCCCAAATCTGAGATCACACCCGTGAACCCCGGTGTCTTCTCTCGTACCGACTCGATCTCGCGCAAGACCGACTCGGGCGAGCGGCTTTGGATGATGCGACCTTCGTGCTCCGTCAGTGAGCAGAAGGTGCAGCCGCCGAAGCATCCGCGCATGATGGCGATCGAGCACTTGATCATCTCATACGCAGGGATGCGCGACTTGCCGTAGCTTGGGTGGGGTCGACGCGAGAAGGGTAGATCGTATACGGCGTCCAACTCCGCGGTAGCGAGTGGCAGAGCCGGCGAATTTGCCCACAGATCGCGGTCGCCGTGGCGTTGCACCAGGGCGCGGGCGTTGCCCGGGTTGGATTCGAGATGGAGAACGCGGCAGGCATGGGCGTAAAGAGCCGGATCCTCGGCCACGGCTTCGAAACTGGGCAGGCGGATGACCGACCCGTTGGACGTGCGCGTGGTGCCGATGCTGGTGTGATCGATTTCACGGCCACGATCGGGTCGTAGTGCCTTGGCTGACAGGGCCAGCGCCGTGCCACGCACGTCGGCAATCGCGGCGACCGGCTCGCCTGCGGCTAGGCGATGGGCGATTTCGACCACCTGACGTTCGCCGTTGCCGTACACCAGCAGGTCAGCCTTGGAATCGAAGAGCACCGATCGCCGCACCTTGTCTGACCAGTAGTCATAGTGGGCGACCCGGCGCAGGCTGGCCTCGATGCCACCGATGATCATAGGAACATCGGGAAAGGCCTCGCGGCAGCGTTGGGCGTAGACCGTGACGGCGCGTTCGGGCCGCAGGCCGGCTTTGGCATCGGGGGAATACGCGTCGTCGCTGCGCACGCGCTTTTCCGCAGTGAAGAGGTTCACCATCGAGTCCATGTTCCCGGCGGTCACGCCAAACATGAGGGCAGGGCGGCCGAGGCAGGCGAACGCGGTTGCCGAGCGCCAGTCAGGCTGGGCGATGATTCCGACGCGAAATCCCTGCTCTTCGAGCACACGGCCGATCAGCGCCGCGCCGAAACTCGGATGATCGACGTAGGCGTCGCCTGTCACCAAGATGACGTCGCAGCATTCCCAACCAAGTTGATCCATCTCGGCGCGCGACATGGGCAGGACCGGCGCCACGCCGAATCGCTGGGCCCAGTATTTCCGCCGCGCGAACAGGGTGGGGCGCAATCGGCTGGGCGAGACAATCTGCCAGCGGGTGGAAGCAGGGGTTTTGCCAGTGGGCGTCGGCATGGGACGGCGGTGCCATCCCTGAATGTGTCAGATTCGCAGGCCAAGTGCGACGGGGTCGCAGCGTCAGAAGCCGCGCTATGATGGCCACTGGCTAGACGGTCGTTTCCTCGAGCAAGGCCATGAGCAAACACAGGTCCGCACCAAGAAAGCACGAGCGCGTCGTTGCAGAAGGCGCGAACCACAACCCCTTGGTACCGGTTTGCTCGGGTGGGTCGGCCGGGTGGGCTCGGCTCGCTCCTTTTCTGGCCTTCTTGTTCTTGGCGGCGGTGTACATCGCGACTCTCCATCCCTCGGTGGCGGGCGGTGACAGCGGTGAACTCACGGCGGCGGCGCTCACCGGTGGTGTTCCCCATCCGTCGGGGTATCCGCTCTTTGCGCTTCTGGCCCGACTCTTCGCCGCGCTGCCGCTGGGGAACTCTCCTGCCTGGCGTGTGAATTTGCTTTCCGCCGTGTCGACGGCGGTGGCAGCGGGTCTGGTGTGCGCCGTGGTCATGTCGTGGACACGCAACGCCCTGGCCGGGCTCCTGGCAGCGGCGCTCTTTGGCACGAGTCCGCTGGTCTGGTTGCATGCGACCAGCGCGGAGGTGTTCGGGCTCAATGCGATGTTCGTGGCTTTGGCCTTCCACCTTTGGTCACGCGTCGAGCGAACGTGTTCCCGCCGCGACGTGCTTGCATTGTTCTTCGCCAGTGGGCTTGGCATGTGCAACCACCACACCTTCGTGTTCGTCGGAGCGCCTTTGGCCTTGCGTTCGCTATGGACCGCACGGCGCAACCTGGGTGCGGCAGGGGTGGCATTGGCTCTCGCCTCGGGGCTGCTTGGATTGGTCCCCTATCTCTACCTCATGCCGGCCTCTGCCGGGATGGCAGCGGTGTCGTGGGGCGATGAAACCAGCATCTCCGGTCTGCTTGCCCACATGCTACGTCTCAATTATGGAACCTTCAGCATGGGTCGGACAGGTGGGCAAGCAGTGTTCGTCGCGCAGGGCACGTTCTGGCCAACCCTCTGGCATATGTGGGGTCGTGCATTTCCCCGCCTTCTTTGGTTTGGTCCTCCTCTCGCCCTGACGGGCTTGTATCTTGGCATGAAGAATCGCCAGACCCGTAGGGCAGCCTCCATCCTTCTCTTCATTTTCTGCTTCTACACCCTGACCT
Source organism: Myxococcales bacterium (assembly GCA_003155465.1). The sequence goes on along the minus strand of PMCR01000419.1, from coordinate 20,348 downwards.
TCTGCACTCTCTCCAACCTGTTGACATCGATGCCGCACTTGCTGGGCGTGCTCGGCCGGTTCTGCATCGAGTCCGATCTGCTTCTGGCGATCGCCTCCGGGTTTGGTCTTGCCGGTCTGGTGCAAGCGCTGGGTGCGCGGCGTCCGTGGCTACGCTTGGTCCCCGTAGGGGTTGCGGCGGTGTTCGTGTTTGGCGTCACTGTTCACGTGGGGCAGGCAAGCGGACGAAACAACACCGTGTTTCGAGATTTCGTGACCACCGCCTTCGTGTCGCTTCCACCCGATGCTATTGCGATCACCGCGATGGGGGACGATGTCACGGGCTCTGTCTTCTATCTCCACGAAGTGGAGAAGCTTCGCACCGACGTCATTCACCTGGATAGCGACTACCTGGTCAAGCCCTGGTACACCGCACGGAAGCGGCGTCTTCATCGCGATCTGTACTTGCCCGAAGGTGGCTATGGAAAACACGGCTGGAACATCAAACAACTGCTCGACGGCAATCCCAACCGGCCGCTCATTTTCATCGGTCATCCTGACGAATGGGATCAAAGCTGGAATGACGGGTACAAGCTGGTGGTCTATGGGTTGGTCTGTTCCCTGGTTCGGGCGAACAAGTTCCCAACCTACGAAGAGTGGGCCGAACGGGATCGCCAGGCGATCGGCGCCTACGATGTTGCGCCGGCCCTGCGCGCGCCGGACGAGTCATGGGAAAGGGCCCTCGGTCGGCGGGTCATTGGTACTCAAGTCGGGCGCGCGAACCGTGCGCTCCTATATGCTCACGAGCGCGGCGATGATCCCGATGCGACGCGAAGTGCGCTTCGTCTCCTCGAGGATCTGATTGCCAAGGCCGGTGGTGACGAAGAGCTTGGAATCGCCGCGTGGCCGGGAATGCGCAAGTTCGAGCTAGGGCCATCGGTCTGGAAGAATCTCGGCATGGCCTACCAGTTCCTCTTTCACACCGACGACACGTACACCCAGCGCTTCACCGTTGCGTGCGAGAGATTCGTCGAGCTGGCTCACGCCGACGATCCCGATCTCCCGGCGGCGCGCAAGTACCTCGATGACTTGCGCGCGGCCCAGTTGGACGCCATCCACAGCCGACCAGGATCGAAACGCGGCGCGGACTGAACTACCGTTCGGCGCCGTACACCCGACGGTAGATGGCCTCGGCAGCTTCCAACATGGCTGGGCCGGGCTCATCCAGCAGTTCGGCGGGAAGCTCGATGATTCGATCGGGTTCGCGGCAGGCGCCCAGATGGTCGGCGCCGGGAAAGGCACAGACGGCGGCGGACATTCCCCTCTTGGTCACAATCAGGTCGGGTTCGAGTGCCAGGAGCTGCTCAGCCGAATAGGCGGGCCAGTCGCGATAGAGGGCGTCAGCGATGTCAACCAGGCCGCCTGCGGTCAGGACGTCGTGCAACGCCGTGCCGGTGGTGCCACCTTGAACCTGGCTGCCGATTATCGAGAGGAATAGGGCGGTTTTTCGGGGCCGTCCAGCGAGCGAGGCCGCCACGTTGTTCATCCGCTGCGCAAAAGCGCGCACGAAATTCTGGCCGCGCTCGGGCTGCCCCAGGAGATCGGCCAGCGTCGTGGCTGCGCTGACCAGACTGCTGACACCGCGCAACTCGCCCAGGTCAAAGACCTCGATGCCAGCGGAACGCAGCTTGGCCGCCCGCCCGGGCGTGCCGAAGCTGTTGGTCAGCACCAGGTCCGGCCGCAGGACGATGAGCGCCTCAACCGGGCCAAAGCCGTCGACAACCGGCTTGCCCGCGTAGCGATAGCCATCCTGTGGCCGCTCGGCGGCAGCGCGACTGAACGCCAAGATGCGGTCAGGCTCGGCGAGATCCAGCAGCAGGCGATCGGTGACCAGGTTGGTGGACACAATGCGGGTGTAGCGCTGCAACGGCACGGGGTGACCGGTAGCATCGGACAGGCTCTCGCCGCCGACCGCCGCCCTGCGGCCCAGCGAACCACCCCGGCCGGGGCCACGACCAAGTTGAATGGTCAGCGCCAGCGCCAGCGCAAGCGCGCAAGTATTGGCCAGGGTCGCGCGTTTCACGGCGCCGTATCCTTCTGCGCCGGCAGGCGATAGCCGAATTGGGCCGAGGGCACGAGCTCCACGCCGTAGACCCGGCGCACGGGTTCGGCGGAAATGACCTCCAGCACATGGCCCGCGGCAACCAGCCGGCCGCCCGCGAGCAGCAGCGCCCGATCGCTCGCCTGCGCGGCTTCGTTGAGTTGGTGGAGCGCCACCATGACCAGACACCCACGGCCTGCCAGATCGCGCAGCAAGTGAAGCAAGCCAAGGGCGTGGGTCACATCCAGCGCCGCGGTGGGCTCGTCGAGCAGCAGCACGCGAGCCTCTGTGGCCAGGGCGCGCGCAAGCAACACCAGCCGTCGCTCGCCATAGGATAGGCGACAGAACGATCGGTCGGCCAGGCGGTGCGTGTCGGTGAGTTCCATGGCCCGATCAATGGCGGCGTCATCACGCCGGTCACGCCGACCCCAGACGTCCCGATAGGCAAAACGGCCGTGCGCCACCACATCGCGTACAGGCAAAGCCGCGTCCAGCGCCGAATGCTGGGGCACGTAGGCGACCAGGCGCGCGCGTTCCTGGCGATCAAGTCGGGACGCCTCGCGACCGTCGAGCCGCAGCTCGCCCGAAAACAGCAGCAGGCCGGCCAGTGTTTTGAGCAGCGTGCTCTTGCCCGCGCCGTTGGGCCCCAGCAGCGCGACGACCTGGCCGCCGTCCAAGGAAAAGCTGAGTTGATCGAGCAGCACCCGAATCCCCCGCTGCACAGTCAGGCACTGTGCCTCGATGCATGCCCGGTCAGCCATGGCTCACCTCGCGCTGAGACCGCGCCAGCAGGACCAGAAACACGGGCGCCCCGATGATGCCGGTGATTACGCCCAGGGGCAGCTCGGACCGGCTGGGGAAGACCCGCGCGATGATGTCACAAGCCACGAGAAAGGCGCCGCCCAGAAGGGCGCAGGCCGGGATCAGGCGCCGGTGGCGCACACCCACCAAGGGCCGCAGGGTGTGGGGAACGATGAGACCCACAAACCCCACGTTACCGCCCACTGCGATGGCGGCAGCCGCCAGCACCGCCACCCAGGTGACGGCCCAGCGTCGGGCTCGACCCACGTCGACGCCCAAGGTGCTGGCCTCGTCTTCACCGGACAGCAGCAGGTCAAGGGTGCCGCTCCACAGCCAGCAGGCCAAGATCCCGATGCTGACCATGGGCATGGCCGCAAGCAGTTGGCGCGTGCTGACCCCGCCCACTCCGCCCAGGGTGAAGGAGACCACCGCTCGGCTCATGTCCCAGGAATCCTGCGCCAGGCTGGTGATGAAGCTAGACAGGGCCAGAAAGAGCGACGACAGGATGAAGCCGGTGAGAATGAGAGTGAGCGTGCCGGTGCGCTCGCGACAGAAGGTGAGCACAATAGCAAGCGAAAGGCCCGCCCCCAGCAGACAGCCAAGAGGCAATACCATCTCCGCGCTGATCGTCGGTTCGAAAAGGGGGGTGTGGGAGATCAAGGCCAACATGGCCAGCTGTCCGCCCAAGCTGGCACCCGCGGTCGTGCCCAAAATCGACGGGCTGACCAGGGGATCGCGAAACACGCCCTGGACCACGGCGCCACCCGTGGCCAGGGCCGCGCCCGCCAGCAGCGCCGCCCCGACGCGGGTGGCCCGCAAGCCGAGCAGGGTCGAGCGCAGCGACGGGTCAACCAGGCTGCCGTGGCCGACCAGCAAGGCCACGGCGACCGCACCGACCAGGAGCGCGAGCAGGACAGCGTAGGTGAGCGCGGTCTTCATGGATCAGTACAGTCCCAGATACCGCGGCTGCAGGCCCTTTGCGGGATCGCTCGCCAGAGAGGCCAGCTCGGTGGGTGGCGAGGCACTTACGTCAAACACATGCAGCTTGGGCGACTGTGAATCGGCATCGCCGACAAACAGCCGCTGCGCGCCCGGGTCGAAGACCAGACCTCCCAGCACCCAGGAGGCACTGGCGTCAAGCAGCTTTTGCGGCACGCCGCGGGTGAAATCGAACTGCCACAGTTGATCGGGTGCCGCACCCGAGAAATTACCGGGCACGACCACGAAGGCCAGGGTAGGGCTCACTACGGCGAGATCGGCAAATGATAGCGGGCGGCCAAAGGCCGCGGCCATCAGAGGTCGCACCGTGGCGGGCGACACCGACGTGTCGATCAGGGCTATTCCCGAGCCCGTGATCTGATTCGCACCGTCGGCGAAGGCCCCGGCGCAGGCCACAGCCAGAGCTCCCTCCTGCCCGGGCACCGGCACGATGGCACCACAGTCCTTGAAGTCGGGCAGGTCGATGAACGAGCTGACCGTGTCGGTTGTCGGATCCACGACGACCACGCGGCCTGGCCCTCCGGTCTTGCTGGGGTCAGCATTCAAGTTGTTGAGGGTGACGTAGATCTTGCCGGCATGAATCCGGGCGCGGTCCGGGCTGGGATTGATACCCGCTCCGCCCGTCGCATAGGGCAGAAGGTCTATGCGGGATATGGCCTGGCCGAGATCGAGATCCAGAACCAAGAGGTCCGCGCCCTCGTCGAGGTCAGACGGGTCAGCGCTGGGCTTGAGGTTGGTCGAATTGCGAGTCACGTAGAACTTGTTGGCGGCAACCGCCACCACGTCGTGCGGGTTGGCCAGAAAGCCCGTGCTGACGCTTATCTGCCGGGTCACGGTGCAGTCCGCCGGTTTCACCCACACCAAGGCGTTGTTGGTTCGGTCGATGAGCACCAGGGGATGGCCGGGCAAAGGCGCGCTGGGCAGCACCACGTCCCCGGAAAGTGCCTGTGAAAGTTGCGGGGCCCGGCTGCCCGAGTTGAGGCAATTGTCGCGCACCAGGGTGGCAGTTGCAGGATCAACCAGGGAAAGCAGCGACGACGTGTAGTCGATGCCGTTGTGGATGACGGCCAAACCGCCCGGGATCTCGCCGGAAGAACCCGGCGCCAGGTCAGGTGTCGTGGCGCCGTCAACCGCACCGGCAGCCTCCGGCGCGGGGACACTGCCGCAGGCCAGGCCAAGCAGGGCAGGAAGCACAAGCGCGAAAGCAGAATCGAAGCGTCGGTGGGTCATTCCAAGGTCTCCTTGTTGGTTTCGGGCGTGGACCATTGCAGGGTGAGAAAAATCGAGCGGCCGGGCAGGGGATAGCCGATGAAGTCGACCACGGGTGTGTTGGCCAGATTCTGTGCGCTCCACACCAGACGCAGTCCCCAGTGGGGTGCCTCGATCTGGCCTCCGGCACCAAAGAGAACGCGCGGGTTGACCTCGACGAGGTTGGGCGAGTCGAGGTAGTTGCCACTGGTCACGTCCAGGTCGGCGTAGAGCCCCCAGCGCCAGCGGCCTGCCAATGCAAGATTGCGCAGCTCGGGCCGCGCGTAGGCGCGCAGGCGCGGCCGGAAGGGAAGCTGTTTGCCGCGACTTCCGCTTACGTCTGTCTGGTCGCGGGCATCGGTGAAGGTGGTCTGCCCGAAGAATCGAAAACGTCTTCGCCAGTCGATGCTGGCCGAGGTTTCCACGCCCAGGATGCGCGCACGACCAACGTTGCCCGGCCGCATGTAGGGCCCGAGCGGGCGGAAGGTGATGATGTCGCGCGCCCAGACGGCAAACAGGGCGCCGTCGAGAGAAAGCCGCAGCCGCTCGCTCTTGCGGGTCCAGTTCGCGCCCACATCGGCGTTGGTTCCGCTCTCGGGGACAAGGTTGGGGTTGCCGAGTAGCAGGCCGGTGTTGCCGTACCGCTCGATCATCGAAGGCAGACGGCCGTAGCGTCCCAGGTTGGCGCGCAGACTGATTTGCTCGTTCGCCCATTGCACAAGGGCCAGGCGCGCGTTGGGCAACCAATAGGTCGCGGGCTGAGTGTCAGCGACCATCAGACGATAGCGCTCCGGGCGGGTGATAACGTCCTTGGCCACCTCCAGGCGCAGCGACGGGATCACAGCCAGACGCAGCGATTGGATGACAAAGCGCGCCTCCGCGCCGCCGGCACCGAAAGTGCGCGAGCCAGGTGGAATGGAAGCCGCGTCGGGCAGGGCACTTGACGGGTCGAAGCGTTCATAGCGGCCGGCGACAACAGCGGAAACCCTCAGCCACGCGGCCAGCGGCTTCGATCCCGCGAACGTGGCGCCCGAGCTGGTGGAAAGGTCACGGGTTTGGCTGGGCATTCCACCCGACAGATCCCCATACAGATCGTCGAGGCGCTGCCAGGTGGCGACGGAGTAGAGCTGGGCACGCAACGAACTGCCCAGGCCAAGATCGTCGCGCGACTCGTAGGCCGTCGTGGCAATCACGCGGTCGGTGCCCAGCGCCGCGTCCTTCGCCAACACCGAACCTACGGGTGGCACGCCCTGGTCGCGGTGAAGAAAACTGGCCGTGCCCCAGATCTGTCGCCGCCCGGGCAGCAGTCCGACGACATGGGCCAGGCCATCGATTTGCCGGAGGGCATTGTTCTGGCGGCGACTGGTGGCATCGTCGCTGCCGGCGAAGCCTGTGGCGTTGTCATTGCGATAGGTGAAGTCGCCGGCTGAGCCGAGTCCATTCACGCTGGCGAGCGCGCGCAGCTTGTTGCCGGTCCAGCGTGCTTGCACGCCGCCGAACTCGGTGCCGAAAGACCCGCCGCCCGCGTAGGCGCGCGCGCCGGAGTCTGTCGCTACCGCGCTCGACAACGACACGACGCCGCCGATGGCTGAGCTGCCGAACCCGATGGGGCTCATTCCCCGGTAGACCTCGACCGAATCGAGATCCACCACGGGAATGAGCCCGATGTCCACCCCGCCACCAGAGGCGGCTGAGAGCGGCACCCCGTCGAAGTACACCTCGACTTGGTTGGCTGATGATCCGCGCAGCGACAACGTGGCGAGCGCGCCAAGGCCGCCCAAACGCGTGACCGAAACGCCCGGCAGCTCGGAAAGAAGCTGGGGCAGGTCTTCGGCGCTGCGGGGGGTGCGGTCGGCTGTGAGTACCGAGGACGAGGCCGCATCGTCCTGGCGGGCGCGGTCCGCTGCCTCGGCCACCACCACGGTTTCGTAGCTTGGCTCGGCCGCCCGCGCGATTCCCACCGCCGTGCACAGAACCGCCGCCGCGGACGCGGCGACGAGGAGCGGTAGACTGTGCTTATGGGCCTGCTCGGCGATCTCCGCGCCGGCCGGCACCTTTTTCGACCACATGAAAAACCCCCGTTCGGTCGGCGGAAGCGGGGGTCGCAAGCTGTAAGCTCGGCGCCCGGTTCCTCCTCGGGAAAGGCATCGTGGCTGACGCGGGCAGGTTTCCTGGCTCGTGGGTCTTGCGGCAAAGCCGCGTCGTCTGTTCCAGCCTTCCCAGAGGGTATTCTCCAGTGGCCAGATTGGAAAAGACTTCCCACATACAGTGGCGGGACCGCGCCGGAATTGCACCCTTGGGTGCGCACCGGCTTCCCTTTTCAGCGGGGCCGTCGAGGCCCCGCGCCCGCGTCGCTATTCAGTTGTCAGTGGGGCGCAAGCTAGTCTTCGCGCTGGGATCTGTCAAGCGCGGGACGGACTGACCGATTTGTGTAGTCATCGAATCGTTTCTGCTAGTCTGCAAACCATGAGCGCCGAGGGAGAAGGCAAGAGGCCCGGCCTGGGCCACGAGATACCAGACGTCCTGCCACTTCTGCCGGTTCGGGATCTGGTGGTCTTTCCCTACATGATTGCCCCGCTGCGCGTGTCGCGGCCCATCTCGCTGGACGCCGTGCAGGTGGCGCTGCAGAACGACCAACGTCTGTGTTTCATCGTCGCCCAGCGTGAATCGGCGGAGGAGGATCCCAAGCCCAGCTCGCTGTACCGCACGGGCACGGTCGGGATCATCATGCGCATGCGCAAGCTGTCCGATGGTGGGCTCAAGATTCTCATCCAGGGTCTATGCCGTGCGCGCATCCAGCGTTTCATCGCGGAGCAGCCCAGTTACCGGGTTCGCTTGGATATCATGGAGGAACCAACCCCGGCATCGACGGTGGAACTGGAAGCACTGGCCCGCACGGTGAAGCAGAACGTGGAGCGGGTGTCCGAACTGGGCCGCACCGTGCAGCCCGAGCTGGCGCTGGTGTTGCAGAACGTGGACGAGCCCGGCCGCATGGCGGATCTGGTGGCGTCGAATCTGACGCTAAAGCTGGCCGATGCGCAGGCCATCTTGGAAATGGATGATCCCGTGCAGCGTCTGGCCAGGGTGAACCAAGCCCTGGAGAACGAAGTCGGGATTCTGGAGGTGCAGAACCGCATCCAGAGCCGTGCCAAAGAGGAGATGTCCAAGACCCAGCGCGACTACTACCTGCGCGAGCAGTTGCGCCAGATCCGGCACGAGTTGGGTGATGCGGATTCCTTCCGCGATGAGATCGAGGACCTGCGGCAAAGGATCGAAGCGGGGGGACTTCCGGCCGAGGCCCGCGCCGAGGCGGACAAGCAGTTGCGGCGCCTGGAACAGATGAGCCCCGAGAGCGCCGAAGCGGCGGTGGTGCGGAGCTACGTGGACGTCATGGTCGATCTGCCGTGGAAAGAACCGGGCGCGGATCCGGTGGATCTGCGCGCCGCGCGCGCCGTGCTGGACGAAGATCACTACGACCTGGAGCACGTCAAGGAACGCATCCTCGACTACTTGGCGGTTCACAAGCTTCGCCATGGGGCGCACGGACCGCTGCTCTGCTTCCTCGGCCCGCCCGGCGTGGGCAAGACCTCGCTCGGTCGCTCCATCGCCCGGGCACTGGGCCGCAAATTCGTGCGCATCTCCTTGGGCGGCGTGCGCGACGAGGNNGCCACCGCCGCACCTACGTGGGGGCACTGCCGGGGCGCATTCTGCAGGGGATGAAACAGGCGGGCAGCAAGAACCCCGTGTTCATGCTCGACGAGGTCGACAAGCTCGGCTCTGACTACCGGGGCGATCCCTCGGCGGCCTTGCTTGAAGTGCTTGACCCCGAGCAGAACCACGCCTTTCGCGATCACTACCTGGGCGTGCCCTATGACCTGTCCAAGGTCATGTTCATCGCCACTGCCAATCTGGCGGATACCATTCCGCCGCCCTTGCGTGATCGGATGGAAACCCTGCGCCTGTCCGGCTACAGCGAGGAAGAGAAACTGGCCATCGCCGAGAAGTACCTGGTGCCCAAGCAGATCGCAGAAGCCGGCCTGACCGAAAGCGATCTTTCTTTGGGGCGGCCAGCTCTGCGCAAGATCATTTCCGAATACACCCGTGAGGCTGGACTGCGCGAGTTGGAACGACAGGTGGCGCAGCTTGCGCGCAAAATGGCGCGCCGTCTGGTGGAGAGTGGTCTTGCGACCGCGCGTGGCCGCAAGACGGGACGCGCGGCGGTGAGCGCGGAGGACCTTGGCAAGCTGCTGGGACCACCCAAGTTCATCCCCGACGAGCGCCAGCGCGCGGACGAGGTCGGGATCGCGAACGGTTTGGCGTGGACCCAGGCCGGCGGTGAAGTCCTTCACGTCGAGGCGCAGATGATGCCGGGCAANNAATCGGCGCAGGCCGCGCTGTCCTTCGCGCGGGTGCAGGCCACGCGGCTGGGGCTGCGCAGCGATTTCCTTTCCGATCGCGAGATCCACATTCACGTGCCCGCCGGGGGCGTGCCTAAGGATGGTCCGTCGGCCGGGATCACCATGGCCTGCGTGCTGGTGTCGCTGGTGTCCGGGATCCCTGTGCGGCGGGACGTAGCCATGACCGGCGAGATCACCCTGCGCGGTCGGGTGCTGCCCATTGGCGGCCTGAAAGAGAAGCTGCTGGCGGCGGTGCGCGCGGGCATGCGCGTGGCCATCGTACCGGCCACCAACATGGCGGAGTTGAGCGAAATTCCCGCTCATCTGCGCCAACGAATCAAGATCCAGCCGGTGCACACCGTGGACGAGGCACTGGTGATCGCATTGACCAGGCCACTGCCCCATCCCAAGTCTGCCGGCCACGGCGTGGCCCAGCGCGGGGCTGCCGTGGCGACCCCACCCCGACGCGGGGGCGCGGCGTAGATATCAGCCTAAATCACCGGGCCGAAATAGCCCGTGAATGCGACGTCGTCGATCCAGATCCCGAACTTGGCGTTGACCGGAATCTGGAACTGCACCTCGTAGATGGTAGACCGGTCGAAGCTGGCCCCTTTGCGACCCCATCCGTCCTGGCTGAGTGAAGCGAAGGGGACGGTGTACTTCGTCCACGTGGTGGTGAGGGTTATGCGCATGCCGTAGTGGTCCCAACACATTGTCGGACCCGTGACGCCCGGCTGGCAGAGCCCGCCATCAGGCTGGGTGTCCTTGTCGGGAAATGCGACCCGCAGCCCCGACGATGTGCCGCTATCGATCTTGGCCCAGAAGCTGATGCCGTCGTACTTGGACGCGTTGTAGGGGCCGCCGATCCCGAAGAAGAGTGTGGGGCCCTCATCCACAAAGGGACCACCGTACACGTAGACCGCGTACTTGCGACAGGCGTCGCCGGTGTTGGTCATGGTGAACGTTCCCGCTGGGTCAGGGAACATGGTTGAGCTCGACGTGGCATCGGCGCGGTCTTTCCAAGCCCCGGCACGTCCGTTGACCTGCGGGATGAAGCGATCGCCATCATTCATGTCGTCGATCAGCTCTTCGTTGCCAGCCAAACCGGGGCAGGTGGTCCCGCCCATCCCGCCGGCACCACCTGTGCCAGCGGTGCCCCCGCGGCCACCGCCCACGGAGCCGCCAAAGGGAATCGAGCCCCCGCGGCCACCGACCACGGAACCGCCGAATGGGACGGCCCCGCCCGTTCTGCCGCGGCCGCCGACTGGTGTGCCGCCGATAATGAGGGTTCCGCCCGCGCCGCCTGTCGGACTGGCGCCGCCATCGCCCCCTGTCGTGCCTCCCAGAGGAGGACAATATGGCGGACATCCCGTGTCGGGCAAGGGCGCGCCTCCCTGGCCGCTGGCGCCGGCCAGTCCGTCAAACCCGCCGGTGGCAGGACTGCCCCCGAAGCTCGGCATGTTGCCGCCCGCACCGCTGGATTGGATGGTGCCTCCGCCGGCAACCGGGCCGGTCGACTCGTCCGCTCCCCAGTCGTCGAGCGGTGTTCGTGCCCCGCATCCCATCGCGAGCAGGAGCGAGAGAGTCAGCCAAGGCTTCGAGCAATCTATTTTCATCGTCGTACCCCTGCATGCGCGCGTTTGACGCCCGTATGGAAAATGATAGCGGATCTCAGAGTTAGTGCGGGAAGAACTGACGGCGCGTTTGTTTTTCGTTCAGCGCGGACCTGCGATCACTCACGGATGGATAATCTCTCATTACTACGCATGGATAGGTGCCTGCCCCAAATGTATCAGTTGAGCTTCTTCGACCGCCGTGCCCAGCTCCGGCTCCGTGTCCTATCCTCTCACCTCTGTGTGCTCGGCGGCGGGCGGTTGTTGGGCTTAATCAACTCGCCCGCCTGGCGATCCAATAAGTGAGACAGATTCACGTTGCCCAACGCTGCCAGCATGGTCTGGCGCAGGTTGGGATGCTCGGCCTCCAGGCGGGACAGCAGGGACTTCATCTGCTTGCGCTGGGCATCGGGCTGTGAGCCGCATAGGTTGCAGGGCAGGATCGGAAAGCGTTGGCTCTCGGCGAAGCAGGCCAGGGTTTCTTCGGCGCAATAGATGAGCGGTCTAATCACCACGGACTCGCCATCGTCGCTGAGCAAGCGCGCAGGAATCGAGGCCAACTTGCCCGCGAAGAAGACGTTGAGCAGCAAGGTCTCAACCGCGTCGTCGCGGTGATGACCGAGTGCGATCTTCGTGCACTGGAGCTGGCGAGCCAGGCGGTAGAGAATTCCGCGCCGTAGGCGCGCGCACATCGAGCAGTAGGTGCGGCCCTGCGGGATCTTGTCGACAACGATCGAGTAGGTGTCTTCGCGCACGATGCGGTGGTCGAACCCCTGGGTGCGCAGCCAGTCCGCAAGCGGCGCGGGATCGTGGCCCGGCTGGCATTGGTCGAGGTGCACGGCCAGAAGGTCGAAGTGAACCGGCGCCCGCCGACGCAGCGTTTCCAAGAGAACAAGCAGCGAGTAGCTGTCCTTTCCGCCGGAAACCGCTACCAGGATCCGATCGCCTTCTGCGATCAGGTCGAAGTCCGCCACAGCGCGTCCCACGTCGTGCAGAAGGTCGCGCTCGACAGGCCGCGCGGGCCGGACAACAGGCTGGGCGGGCTTTCCAAGTTGCACGGGGCGGCTCATGGTGTGGACGTGCTTACTCTAGAGAAGGAAGTGACGCGGATCTAGTCGCGTACCCTTCGAGAATCCCGTGGTGCGTGAAGCGTCGAGGGTTGGACCTCGAAGAAAAGTCGCTACAATAGTGGGTGCAGGGCGGGTCTTGTGCCATGGCCATTTTCGATTCATCCCAGCGACGGAAGAGTTCCTCGCTCGGCCGATGGGCCGTGCTCGCCGCGCTCATTCACCTGCAACTCCTGCTGGTCGCTGGGGCCGTGCTCCACGTTCTGGCCCCGCGCGATGCCGACATCGTTGCGGCGCAGAAGCGAGCCGCGGCCGAGGGTTCGGCCGAGCCCATCGCGGTAAGCACGGTCGACGATGACACGGCGAGGAAGCTTATCGCCGACATGGAGCGTCTGGAGGAGAAGGCGAAGGAGGAACAGGCGAAGAAGGAGGCGGAGTCGACCAAGGCATCTGGGCAGGTCGTGGATCTGGCCCGGCCGCGTGAGGAGAAGCGGCCTGAGAACGCGCGTTTTGCTGCTGAGTACGATTCCGCGGTCGAGCACGAAACCCGCAAGTACGGCAAGTTCGAGCCCAACGAGCTGCAGCGGTCAAGAGGCGACGGTGATCGCAACCGGGCGGCGGTGCTTGAGCAAGCGGGCTCGGCCAGTGCGCCGGGCTCGCCCGGGGCCTTGGCCATGCGCATGCCGTCCCATCGGAGGTCGAGTGCCTTCTCAACCTCGGGTGATCCCGAGAAGGCTCCCGGCGAGACAGGCGAAGCAAACCCGGGACCTTGGGATCCTGAGGGACTGTTCGCCCCGCCCGGCGGTGGTGGGCCGCGCCGGATTGCGCCGCTGGTACGCGAAGGCGGGCCCTTGCTCGCGCCCGGTCAGGGCGTCGCTTCTCTCCTTCCCTCGGAAGAAGAGGTTGCGCACGCCGTGGGCAGCGGAACCCAGGACTACCTGCGCGACATCGACGAGGGCGAAGAGACGGCGCTCAATGCAAAACGCTGGAAGTTCGCGACTTTCTTCAACCGGGTCAAGGAACAGGTGCGCGACCACTGGAAGCCGGTCGAGGAGTACCGGCGCCGCGACCCAACCGGGGCTATCTACGGCGCGCAGGACCGTCTCACCCAGGTCCACGTCCAACTCCGCCCCGATGGTTCGCTGGCCAAGGTATCGCTGGCCCAGACCTGCGGGGTGGGCTTTCTCGACGACACCGCCATGGAGGCCTTCAAGCAGGCACAGCCGTTCCCGAATCCGCCCCGCCAGTTGGTGCAGGCCTCTGGTCTCATCGACTTCGACTTTGGGTTCTTCCTTGAGATCTCAGGCTCACCGCGTGTGCGGTTCTTGCGCTACAGGATGTAGCCAACCTGGGCGGCTGGTATGGCCTGCGCGACTCGGATATTCTCCGTCCACTCATGAACAATCGACGTGAGGGGCTGCGTACCCTCGGCTTGTTTGTGGTCTGCTCGCTTGCCACGATCGGATCCATTCTGGCGGCGGACCTGCAGGTCGGCGTCGACATGCCCACCCACCTTTCAATGCTGCGGATCCTGCGCCTGGCATTCGAAGATCCGGCGACGTTCCATGCGACTTACGGCACGCGGTTGCTGCAACCCTACTGGGGCTACTACGCGCCGGTGCTGCTGTTCTCGGCAGTGCTTCCTCTCGATCTGGCGGCGAAGCTGGTCACGGGGCTCGCGTTGGTCGGCCTCCCCATCTCGACGGCCCTGCTTGCGCGGCGCGAGGGACTTCGGCCGATCGTGGCCCTTCCAGCCTTCGCGCTTTGTTTCAACTACAGCTATTGGTGGGGGTTCATACCGTTTCTCTGCGGGGTCGTGGCGGCGCTGTTCGGTCTCCTGGTGGTGCTTCGCTATGCGGGAAGTCCGGGACTGCGCAACCTCGGCCTACTCTGCCTGGCCTCGCTGGGGGTGTTCGTTGCCCACGCGCTGGCATGGCTGTTCTTTGCTGTCGCGAGTGCCTGGCTGCTCTTGGCGCGTGTTTCCCGGGCGTCGTGGCGCAGACTCGCTGCAGGCGCCTCGGCTTTCGCCCTGCCCGTGGCGTTGATGGTGGGCTGGAACCATGGACTGGAAAAGATGGTCTTTCACAAGTGGGTTCTGGAGCACCCCGCCCGGGTCCCGCTGGGCGCCAGAGCCTGGGATCTCCCGCACATCGCGTTTCTCTCCCTAGACCGAACCATGGAGTGGGTTCTTCTCGGCCTCTGGGTGCTGCTTGTGTTGTTGGCGATGGTCGGGCCGTCCGATGCCACGCGCAGACGTCAGTGCTTCCGCTGGGGCGGCCTGGCCCTTATCATGTTTGCGGGTTTCTGGCTGCTTCCGCAGGACATCGGTGGACTCAGTTTCGTCTACCAGAGGCCGCTGTTGCTCGCGCTGCTGTTCCCGCTTCTATGCGCCCCCCGCGAGCAGCGCTTCCGTCGCCCATTCGTCTTGGCAGGGTTCACGGTCGTGGCGTTCAATCTCGCCTCCAGCGCGCTCATGATCCACGGTTTCAACCACGAGATGAAAGATGCTCGAGCGTGTCTTTCCCATGCACGTCCGCGTTCGAGCTTGATGGGTCTTATGCTCGATCCGACACCGGTGGCCGTCCGCTACCCGCTGTTCCTGCACGTGGACAACTACCACACCTACTGGAACTTCGGACGCGTGTACACGCATTCGATGGATATGGTTCCGACCACGCCGGTCTACTACAAACAGCGCGACTTCTTCTATGGCCCGGTGCCCGGTTTCGAATGGAGACCCCTGACGTTCCGGGCCGAATATGGGAAGAACATCGACTATTTCCTTGTCCATGCCCCGGCCTATCTCCAGCTTGAGAAGTTTGGTCGAGTACCCACGGATCGCCTTCTACTCAAGGAGGCTCTTGCGGAATCGGAGATTGTTTGCAGCGAAGGCCAATGGCGGCTCTATGCTCACAGACCCGGCGCTCAATCAAGTGACCCGGGACCGCCGGCCTCATCGCGGGTTCTTCCTGTCGACAGTGGCGGCTGAATTCGCCGGTGGACACCAGCGACACCCTCGGCATTTGGGAGCAGACGCTGCGCGCCACCGCGGATTCGTGCCGATCAGAGAACTTGTCCTATAATCCTGCCCGGATGGGTGGCCCGAATGGGCTTCCTACTAACGAGAAGGAGACTACATGAAGATACTTAGCGCTTTGGTCATCGTTGGCCTTTTCGCGGTTGCGCAGGGCTGCGCCCAGAATGGACCAACCACGACAGCCACAGGTGGCAGCAGAGGCGGGACCAGCACGGCCGCGACCGGCGGTAGCAGAGGTGGGACCAGCACGGCCGCGACCGGCGGCAGCAGCGGCGGAACCAGCACGGCCGCAACCGGCGGCAGCAGCGGTGGGACCAGCACGACCGCAACCGGCGGCAGCAAAGGTGGAACCAGCACGACCGCGACCGGCGGCAACGGCAGCGGGACCGGCACGACCGCGACCGGCGGCAGCGTTGGTGGGACCAGCACAACTCCCTCGGGAGGTTGCGTCTGCGTTGGCGGGACCAGCACGACCTCCTCGAGTGGCAACGGCGGCGGGAGCGGCGCGGGCGGCATGACAGCCACGGGTGGCCGCAGCGGCGGGACCGGCACAGGCAGCCGCGGCGGTGGGACCGGCGGTACAGCCACAGGCAGTCGCGGTGGTGCCGGCGGGATATCCGCGCAAGGAGGTATTGGCGGGACCGTCACCACAGCCATTGGCGGCGCCGGTGGTGGGAGCGGCGGTTCTGCCACGGGAGGCAGCGGCGGCGATACCGGCACGACATCCACTGGAGCTTGCGTTTGCAAGCCCCCCGTGTGTGAGCTGCCGAGCTGTCTGAAGGATCTAGGCACCGACTGCGCCGGGAGTGGAACTTGTGCCACGCAGATGGACTTGGAGACCGGAAGCTGGAACACCTGCTACGACAACGGGGTCAAGGAAGGCGTTGTGCATGACGTGGAAACTGATGACAGGACCCTGACCGTGCGGAAGGACGGCTCAACCTGCTTCTCGACGACGTTCAACGGGAACGACGTGTACAACGGCGCGGGCGCGATCACGGTGATGGGCGCATCCGGCGACACGGTGGCGAGCGTGACGATAGGCTACGAGGACCGCCTCTACCGAGTCACTTGCACGGGCGCTGCGGAGGTGACGCTCGATCCGTCCTGCGAACAAGTCTGGCCGATATCCGCGTTGATGGGCTCACACTGCGACGAGGGAGGCTGCCAGCCCTAGGTCCAACGCTTGACCACCAAGGCGGCGAGGTTGCATCAGCTCCTCGCCGCTTTTTTGTTGTCTCGCATGACCTGCCCAGACGAGCCAACGGCGTCCGCGGCCTGGAGCACGGCGGCGGGGTCGATCCGCCGGCGAAAGCGCACGATGCGTGCCCCGGTCGGAAGATCGCCGTCGGCACAGCCGCGCTCCTCATCGAGACATAGGATCAGATTGTCCAGCTTCGCTGCCCGCAGCAGGTGGAGCTTGCGCTGCAGATACTCGGGCGTCCAAAAGCCGACGACCTCGACGAGAAATTGGCGCGTGGGATCGAATCGGTGGCGCAGCAGAAAGTCTGGGAAAATGATGGTGTACCCGGCGCGCACGGGCTCGGGCTCGCGCACGAGATCCCAGTCAGGCGCAACCTTCTTGAGGTCACGGGCAAAGCGCGCCTCCAGCTTGCTGTCAAAGGGCCTGGGCGGGTTGGCAGGGAAGAGCGGGTCGCCACTCTGCAGGTGCAGCTGGCCCTCCTGGCCGCGGAGCATGCAGGTGGCGTCGAGCTCGAAGCGTGCGCACCACGAGAGAAAGGGCAACAGCTCACCCAGTGCCCGACCGTAGAGCAAGGTGCGGCGAAAGACCGCGTATGGCCCGGACAGATCCAGCACGGGCGGATTCCCGTCCTCGACTGTGCAGATGAGGCCGCGCAGCTTGGCCTGGCGAACCACCGGGCGCAGGGCGCCCTCGGCGCGGATGCGCACGCGACTGGCGCGAAACAGCAGGCTGCGGGCAATGAGCTGATTGACCCGCAGGGCGACTTCGTGTGGTGACACGGAACTGTCGGGACCGGTGAAGACGCGCTCGCCGGGCAGATCGGCGAAGAGCGCCCGCTCCAGTGCTGCCGGTGCCAGACCCAGTGTTGTGGCCGCGGTTGCAAGAACTGCGCTGCGCGGTTTGCCGGTCTGGGCGACCGCCTCCAAGAAAAGCGTCTCACGGGCTTCGGCCGGCGGAATTTCAGATTTCACTTCAGCGTTGCCCAGGCGCAACAGAAGCTGCGCAGCCGCGCGCACCTTGAAGTGAGGAGTCGCGCAAGGCAGGGGCTCGCGCAGGCGCTGCTGCAGTTCGCGCAAGGGCCGGCCGCAGAACCGATTCACCTCGTTGATGAGGACATGCAACCAGGGTTGATCGCGCTCGTCGAGAAAGGAGGGCAGGATGCGGCCGCGGTGAAGGCGCGCGGGGATTAGGGCCTCAGGCAGCAAGGGCATTCCTCCGGCGGCGTGCCTGCTGGACCTCTCCGGTGGCGCGCACCACCAATTCGTACACCAGCGCGCGTTTGCCTGGCCGAGGTCGCAGCACGCGACCGACCCTTTGCACATGTTCCCGCTCGCCCTTGCTGCCCGCGACGACAATCCCAATCTCGGCGTCCGGCACGTCCAGGCCTTCATTGAGCACCTGGGCCGAGACCAAGGCGCGCAGCTTGCCCTCCTTGAAAAGGGTCAGGGCGCGCTCGCGCTCCTTGCGGCCGATGTGGCAGGTCAGAGGCATGATGAGGTGCTCGCGACTTGCGGCGTAGGCGGTGGCGTTGTCAGCGGTGAACACGATCACGCGGGCATCGCTGTGGCGGGCTAGCAAAGTGGCCAGCATATGGCGTTTGGACTGCGGGAAAGCCAACAGGCGGCGCGAGCGATGCCAGGCAGCCAAAGCGCGACGGCCCTCGTCCGTACTCGCTGCAGCTCGGGCGAACTCCTGCCAGTTGGCATCCGGATCAATGGCGCGAAAGCGGCGCAGAACCTCGCGAAAAATCGCCATCATCGCGTCGTAGTCGGCGCGCTCCGCCGGGGTCAAATCCAGGTGCAGCACCACGGTGTCAAAGGGGGAGAGAAACTCACCAGTCAAATCGTCGACGCGCAGCTCATAGACCGTGGGACCAATCAGCTCAGCCAGGCGTGCAGCCGTCTGGCCCGTGGGCGGTGTGGCCGTCAAGCCGAGGCGCATGGGCGCGATGCTCATGTCCAGGGCCTCGTCGCGCATACCAGCGCCGAAATGATGGGCTTCGTCGACAATCAAGATCTGGAAACGGTTGCCAAGCTGGCGCATCTGGCGCCAGCCACTCTCAAAGGTGGCCACCGTGATAGCCTCGACCTGGTGCGCGCCGTCGCCCAGTCGGCCGGGCGCAAACCCAGTGCACTCGTGGATCGCGCGCACCCATTGGTCGAGCAGCACCCGCGTGGGCACCAGACACAAGGCCGGCGCGCGCATGCGGGTGATGGCCGCTATCGCCAGGCGAGTCTTGCCCGAGCCAGTGGGCAACACCGTCACGCCGCGCCGGTCGGCCATCGCCCACGCGGCCAGCGCCGCTTCCTGGTAGGGGCGCAGATCAATCGGCCGGAAAGTCGGCAGATCGTCCGCCGGCCCGGCCACCTCGTCCTCGAACCGGACGCCGCGCTGACGAAGTTCGGCCAGCAGCCGCTGGTGAAACCGCGCCGGGCTACGTAAGGCTTCTACCCGCGGATCCCACAACGCGCCCGGAAGATCAGCAAGCGCCGACGAGGATTCAGGTTCGAGGAGGAGTATGGTTCCCTGGTCAAAGATAAGACGCATGGCTTGCGCTATTGCAGCGGGCGTGCCAGGGGGAGGCTACCTTTTCACCACAGCGGGCACAGAAAACACGGGGGTCGGAAGGGAAGGGGGCTGGGCCGACCGCGCTCGCGTCGGGCATATGCCTTGCATGTACAGATGGGATGGGTAAGATCATATGCATGCGGACGACGCTGAACCTTGATGACGATTTGGTCGCCAGAGCCATGAGCGCGACCCACTCGCCAACGAAAACGGCTGCCATCGAGATGGGCCTGCGAGAACTGCTGGCCAAGGCCGCACGCGAGCGACTGGCCGCGCTCTACGGTTCCGACCCAGGCGCTCAGGCGCCAGTCCGACGCCGGCTGGACCACCGGTCGTGATTCTGGCCGACACGACGGTCTGGATCGATTTTCTAGCCGGGCGGAGTGCTGCCAGAGATCTTCGGTCTTTGCTGGCTGCGAACCGAGTGGTTTGCCACCCCGCCGTTCGGGGCGAGATCGCGCTTGGCAATATCGCGAGGCGGGACGAAGTTCTCCGGCTGCTCTCGCAGGTTCCCTGCGCGCCGGTCATCAGCGATGACGAGGTGTTTGCCCTAATTGAGAGAAGCAAGCTGAGGGCGTCGGGAGTCGGATGGGTCGACGCCCACCTGCTGGCGAGCGCGACCGCCGGCGGACATCTGATTTGGACTGGGGACAAGGGTTTGGCCAAGATCGCGTCGCGCCTGGGAGTTCTCGCGGATCCCGCGGACCTCAAGGCGAAATGATCTGCGACGAGCGAGTCAGGCGCTTCCCAGGTGAGCCGCGCTCAAACTTCATGCAGTCGTGGACGGCGCGTACCGCCTGGGGAAGCAGCACCCGCGTGAACACCAGACACAGCGGAACCCTACCAGGGTTCTGCTGTCTATCGCCGCCTGTGGTCCCCTCGCTGTCCCGGGGTAGGTGCCAGCGTTTTCCAGGAACGACGACGGACGGGGCCCGCGCGGGCGGTGCCTGAGATGTTAGCGGCCGAATTGACGTCGTAGGGATTGGCCGAACTGAGGTCGTATGAAAATGGGGTCGCGGCCGAGCTGACGTCCGAAGAGTTGCTCGGCGAGGTCGTAGGGTTACGACGCCCACGGCCGCGCGTTTGCGGAAATGGTGAATTCCGTCGTCGGCACAGCAAGCCGAGCGGATGACGTCGGTCACGTCACCGCGCAGGCGACCGTGGAGGTCGCTCGGATCTACGTGTGCGGTGTTCGCGATGCGACAGCGGCGGCCGGACGTCGCGGTGGTCACGCTCGTCGGACTGGCGGAGATCCTCAGCCTGCCATCGCCCCTGACACGCCCCGAAGGCGCTTATATGAGCTACGGCCCCTCAAGCCGACCAGCCAGGTCGAGC
>PMCR01000469.1 GCA_003155465.1 Myxococcales bacterium | reverse complement strand
GCGATGAAGATCCTGAAACAGAAGATGTCAAAAGAAGGCATCCTCCAGGAGATCAAGCGCCGCCGCTACCACGAGAAGCCCTCGGTGAAGCGGAAGCGCAAGATCCGCGAGGCACGCAAGCGGCGGCGACGCGAGGCCAAGCGGCACGTTACGCGCTAGCGGCCCCTGCCGGCTCTCTTCGTGTTCCGGTGTGTGACCACACGTTTCGACGTGCGCGGGTCGTGGTGTAGCCATGCAAAGCTGGATCGAGTTTCAGATTGAGACGCAGGCCGATGCGGCCGATCTCGTGGCTGCCGCCGTGGCTCCCCTGACCGATGGGGTTGAGATGCGCGACGCCGGGACTCTTTTGTCAGCGGCGGAAGGCCGCACGTGTGTAGTGACCTTGTGTCAACCCGACGAAACCCAGGCGCTACTCGACGCCGTGGACGCAGCCCTAGTCGCCGCGCGTGCGGCTGGAACCGCCGTTGATCCGGTGACCATTCGCCAGCGCGAAGCGCACGAGGACGAGTGGCGGGATGTCTGGAAGCAATTCTTCCGCGCCACGCGTGTCGGCCGGCGGTTCACCGTACGACCAAGCTGGGATGCAGGTGAGGCGCCCGCGGGTGAATTCGTCATCGACCTCGACCCTGGAATGGCGTTTGGCACCGGCGCGCACCCGTCCACTCGGCTGGTGATCGCCTTGACCGAGAAGCTGCGCGAAAAGCGCCCGGGCCTCCACCATCTGCTCGACCTCGGGTGCGGATCCGGGATCCTGTCCATCGTGGCGGCACGCCTGTGGCCCCTGGCATCCGGCCTGGCGGTGGACAACGATCCGCAGGCGACCATTTGCGCGAAAGAGAATCTGGAGCGCAACCATGTCGTCAGCTTCGAGGTGCGAACCGACACGCTCGCCGGGGTGGCGGGCCGGTTCGACCTGGTCATGGCCAACATCCAGGCGGACGTTCTGACCGATCTCGCGCCCGAACTCCCGGCCCGGCTGGCCGAGAACGGCCTGGTGATCCTCTCGGGCTTGCTGCTGGAACAGGTGGATGAGGTGCTCGCGATCTTCTGCGAGGCCGGCTTCAGCCTGGATGCTCGCGCCGAAGAGGGCGAATGGGGAGCGCTGTGCCTACGCCAAATCCCGCGACCGTAGTGGGATTCGGACTGACGGGGAGCGGTGGTGGATAGCGGTGACGGTGGCAGGGGGCAGGCGGAGTGGATCAAGACATCGGTGACGGTGGCGGCGACGGTGACAGAGGCAATCTCCGCGGAGGCTTTGACCGGTGGCCATCTTGTAGGGGCGACCTGCGGTCGCCGATGCGGGCGCTCCGCCCGGCCATGTTAGAGTCAAAGGCGTGAAATTCGATATGAGCCGCCATCGCGCGGACAAGATACCGAAAGATGAGATCATAGCCGATCTGAAGCGCGTGGCTGAGTCACTTGGTTTCCGCGAGTTCACCCAAAAGGAATTTCTCAAGCTTTCCCAAGTCACCAGGTCAAATGACCTGGTCCCAGCGATGGCCACGGGGGTGCCGGCGTGTGGACCGCCGCGCCTTCTGGTAAGCTAGGGGCATGCACGCTCACAAGACGACCGTGACCGTCCGCGAAGACCACCAGGTCGTTGTTCGCCTTCCCGACGATTTTCCGGCAGGCGAAGCCGAGGTGATCTTTCTGCCGCGTCCGACGGCAACCTCTCCGCGTGAGGCTGTCGCGGAGTTCGACCGCATGGTTGCGTCCCTGCCCGCGGCGCCAGTTATCTCGCTGGACTATCTCGATCGCGGCGAATTGTACCGGTGACCGTGTACTTACTCGACACCAACGTTGTGGTCCGGCTGATGGAGCCGGCCGCCGCGGAGCACGGGACGGTCAAGGAAGCGATCCGTCGCCTTATCACGGCGGGACATGCGTTGGTTCTGGCGCCGCAGGTACTGACGGAGTTGTGGGTTGTCGCCACTCGGCCGGTAGAAGCCAACGGCTTCGGATGGCACCCGAGCAAGACCGCTGAGGTGATCGCGAGCCTGCGCGACCGGTTCGTGTTGCTTGATGAAGGGCCCGCTGCTTTTGAAGGCTGGCTCACGCTGGTCCAAGCCGCCAAGATCCGCGGCAAGCGCGCACATGACGCCCGCCTTGCAGCGGTGATGCTGTCGCAGGGGGTGACCCAGATCCTCACCCTGAACACGGCCGACTTCGATGGCCTGCCGGGCATCACGGCGCTGCATCCGTCTGCTGTTCTGGCCGGCTAGGGTGAGAAGATCCCGGCGCCGCACCTGCCCCTGCCACCGTCACCGCTACCCACCGCCGCTCCCCGCTAGTCCGAATCCCAGAACCGTGGTGAAATCAGCATCTAATGCCACGCGTGTTCATTCCGGCGCAGCTTCTCGACGGCGAACGGGCGACGCTTGACCGGGCCGCATCAAGGCACTTGGTCAAAGTCCTGAGGCTGCAGGCCGGGGCCGAAGTTAGCGTCTTCGACGGCTGCGGTACCGAGATCGACGGACGCATCGTGCGTGCGAGCGCTGCCGGGGTTGAGCTGGCGCTCGGACAGCGTCATCACCTGCCGTTGCCGACGGTGACCATCACGCTGCTGCAGTCGGTGTCACGCAGCGACCGCATGGATGTCATCGTGCAGAAAACGACTGAACTGGGGGTCGCGCGAATCGTGCCTTTGCTAAGCGCCCGTAGCGCGGCGAAGCCGCCGCCAAGCAAGAGCCGTCGCTGGCGGACGATCGCACAAGAGGCGGCCCGCCAGTCAGGGCGCGCAGACGTGCCTGATGTTGCGGACGTGGTTTCTCTGGACGCGGCGCTGGCCGGCGCGGCCGCTGCTGGCGGAACGCGCCTGGTGCTCTGGGAAGAGGAGCGTGCCCTGCCCTTGCGTCAGGCGCTCGCCTCGATACCACCTGCACCCGTGACCCTGCTGATTGGCCCTGAAGGCGGTCTTGCGGAAGCAGAGGTCGAGCGCGCCCGGGTGCATGGCTTCTGCTCGGTCGGCCTTGGCCTGCGCATCCTGCGCGTGGAGACCGCCGCGCTGGTCGCGGTCGCTCTAACGCAATCAGCCTTCGGCGGCCTGGACTAGGAAACTTGCAAGAGCGCGCGGGTGTTCACACAATGCCCTCGTGACCACTTACGCGGCCGTATGCAACGCCATGGCGACTCTTGAGGAGTCCGCTCCTTCGCGGCCGACCGATTCCAGCGAAGCCAACCGTCATTTTCCGTCAGAGTCGGCGGCCGCTCCTCAGACGGTGGCGCGCGGCCAGCGGGTGCTTCACGTGCGCGCGGCGGGCGTGGTGCGGCGCCTGCTCGCGGCCATTGTCGACGCCCTGCTGGTCAGCGCGGTCACTCTCAGCGCCACCCTCGCCGCGGCTCTCGCACTGGGAGTATCGCTGCCCGGTTCCAAGCAACTAGGCCCAGACTTCGTGCTGGCCGGCTTGCTCGACCGCAATCCCATGGCCCTGGGCGCGCTCGGGCTGCTGGCCGGCATGAGCGCGCTCTACCAGATCTATCTGGGCGGCATCCTCGGTCAGACTGCCGGCAAGCGCCTCTTCCACCTGCGCGTGATCTCATCGCGCGGCAGCGCTCCCGGACCCCTTCTGGGTTGCGTTCGTTTCGTCACGCTGCTGCTGAGCCTTCTGCCGGTCGGGCTGGGCTGGCTGTGGTGCCTGTTCGACCGCAAACATCGTGCCCTACACGATCACCTGTCCGGAACCTACGTGATCGTCGAGGACAGGTGATGGAAGGGCCGCGCGTTCCGGCAGCCCACGCCACAGCCCCATGGCTCCCATGCCCACTTCATCTCTTGCGTCGGCCTTGGTGAAGGTTTCGCTCTTGTCGCAAGAGATGGCCGCGCAGGCCGAGCGACGTCACCAGCTCTATGGAGGCGGCCTCGACACCGTGCTGCTGGAGATGGGCCTTCTCGACGAGCAAACCCTGGTCACCCACTTGGCAAGCTTCACGGGGATCCCTGCGGCGCCTCTGCAGCGTCTAGCCAAGCCCGACCTGCAGGTAGGCGCGTGGCTCGACGCGGGTGCCGCGGCCCGCATCGGGGCGGTTCCCATCGGTCGGCGCGAAGAGGCGTTGGAACTGGCAGTTCACCCTGAAGCCGACCACGATGCCCTGGTCGCGTGGGCTGGCGAACGCCACCTTCTGGTGGAACCATACCTGGTCACCGAGGCTCGCTTTCGCGGCCTTCTGGGCGTGGTGTACCACATCCCTGTGCCGCCACGATTCGTGTCCCTTCTGGCCAGGCTCATGGGCGCGGCCACGGCCCGTCGCTGGTTGGCCCTGGCGCCGCCTTCTACCGGGATCGCGCACGCGCCGGCCACGTCTGCCGCCCCGGCCATCGACGAAGTCGAGACCCTGATAGAAACCGCACGCTTGGGCAACGAAGCCGCACGCCGTTCGGCCTGGCGCGCACTCGGCCAGCGCCTGCACGACCCCAGGGTCGCGGCCTGCTCGCGCTCGCTCCAGGGGAAACTGTCCAGCCCCGACCCCGGCGTTGCCACCAACGCCTTGGCCGCCCTGGCCGAGCTGCGCGATCCCTCGTCCGTGCCAGCGCTCATCGACCGCCTGGAAACCGACGACGAACAGGTTGTCTTGACCGCGCGTTCGACCTTGCTTGCCCTGGCCTGTGACGATCTCGGGCCCAAGCGGCGACGCTGGCTGGATTGGTGGGAGAAGACGCGACACCGGCCGCGGCTGGAGTGGTTGCTGGACGCGCTGGCCCACCGCGACCCGGAGATACGCCTGGCAGCCTCGCAAGAACTGCAGGGGATCACCGGCGAGTATTTCGGCTACCACTATGATCTGCCTGAGCGCGACCGTGAGGAAGCTCGCCGACGTTGGCTGGAATGGTGGCAGAGCACGGGCAAGCACCGGTTTGCCCAGTAACCTTCGCGAGCGGGGCATTGGAGAAAGCGGACGCTCGGCGCTGGCGGGCTGATGCCGGTGGCGTTTCTCGGCGACCGCACGCCAACGGCCGCGCTACGCGCGTCCATGGCGCGCTCGGCGGACGGGTCCCACGGCGCCCAGCTACGCTGGTCGCCGTGGCCCCTTGACGCCCGCTTGCAACCGAGCGCAGACGCTCGNNGCTTACGCCGCCGAGAAGTCGCCCCGTCCGTCACCTCGCATGCAAGCGCGATTACATCGGGTTGCGAAGCGGTGACGCTCACGCGTGTCCGGAACGACAAAATATCCCCGAATGCAGCGGCGTGGTCCAGCGCCTCCCCGTATGCAGACGTATCGCCGGCCAGTATGCGTGCACCAATGGTCCTGCGCAGATTCCAGGTGTCGCACGCGGCCTTGTACTGGCGCAATGCCTCTTCGTGCTCCGCCTGGTCCGCCGCGCGCCCCTTCGTCACACCTTGCTGCAACTCCACCGTCCGTTTCCTGTCCCATCCGAACAGGCGGTCGAAGAAACCAGACCTGTATCCACGGAGAGCCTCGCCTGCCGCAAACTCGTGCTGACTTCCGCGGGGAGGCGGAGGGGGAGGAGCTGCTCTCGTCAACGCATTCCAGTCCCAGAATGCCCCGCAATCCTTGTGGACCGTGACAAGAAGCTGAATGTAGTTCTCAAACCGCTCGACCTCGTCGGCCGCACGGATCCGCTCATCTTCTTTGTCTATCTCACGTTGCCTGCGCTGAAGCTCACGTTGCCATCTCTGCACGTCTCGGCTGCGAAACACAGCCGCTCGCTCCGTCTCACGCTGGGCGCGCCGTGATTGGGCCTCCATCGCGCGAAAGAACCGCTTCCAACTCACGACGCAGAGTACATCACGGCTCCCCGCTTCAAGAACCACGAGTCAGACCCTCGCCGGGCTTCGGATAACCCCACAGATCACGAAGTCCCTTAGAATCCG
>PMCR01000045.1:6373-6742 GCA_003155465.1 Myxococcales bacterium | reverse complement strand
ATGCCAGCGATGGTCCCAGCGCGGGCGGCGACGCCGCAGCGGATGCTGGAGGAGAATCCGGAGCCAGGACAGTGGCCGGGGCCATTTCGAAGGCGATCTCCACTGGCTCGGAGAGAGGCGTGGGCTTCGGCGCCTCTTTCGAGAAAAGCATCCATGCCAGCGCCCCGTGGACCAGCAAGGATCCCGCAAGCCCCCAGCGCGCCCGCGCACCGGGCCAGCGTGTGCCCGATGCTTCCACATGCGCCACGTGTAGCGAGAGACGCCACCTCATGAAAACCCATTTGTACCACGAAGCGAGTTGAGTCACTCACACGGCTGCCATAGCAAGTTGTCGTGCTCGCCCGGCCAAGGCGGTTGCGCCCGGTACGG
>PMCR01000045.1:0-6293 GCA_003155465.1 Myxococcales bacterium | reverse complement strand
ACGGCATGGCCATCCATGCCTTCGTGGTCGTCTCAACCCACGCCTATCTTCTTCTGTCACCGTCCAGCGCCAACGAACTCGCGAAGTTCATGCAGTTCGTGAACGCCAACATCGCCAAGGAGGCGGGGCGCCTCCACCTGTGGCGCGATCGTCTCTGGTCGCGCCGCTACCGCTCCATCGTCGTCGCCTGTTCACCGCGGAGTATGTTGGCCGCGATGAGCTTGCGCACGATGATTGTGTTCGTGTCTAGCTTCTGTGCGGCTTTGGTGAGCGTCACCGCAGGCTCGCTGCCCACTTGCGCTGCGAGGAGCGCGGTTGTCATCCCGTGCTTGCTTCGAAATCCGCGCACGCGGTCCTCCGTCCAAGAGAGCGCCGCTCCTGTTCTCAAGCCGAGTCGATTCAGTGTCATCGCTATCTGCTTGTCACTCCAATAGGCGCCCATCCGCCGAATTACCTCGCTTGCTTCGAGGGACGTCGTCAACCGGCGCTGGCCGGGCCGGCGCCGCTTCGCACGGATCTCGGAGTGCCGCCCACCGGCCCAGTGCACGAGCAGGATGACCTGGCCGTTGTCCTCGTCGACGTCGGCGATGATCTCTTCAATGAGAATCCGAACCACTCGCTGCCTCGTCTGCATTTCGACCGTGTCGTCGTGCCAGATCTTCGGCAGCGTCTTCGCCAGTTGCAGCAGCCGCTCGCGTTCGATCACGGGTTGCACCGCTACGCTACGTCGATGTTCCTCGAATCGCACTTCGAGGGCTGCCACCTCGGCGAGCGCCCCATTCCAACGTCGCTCGAGTTCCGGAGCGACTAACCGATTCTCCGGGTCCATTCGCTCGTAGCGATGTTCGGCGAGCCGTGCACGATAGCGCGCTTGTTCCAGCTCCAGTTCAATCGACCTTGATTCCTCCTCCCGTCGCTGGACCACGCTGTCTGCAGCGATCAAGGCTGCCTCAATCGCAGGCTCCTCGACGGCGCGCAATACCTCGGCAGAGATCGCCTCGTCTACATGTACGCCGCTGAATGCGATGCACTTGCCTCCGTTCTGGCGCTCCGTTCCCTGGCAGAAGTAGCGGGGATGGCCTTGCCCTGAGTACTGGACCTGAAGGCGGTGACCACAGCGCCGGCAGCGCAGCAGGCCTGCCAGTAGCCCGCGGCCGCCTCGACCGGCCTTGCGCCTCCAGGGGACCCTGTGAGCGTTTTCCGTCATGGTTCGCAGGATATGCAAGTACTCCTGCCACGTGATGTAACCAGAATGATGCTCGGGCAGCAACACTTCCCACTCCTCCAACGGCTTGAAAACAGACGTTCCAGGCGACCTGCCTCCGCGAGACTCCAAGAAAACTCAGGCACCATACCCGGGGCACCATACCCGGGCGACGTTCAAGGGAGACTCCAATAAGACTCAGGCACCATACCCGGCGGGCTGCCCATCGTCGCTGGCCGTGCCCACAAGCGTCGTCGTGCGCGTCGCTCCTTGCCCGACAAGAGCACGCATCCTGCGTCTGTGGTAACCTATTCTTAGGTGAGAGATGCCACGCCATAGTGAAGTTCTTGACCGAGTCCAAGCGCTTGAGGACGAGCTCCGCATCATCAAGCAGGCCTTGCCGCCCAACGCGCGCTTTGCCCTCTCGCTCGCGCGGACGCGGGCGCGGGCAAAAGGAGTCAGCCCGCGCGGGGTAGCTCGCGCCGCCGACCACGCCGTGCGTGAGGTCCGTCGGTCGGCATCACGACGATCCGCCTGATGAGTTTCCGTCGGCCGCGAGCTGTCCTCGATAGCCAGCTTCTCATTCGCGCGTTCCATACTGGACGTGGCTCGACTGGCGGGTTGGTCCAGGCCCTGCAACAGGACCGCTTCCATCTGGTCACCAGTGAGCCTCTTCTTGAGGAGTTGCGGCGCACCTTCTACCGACCCGAGGTGCAGCGAATTGCGCCGCTGCGTCCACTGAGTCCAGCGGAGATCGAGGACAACATCGCCAGCGTACCAAGCATCGCTGCCGTCGTTGTCCCTGGCTGGTACCGCGTTGATCTCGTGTCCACCGATCCCAAGGACAACCCAGTGCTCGCCTGCGCGATCGAGGGGATGGCGGGCTATGTCGTGACTGACGACCGCCGCGACCTGTTGCCTCTCAAGGTCGTGCGCTTGGCGGGCCATGCTCCCATCCAGATTGTGTCCGCCGTCGGATTCCTGCGGCTTCTGCACGACTGAGTTCGAGACTTCTAGCAGCTCGCTGTCCCTTCCTTCACTGCACCGTGCACGGCCTGGTCCAATTCACAGTGCCGCCAGCTCGGCGCTGTTAATTGATGGCTGGCACCTAAGGA
Source organism: Myxococcales bacterium (assembly GCA_003155465.1). The sequence continues at coordinate 3,974 of PMCR01000045.1, read as the reverse complement.
CGCGCGCAGGAACAAGTTGATTACGGCGTGACGAGGGTGCCCCACGTGATTGGGGCAGCTTGCTATTCTCCCCTTTCCCTCGGGGAGAGGGGCCGGGGGTGAGGGTGGTGCTTTCCCTGGGCCAGACGCTGAAGCGAGGCAGGTGTTGGGGCACGAGTCCGCAGCATGGGTTCACGTCCGATACAGTACCCTCACCCCAGCCCTCTCCCGGAGGGAGAGGGAGAAGTATGCGAGCAGGCCCATTTGCGGATGCACATCACAATCAGTCTCAGATGTCCTAACCTAGAGTGCTTTCACGGCGACTGGAATTACACAATCAGACCCAATCGAAAGCACAATGGGTGATCAAGCTGTTTCTGATCAACCCCTAAGTTATATATTCGAGCTACACCTCTGGATGACCGTCACCGCCCCTCCTCGCGCCTCGGGCACTCTCTCGGCCAGCCGGGGCGCCAGTACCATGTCCTTGATTTCGGCCGCCTCGGGGACGTGAGTTGGCCCGGGCTGGTTCTCGGGCACGAGGAGCGATCGTCCAAACCACAAACCGCCGTGGCGGCTCGGTTCCATCTGTGGTATCGCCTCCGCGAAGGAAAAGTGGCGCACTGAAACGCCTATGCTCCGAAGCCAAGTTGCGCTCGATGACACCCACCATGCGATCCTCGCTCTGATGAAGGCTCTTGTAATCGGCGCCGGGTTTTCCGGTTGCTGCGCGGCCGTGTTATTGCGGGAGGCGCTCGCAGCCGAGGTGACGGTGATCGAACGGGCGAGCGTGCCCGGCGGCATGCTCCGCACGCTCTACACGGCTGAGGGCGCGGCGTACGAAGCCGGCCCGCGCGTGGTCAGCGTCTTTCGCGGCACGCCCGACCTCTTGCCATTCTTGCGCCGCTATCTGAGCCTTGAAGGACGCGCCATCTGCCAAGGCACCCGCCTCGCGCCCGACTATCCGGTGGTGCCCTTTCCGGTGGACCGCGAGAGCATAGGCCGCTTGCCCTGCGCCCAAACCATCGAGCGCGAGCTGGCCGCCATCCGCGACCAGGGCGGGCCGCCGGGCGAACGCAATCTGCTCGACTACCTTGAGACCTCGGTTGGCCCGACCCTGACGGCGCTCGCATTCGAAGGATTCAACCGCAAGTTCTGGGGGCGGCGGCTCGACGAGATACCAGCGGTTTGGGGAAAGCTACGCCGGCTCGAGCGCCTGGCCGAGAAAGGTGACTACCGTCTGCCCAGCGCGGCGCCACACTACTATCCAACCGGCGGCTTCAATCCGCTGTTCGAGCGGATGCTCGATGGGATCGACGTGCGCTGCGGCGTGATCGCTGGGCGCATCGATGCGAATGCGCGTGGCGCCAGCGTCGCCACCAACGCGGGTACGTTCCGCGCAGATCTCGTGGTCACGACCGCGCCGATCGACGGCCTTCTCGACTATCGCTATGGGCCGCTCGCCTGGCGCGGCTATCGTGTCGAGGTCGAGCTCGTCCCTGCGGCGGCAGCCCCGTCGCTCGGCGTTACCCCGGATGGCATCCCGTTCGCGTGGCTGTACACGCCGTGGGCAGAGACACCGGTCTGCCGAACAACTGATTTCCGCGTAATCCACCATGGGGCGAACACACCCGCGCGGCCAACCGTGCTCTTGCGCGAGAGCGTCGACAATCGGGCGCGCATGTACCCGGTCTGGTGGGAAGACGAACGGTTCTTCCGCTACCTCGACGATGCGACCCATCTGCCCTGCGTGATTCCGCTCGGCCGGCTCGGCCTCTACAAGTACACGACCATGGACAGCACGTACGCGATGGTGCAGCGGTTGGCAGCGTCGCTTGACGGCTACCTGGGAAGCGGCCAGACGGAACGCCTCACCATCCTGCGCGCCATTCGCGGCGACTGGAGAAATTGAGCCATACCTTCACCGCCAGACGCATTCACAGAAGCTCTCGTTCGACGGCAGCGCGTAGCTCCTCATGGCTTGTCGTGGCGACGACGCGCGCCCCTGAGAAGCGGTGGAACCAGCGCTGGTAAGCGCCACAGGCGACCTCCCAGCCGCGCTTGGCGAAGATGACGTTCACGCCACCGAACCAGCTCGCGAGATACGAGCTGCCGCCCAGCACGGAGACGAAGCGGTCGCAGTTGGCGTAGAGCCGAAGCTGGAGCTCGTTGTAGCCAAGCTCGGGGTGGCGAGCGTGCAGCTCCTGGATGGTGCAGATGTCGGGGTACGCCTGCTTGACCGCCTCGATGTCCCCAAGCTCGCGGACCGCCTGGTGGTCGTTCACCATATCCGCGGCGCGTGGACGGTTGTAGACGACCTGGTAGCGCGTCCGAAGCCGGCCCACGAGGTCGAGCAGCAGGTCGCTCGGCAAATGGTTCGTCATCGACCGGTGCCACTTGTAGTACTCGCTGGTCGCTTTGTTGCAGACAACGCACATCGGCCGAGCGAAGCGAAAGCGGTTGTCACGGTACACGTCCCGATAGGGTGGCGGTAGCCATCGGCTCCTGTCGAGAAATTCGGGGAAGGCGTTGCGGTCGTAGCGCAACCATCCCGGCACGCCCACCGGATACTCGGTGATTGGCACGTAGCTCCGGTTGCGCCTGAGCTCCCGGTGCTCGGGCGAAAACCAGTAGAGGCAGCGAGTGTCGGGAGTCGATTCGGTGAATTGCAGTCGGCCCTGTTGGTGCAGCCAGTAGGCATAGGGAATCACCGCCAGAAGCTCGAATGCGAACTCGCCGAAGTAGCGGGTGCCGTGGGCAAGAAGCTCGCAGCACGGCGAGCCGGTCGCGCGCGCGAGAAGCTGCGCAAGCGGGAAATCCTTCGCCGAGTAGCAGGCGATTGCGCTAACATCGCCCGCTTGTGCCCGCCGCAACAATCGAGCGGCGAGCACAAGGGCACCCAGGCGTGCGCCCCCTGTGCACGCTGCTGCCAAGGCGAGCGAGGCGCGCTCGCGAAGCGACACCGGGAGGGTGACCCAATCGTAAAGCGCGCCGGGAAGCGCGCGCACGAAGCCCAAAGGCGCGCGCCGGAGATTGGGAAGGTCGATACGCTCGACGTCACCAGAGACGAAATCGCCACGCGCAGCATCGCAACGCCTCGACGGATCGGCGAAGCGTTCGAGCACAAGAAGGGGTTTGCGAAGCATGGTGCTCAGTCTATCCCTGTGCCATCCCGTGTAACACGACGACTGGTGCGAAAAGTAGAGGGAGCGTAACCGATTCAAGCCAGTATGGTGCGTGGAAAAGGGAGGGATGGAGCGAAGGCTACGGCCAAGCCTGGATGGAAAGGCGGTCCACGAGGCTCAACCCGCGAGCATGGGCCCGTAAGCGGGCTGACAAGGAGCGCTCGCCGGGCAGGCCCCGGCCCTGCGGCGGGAAGGGCTCGGCCTACTCGAACAGCTCGGCCTGCGGGTTGGTTTGACCCGTGTGACGCTGCGGAAGTAGGGCGGTGGTCGGGCCTCGGCGAGGCCGAGTGGCTCGGTCCACAGGCCCTGGTGACGGAGGAAGCGCTCGATGCTCGCGCGGTCGCGGACCAGGGCGCGAAGCTTCATGTGTCCGCAATGAGGGCAGGTATCGACGGGCAGACCGAGGGTGAGGCGCATCAGGTCGGCCCACGGCCAGTATCGGCAGCGCGCTCCGGTGCGGCCTGGCTTGGGTGGCGGCCTGGTGTGCGCCTGGGGCGCGGCCGGTGTCTGCGTGGGTGCCGGCTGTGGCGGCGGAATGACCAGTGGCCGCCAAGGACTCGCGGGAGCGAGCACGCCGCTGTATCGGACCAGGTGCAACCTCGGTGGTGGCACCGATGCCGCAAGACGCGCCAACAGGGATAGCACGGGTGCGAGGAGGGTAGTTGCACCTGCCTGTCCGAAAGTGGTCGGGAGCCCCATCCGCACGCGTTAGCGCACGGGGAGCCGCTAGTTTCTGGGTGGGGATCCGGTGGACGAGGAGCCGGACGGCGTTCTGGGCAGGCGTAGGCGGATGCCCGACAGGATGGCGGC
>PMCR01000276.1 GCA_003155465.1 Myxococcales bacterium | reverse complement strand
ATGTGCAGCCGCCTGGGCCTCGAAACCTGGGAGGTGATCGATGCCGCGGCCAGCAAGCCGTTCGGCTTCATGCCCTTCTATCCCGGCCCGGGCCTGGGCGGGCACTGCATCCCCATCGATCCCCTGTACCTGTCGTGGAAGCTCAAGACCCTCAAGTACAACGCGCGCTTCATCCAGCTCGCGGACGAGGTCAACTCATCCATGCCTGAATTCGTTGCGGCCAAGGTGGCCGACGCCCTCAACGACCGAGGCCGAGCAGTGCGGGGCGCAAAGATCCTCATGTGCGGGGTGACCTACAAGCGCGACATTGATGACGTCCGGGAATCCCCGGCTCTCGACATCATCGAGCTTCTGCGGCGGCGGGGCGCACAGATGGCGTACCACGACGGCCATGTCCCCCACCTCGACCATGGCGGCGTCGCCATTCCGAGTGCACCGCTGGACCAGCTGGCCGATTTCGATTGCGTCGTGATCACGACGGATCACAGCGACGTGGACTACGCCGCGTTGGTGGAAAACGCGCGTTTGGTGGTGGACACCAGAAACGCAACCCGCGGGCTGCGCGCTCGCTTCCCAGGTCGGGTCGTCCTGCTCTAGCAGTGGGAACCCTGAGAGGGTTCCCAGACTCTCCCGCGGGTTGGCCCAGGCGGGCTAAGCTCGCCTGAGCCAACCCGATCATGCCGGGCTGGAACAAGATCGCGGGGTTTTTCCCGCGAATTTCATCGCACTCCACTCGAAAAATCGGCTAGAGTGCCCTGCGAACGCCGGTTTTCGTGGCGCCCAGGGATGGAGTTGGATCCCCGCCGCGCAGAACAGGTGGTTCCAGGCCCACCCCAAACCAGAAGGAGATACGATGGCTAAAGGTCCCATTTCCAAGTCTACCCTAATCCAGATTCTCGCCGACAAGTCGGCCAACGAGCTCACCCGCAAGGACGTCAAGGGCGTCCTTGAGGCCATGGTCGGCGTTGGCCATGCCGAGTTGAAGAAGAACGGTGTCTTCGTCGTGCCCGGGCTCGTGCGGATGGTCGTGGTCAAGAAGCCGGCCACCAAGGAGCGCAAGGGCATCAACCCGTTCACCGGCCAGGAGACAGTCTTCAAGGCCAAGCCAGCCCGCAAGGTGGTCAAGGCGCGCCCGGTGAAGGCGGCCAAGGACGCCGTAGCGTAGGCTCATGCCCGCTTCGGCCGCCCGGCTTGAAGTGGGCACTGACCGACCGGGGCGCCCTGGCACGTACCAGGCGCCCACGGTTGGTTGTTTTGCGGGAAGGGGGTAGCGGTGACAGGCGCCGAGACGCCAGGCTCCGTGCCCCTGGTTCGGCATGGTCTCTGGCGCGTCCGCGCTTGGCTCTCTCGTCGGGCGGGAGGGTATCGCGATGCCGAGCGAAGTGAGCTGGGGGTAGTGGCAGGTGGGGAGCCCAAGGGCAGAGCTAGGCTGCCCACGCCCGGCCAGGCCCTGTTTCTCTACGCGCTGGCCTTTGTCCTGCTCTACTTCGTGTGGCTGCCTCTGCAGCGACGCGACCTCGTACTCGGGCTTCTGGCCGCGGAATGGGGCGGCCTCTTTGGTCTGGTGGCGCTGTTTGCCTGGGTCACGCGCCGATCCCTCTCGGGATTGCTGCGCATCGTCCGGCCGCCGCCGCGTTGCCTTGCCGGCGCGGCCCTGGTGGGCCTGAGCGCGTGGGCGGCGGTGGCCGTGCTGAGCGAATGGTTGAGCCCGGTACCCAAGGAAGTCATCGAACAGCTTCGGCGCAGCCTCATTCCCACCGACGGCAGCCGTGGCCTTCTGGCGACCCTGGCCCTGGTCGCGCTGACCCCGGCCATCTGCGAGGAAGCTCTTTTTCGCGGCCCCATTCTGCGTGGGCTGCGCGCCCGCGCCAGCTCCGCGGCGGCGGCGGCTTTGACCGGCCTTCTCTTCGGCGTCTTCCACGTCGAGCTGTCGCGCATCCTGCCCACTGCCCTGCTTGGGGTCCTGCTTTCGCTCGTCGCCCTGGAAAGCGGCTCCATTCTCCCCGCTATGCTCGCCCACTTTCTCAACAATGCCAGCCTGGTCGGGTTGGCCTTCTTCCGGGTGGACGAGAGGGTGGCCGAGGTCGGCGCTACGGCGTCCGTGCTCATTTTCGTGGCCGCCGCACTGCTGACCGCGTTCGGCCTGCTCCTGGTGCACAGCGGCGGCGCCCGCGCCAAATTGTAGTCTACCTGACAATCTGCCTTGTCGGATCTGCGCTGGGTCTGCTAAGGATTCCCCATGGCTAACGCGGAAGAGAAGAGGATCCTGGGCATTCTGCGCAGGTCCCCGGTGCTGGCCGATGCATCGGTGGACGCGCTAGCCCGGCTCGCGACGGGTTCCCAGATGCAAAGCTACCAGCCGCGCCGGGTAGTCTTCCTGCCAGGGGACCGGGCGGTGGGCGTGCACTTTCTGGCCAGCGGTCGGGTGAAGATCTCGAAAGTCACCCGCGACGGCAAGGAGCTGACCCTGGCCTACCGGACAGCGGGGGATTTCTTCGGTGAGGGCTCCCTGCTTGAGGGTGGTCCGCGCGAAGAGATGGTCGAGGCTATGGAGGTGACGGCCACCGTTGAGGTCGAGCGCGGCGCGCTGGACAAGCTGCTTCTGACCAATGCCAACGTGACCTATCAGTTCCTGCGCGCCATGATCAACCGTCGGCGCGAGCTGGAGACAAAAGTCGAACAGTTGGTGTTCAAGGACGTGGGTTCCAAGCTGTCCGAGTTACTGCTTCGCCTGGGTTCGGAACATGGGCTGGAGCACAAGCGTGGCCTTGTCCTCGGCCTGAAGATCACCCATCAGGAAATGGCGAATCTCATCGGCTCGACTCGCGAAACCGTCTCGTTGACCCTGTCGCACTTCAAGCGAAGCGGGCTCATCCAAACCGAAGGTCGCAAGGTGATCCTGGTCGACCGTGAAGCGCTCCGATCGCTGGCCTGAGAGAGGCGCCTGACAGATCTCTTGCAGCGGTGCTGATAGACACTGCCGCCGCAGGCGAGGCAACCCACCGCGCTCGATAGACAGTCAGCTACCAGCCGCCGCGGCGTCCGCCCCCACGCCCATGATCATCGCGATCACGGCCGCGGCTGCCGCTGAATCCACCGCCTCCGCCGCCACGCGCCGCACGCTCGCGGGCTTCGCTGACGCTGATCGGCCGTCCCTGGATTTCGCGCCCGGTCAGGGTTTCGATCGCCTGGGCCGCCTCCCCGTCGCTGCCCATCTCGACAAAAGCGAACCCGCGCGGTCGCCCGGTGTCCCGGTCGAGCACGATCTTCACCTCGGCCACGGTCTTTCCCCCTTCTGCGAAAACCTCCTTCAGCTCCGCCTCGGTCACGTTGTACGACAGATTGCCAACATACAGCCTGTTTCCCATTTCGTTCTCCTGGAAAACAGTAGCAAGACCGCTGGCCTCCTGTCGAGTCCGTGAAGCTTCGTGGACGGGTATTGCCATGTAACGCATGAAGCTGCCCGCCTTCCACTTGTTCGCTCACACTCCGGCGTGCTATCAGCGGGAGCGAAAGGCTTGAACATGAAATCGTACAACATCGCGCTGATTCCTGGTGATGGCACAGGTCCCGAGGTACTTGCCGAGGGAGTCAAGGTCGTCAATGCGGCTTGCGCCAAGTACGGCGTCAAGCTGAACTACCAAAGCTTCGATTTCGGCGGTGAGCGCTACAAGCGCACCGGCGAGATCTTGCCCGACAGCGCGCTGGAGGAGTTCAAGAAGTTCGACTCCATTTTCCTCGGCGCCATCGGCCATCCCGACGTCAAGCCCGGCATTCTGGAAGTGGGCATTCTGCTCAAGACCCGCTTTGCCCTCGACCAGTACATCAA
>PMCR01000354.1:4100-6718 GCA_003155465.1 Myxococcales bacterium | reverse complement strand
GTGCAAATCGTTGTGCATGGCGAACAGGATTCGCCGCTGCACCGGCTTCAACCCATCGCGCACATCCGGCAGCGCGCGCGCCGTGATCACGCTGACCGCGTAGTTGAGATAGCGGCGTTGCGCCTCGTCGGACAAGTTGGCGTCAGCCGGTGGCGGCGGCGGTTCGTCGCCGCCCTTGCCCCGACCCCGTCCCCCCCCGCCCTTGCCCTTGGCCGGCGGCAGGACAGGCCTTGCACCGTTTTCGTCGAGAAGATCGAGTTGTAGCGGAGACATGAAACTGCTTGGGGGCGCCGCAACAAAAACGGCGTGGCCCCAAGTTAGGGGACAGAAGGCTCAAGATCAAGTAAGGCGGGCGGGGTGGGCGGCGAAGAGGTGGGCGTTGGACGGTTGCTCCACGTGCAAAGTGGGTCTACGCTTACTCGTAGATGGCCACAACGCGCGCACGAATAGAACAGCTGGCCAAGGAGCTGGCAGACTTGAGCCCTGAGGATCGAACACGCGTCCTGTCGGAGATGAGTAGTCGGAGCCCAATCTCTGCCNNCGCATCTCTACGATGGCTGAGTGTGTCCTCGACGCCAACGTTCTTGTGGCGTGGATCGACGCGGCGGATAGCCTGCACGCCCGCGCGCACGACCTCATGACGCAGTTGGAGCAAGACGGCACCGATCCTGTTCTCCTCGACGTCTTGGTTGGCGAGACCGTATCTGTTTTCTGCCGCCGCTTTCGTGAACGTCGCCGGACTGGCGACCTGGCCGCCATGCTCGCCGGGCTCCGCCGTCGGATCGATCCCTCGGCTATCACCTGGGTGGGCTCGGAAGCCGAGCGACTGCACGAAGACATCCTCGACTTGGTCGCATCATCCGGGGGCAAGCTCAACTACAATGACGCCTTCATCGCTGTCCTGCAGAAGGAAGGCCGCATAGGCCCAGTCGCAACCTTCGACGCTGGATTTGATGCAGTCCCAGAATTTGTGCGTGTCCCGCTCGTCGCACGCACCCACGGATGAGATCCAGCTACGGTCTTCCCAGCACGAAGTCGATTTCCGCGGTGCTTGGACACATCGACGTGTGAGTCACTTCGTGCCGTCACGGGCTCAGCGGGTTCGCCGTGCACTGCGTGCCAAGGCAGAAGAGGATGTCGGGCACGATCTCGATATCCAGCGACGATGCCGTTCCCCAGAGAGTGTCCCAGTGGATATACCAGATCGAGGCAAGGCTGAACGCTGGCTGGGTGCTGTCGCTGCTCCAGCGCGTGCACTCCGAGAAGTTGAGCGTGTACGTCTGTTCCGTGCCGCTGCCGGCAAAGTTGAGGAGGCATCCAGCGGTCCCACTACTGGCGACATTGAACTCAAACCCCATGGAGGCCGTTGCCGTGAAAACTATTCGGTCGAATCGGGTCAGATCGATGAGCGGATTGTCGGCTGCGAACGTGAATCCGATCCCGGCGTTGCCGAGGTTGATTGATGCTGGCTCGGCGGTCAGGGACACGTGCACGCCGGAGGCAGACGGCGGAGTAGCCCACGTCGCCGTGGTCGATGGATGCACGAAGGTCCACCAACACCAGCCGTCGGGACCCGCCGCGCAGGTTCCGCCGCCTGCCGTGTCCGAAGCGGCGTCGCCTCGCCCGCTGGAATCCGGCGTCGTCGGCAACCTGTCCGCCACGCCAGCGTCCGCGACGGTGAGGCTTCCGCCACTATCAGCCGTCTTGGTGTCGGAGCCAGTCCCGGAGCCAGAATCCGGCAGCGTGGACAGGGGTGCGTCGGTAGCCGGGTTGGCAAGATCACTCGCGCTGGCCTCCTGGCCTCGCGCATCTGCCGCTCCAACCGGAAGGTCCGCGCCGCTGTCCAGGCTGCCCGCGTCCGCGGGACCAACCGTGACGTCCGCGCCCTGGCCTCCGGCGTCCGGCACATTCACGCCGCCGTCCGTGCCCGGGCTCGGTCCCTTCTGCGGAAGCTGGCCATTTGGGTCGAGATCCGCCGGGCGGCGCAGACCCCGCTCACGCACATCTGCTCGCTGGTGCAGTCGGTGCGGGATAGGCAGGCGGCTCGGCAGCGCAGGTCGGATGCGCACACCAACCCGCCGCTGCAGGATAGTGTTGTTGAGCAGTCGGCCTCGGCAGGCAACCGGCAGATGGTCGTGTTGCCGGTCTTCACGCAACTCTGGCCAATTGGGCAATCCGCCGATATTTGGCAAGCGTCGTGGCAGGTCCCGCGCATGCACGCCTGCTCGCCGGTGCAGTCGGAGGGGGATTGACAAAGGGCTCGACAGCGCTGATCGGACGTGCACAAGAACTCGTCGCTGCAGGATTGCGTCTTTGAGCAGTCAGCCTCGGCCGGCAACTGGCAGAAGGTCGTGTTATCGACCTTCACGCACTGGCCCACTGGGCAGTCAGCCGTGGTGTGGCAGGCGTCGTGGCACTTGCCCATGGTGCACACCAGGGGCTGGGTGCAGTCACTGTTCATGATGCAAGTGCCGCCCACCTCGATCTTGCTCGCCGAGCTGCAACCGGCCGCGAGCGAAGCTGAAACGACCATCAAGCCAAGAAGGCGCAACCACGAGACTGACATGTCAATCCTCCAGTTGTGTTTTGCTGACCGCAAGAACCGGGCACCGCGAAAA
>PMCR01000354.1:0-3994 GCA_003155465.1 Myxococcales bacterium | reverse complement strand
ATGGCGACCAAGCGACCAGAGCGAGCTTGATGGCCGGCGGACCAGGACCGTGGCCAGGTCGCACCTGCATCACTTCTGCGCGCCCAGCAGCCATTCAGGCAAATAGCGGTGATGAATTCCGCTTCGCTTGACGGGGATACGATCGAGGGTCAGGACGGTCTTGGGAAAATTGTCGGGGATGGTTTCCAGGACCGAGAACTCGCGGTCGATGGTATTGCGGTCCAGCAGACGATGGGCGACTTGGAAATACTCGCGCTCGCCGTCCTTCTCCGCCACGAAGTCCACCTCGCGCTCGCCCAGCTTGCCGACGTGGACTTGGTAGCCACGGCGGCACAGTTCTAGAAACACGACGTTCTCCAGTATCCCCGCGATGGCATCGGCGTGAAACCCTCGGCGCGCGGTGCGCAGACCGAGGTCGCCGGCGAAGTACTTCTCGGTGCGTTCCAGCAGTCGCTTGCCGCGCAGGTCGTAGCGTCCCACGCGTGTCACGGCAAAGGCGGAGGAGAGAGCGCGGATGTACTCCTGCACTGTCTCGACCGAAGCTGACGCCTTCTGCCCGCGCAAGAAGTCGCTGATGCTCTTGGCAGTCGAAAAGAGGCCCAGGTTGTCCATGAGGAAGGCGTAGATGTCCTCAAGCAGACGGACTTGTCGGATCTGGAAACGCGCCACGACGTCGCGGAGGACCACCGTGTTCTGGATGGCATCGAGGTACTGCATCCAGGGCTGCTCGGCGAAGGTGATGGGATGCAGTCCGGGAAATCCGCCCCAGCGCGCATAGTGCAGAAACTGGTCTTCCAAAGAATCGGGCAACGGGGTGCCATGGGCCTTGGCAAACGTCAGGTACTCCGCGAACGACAGTCCCTGGACCCGAATCTCCACGTACCTCCCCGCCAGGTGAGTGGCGTGTTCCGAAGCCAGCATGTGCGCGTTTGATCCCGTGGCGTAGATATCCCAGCCCTTCTTCAGCAGGGCCGCGACGGCCTTCTGCCATGCCGGGATCTCCTGAGCCTCGTCGAGGAACAAGATGCCGGGCTGGTTCTTGGTCTTCTCCAGGCAATAGCGCGCAAGGGCGCGTTCCGAGTCGAGGAATGGAAAATCGAGGCTTTCCATGTCAATGGACACCACCCGGCCGCGGCATTCCCGCTTCTTCTCCAGGCGCTCGCGAACCAAGGCAAGCAGCCCACTCTTCCCCACACGTCGAAGCCCGGTGAAGACCTTGGCCAGCGCCTTGTTCTCGAAGGGAACTACCAGGGATTCGTAGTCCGGACGGGCAATCATTTAGTTAGATTATACCCGAACAACTTATGTGGACATGCTTTAATGCGTTTATGCTCGAACTCCGTGGCGGCCCTCGACGCTGCGCGCGGTCATCTTGGTCGAAAACATCGGGTTGTCGCTACTTGGGGACGGCGCGCCAAACAGCATGCGTACCAGATCAGGGGACGGCGGGCACAAGATCAAGTAAGGCGGTCCGGTGTGACCTTTTCAGAGTTGGCTCTGAACCCGCCTCTCGCCTGCACGTGAAGTGCAACGACCCGGTCAGCATGCGGGCAACCGCAGGTCGCCCCTACGGACCCCCAATCTCAGTCCAGATCAAAGGTCACATGCACGACGGTCAGGATGTCCTTGTCCAGTGACGAAGTGTCGTTGCGACCCTCCCAAGAAGTCTCAGTCGAGTTGGCGGGATTCACGTTGATGACGCCCATGTCGGCGAAGCGCAGTTTGCCCAGTTTCGCGCCCCCGGTTTGCTCCAGCATGCTGGTGGCGCGCACGCGGGCATCCTTGGCGGCGGCGGCCAGCATCTCGATCTTCAGTTCGCCCAGCTTGGTGTAGAAATAGAGCGGCCGTGACGAGGCGATGGGGACCCCGCGTTCCAGGAGCTGGGTGATCTCGCGCGAGATGCGCTCCACCCGGGTGACGTCGCCGGAGCGCACGGTGATGGTCTGCGAGGTGCGGTAGCCCTTGAAGATCTGGCGCTCCACGCGGTCCTCGCCGCTGCCGGTGAGCTCGGTCTGGTGCACTTCCTGAACGCTGGCCGAGGCAACCCGGACCTCTTCGTTCTTGATCCCCTGCTCGGTGAGGTAGGCAAGGGCCGTGCGCACATGACCAGCCAGCGTGCGGTAGGCCACGGTGCGATCCATGTTCTGCGTCTCCAGGCTTGCGCTCCATTCGATCTGATCGGACACGATGTGCTTCTTGGCAGAGCCGGTGACCTCGATGGTGCGGCCCTTGGGCCGCGTCCTGGTTCGCTCCCAGGTGTTGCCTGCGATGATGGTGGCCACGACAAAGGCCACGCTGGCCACCACCAGGCCTGCCCCACCCGGATGGGTCACTCCGTTTGACATGCGGAGATATTATCACAGGCCCGGACGGACTGCGGGCGCGCGACCGCAGGTCGCCCGACTAGCCTCCGGTCAGAAGAGCGGTCGTGTTTCGGTGGACGAGGCGCCCGGACNNGACGGCAAGGCGCGACGAGGGCGCATACTTGACGTATGTAACCGAGGAGCAACGCAGCCGGCCGGGATGGATCGGCCGCCCAAACGTGGCCGAAATTCTGACCGGAGGCGCTAGCTTTCCAGCTTCTTGCGTTTCCAGCCGCGCGGGGGCTGTTTGTCCCAGGCGTCGGGGTTGGAGCGGGAATTATCAATCCAGCGGAAACTGGGGGCCGGCCGCACGTCCACGTGGATGAATCCCACCCGCGGGTAGAAGCCAACCCCCATGCCACCGGCATCCAGGCTATGGACAAATGCCTGTAGGTCGCGCGGCCGAACGCCCGCGACGCGGATGTCGGCTGCTGTGCCATGGAAATGGTTGCTGGTGGTCTTTCGCTGGAAACGATAGCCCGAGAGCAATTCAATCGGCCGGCCGCCAAAACGGTCGTTCACGTGGGAAAGGATGGTGAGCAGGCGCGGATCAATCTCGTGTTCCTCGCCAGTACGCCGGCAACGAAACACATGAGCGATCTGCTTGGCCGCGTCCACCCTGTACGAGCCGTCTGGGTTATAGATGTTGGTCTGCAGTTCCTCTTTGTAGTTGAGGGCGTAGACCCGGATATCACCCGACGGCCGCGGCGCCGGGCTGACGCGCAGCGCACTGTCGGGCACCACCCAACCAAGCAGCCTTCCGCGGCGAACCTGCCGCCTGCCGGGCCTGGCGGACTTGCTGCGATCCTTGGCGGCTGCGCTGGCACCCGATCTGCCGGGCGCCGGCCCGGCCGCGGCCTGCACCGCCCCCACATACGCCACGGCCAGACTCAGTGCGAGCAGGGCTGTCAGGGGCGACCTTGGCATGCCTTCATAAGGCTTGCCGGGACTTGGATGTCTGTCAACTTAAAAAGAGTTGCGGGGCTCACAGCCGTGTGGGCAAAAAGCGACATGCGGACCGGTCTCAGCGCGCACCCCACACGAACACGCTCACCCTCACGCCCACGCGACCCGCCATCCGCGTGCCGGCCCTGCGGGCGGCCCGCAATTTCTCGACTCTATCTAGCCTGTTCGCCATCGGACGCTTTCACCGATGGCTCTGGACATGCCAGGTGAACCAGCTCGATGCCCAGGGTGGCAGCGACGGAGAAGATGCGGTCGTCGCGATAGAACTCGCCGTAGACGATCCGACGAATCCCGGAGTTGGCAATCTCCTTGAAGCAGTTCCAGCACGGGCTGGCGGTGACGTAGATGGTGCCACCGTCAATCATCACGCCGTTGCGCGCGGCTTGCAGGATGGCGTTACTCTCCGCGTGGATGGTGGCGACGCAGTGACCGTTCTCCATCATGTGGCCCGCTTCGGTGCAATGAGGCAGGCCGCGGATGGACCCATTGTAGCCGGTCGACAGGATGGTCTTGTCGCGCACGATCACGGCGCCCACTGACTTGCGCGGACAGGTCGAGCGCGACGACACGACCCGCGCGATGTTCATGAAGTATTCGTCCCAGGAAGCCCTCTCGGCCATGCGCCATATCTAACATGACTCTGCTAGTATCCGACGACCCGTGGA
>PMCR01000424.1 GCA_003155465.1 Myxococcales bacterium | reverse complement strand
GGGAAGTTGATGATCGGCGTCGCCATCAGCCCCCCGAGCGCGCCCAGGCTGGTGATGGTGAAGGTGGAGCCGCTGAGATCTGAAGGGGAGACATGACCGGTGCGCGCGCATGTCGCCAACCGTTCCACTTCCCGGGCCAACTCAAGCAGCGAGCGCCGGTCGGCGTGCCGAATGACCGGGACCATCAGCCCCTCGGGGGTCTGCGCCGCCAGACCGATGTGGTACTCGTGCCGCTGCACGATCTCGCCCGCCTTTTCGTCGAGATAGGCATTTAGCTGAGGCTGCTTCTTGAGCGCTTCAACCGTGGCTCTGATGAAGAAGGGCAGGTAGCTGAGCTTGACGTCGTGGCTGACCAGGCGCGCCTCGGCCTTGTTGCGCAACTCGACCAATTCGGTGACGTCGACCTCCTCCACATAGGTGAATTGGGCCACCTCGCGCTGGGTGCGCAGCATGTGCTCGGCAATCTTCCGGCGCACACCGCGGAACGGGATGCGGACGTCGCCCGTCACCATGGGCCGTGGCGTGGGCGCCACCAGGCCGGCGGACACTTTGGCCGTGCGCACGTCGTCGGCTGTGATCTGGCCGCCTGGGCCGGTGCCCGTGACCGCAGTGAGCGCCACGTCCATTTCGCGCGCCAGCTTGCGCACCGCCGGGGTGGCCAGCACGGTTTCGGGTTTGCGGGCCGGCGCGGACGTCACCGGGGCAGGGGGCGGCGTGGGCCCCGGCGTCGGAGCCACCGGGCTGGGCGTCCGGTCGTCATCGTCGCTGGTACCGATGATCACCAGCACCTCACCCACCGGGCAGCGTGCGCCTTCTTTGAAGCAGCGATCGAGCACCCGCCCGGCGCGCGGGGCGGCGATCTCCACCGTTGCCTTGTCGGTCATGATCTCCACCATGGGCTGGTCTTGCCCCAGCTCGTCGCCTTCCTTGACCAGCCAGCGGNNACGATCTCGCCCTCTGCCATTCCCTCGCCGATATCGGGCAGTCTGAACTCGTAGGCCATGGTTTTCCTCGTTGCTATGAAGCGGTGACACGCTCGATCGCATCCAAAATGCGTTCGCGGTTGGGCAGATACTCCAGTTCCAGCGCGTAGGGGAAGGGCGTGTCGAAGCCGGTCACGCGCAGGATGGGTGCTTCCAGATGCAGGAGCGCGCGCTCCTGGATGCTGGCGGCCAACTCGGCGCCGAAGCCGCAGGTACGCGGGGCTTCGTGCACAACGATCGCGCGGCCGGTCTTCTTGACCGAGGCGAGAATGGTCTCGATGTCGAAAGGCAGCAGAGTGCGCAGATCGACCAGCTCGATGTCGTAGCCCTGCGCGGTGCCTTTCTCGACCGCTTCCAGGGCCGTGTGCACCATCGCGCCCCAGGCCAGAATGGTCACTGAACGCGCGGATCGGCCCGAGGCCTCGTGCAGCAGCGCCGCCTTGCCGATGGGAACCAGGTACTCGCCCTCGGGCACTTCTCCGCGCGCCGTGCGGTAGTGGCGCTTGGGCTCCATAAAGATGACCGGATCGTCGCCACGAATGGCCGAGGCCAGCAAGCCCTTGGCGTCCGCCGGGTTCGATGGGTAGACGACCTTGAGACCCGGGGTGTGGATGAAGATCGTCTCGGGCGATTGCGAGTGGTAGTGCCCGCCCTTGATTCCGCCGCCGGCGGGCATGCGCACCACCACCGGCGCCTGGTACTCACCGCCCGATCGGTAGCGCATCTTGGCCAGCTCGTTCACGATCTGGTCATAGGCCGGGTACACGTAGTCAGCGAACTGGATCTCGGCCACTGGCCGCAGCCCGTAGAGCGCCATCCCGATGGCGCAGCCCACGATGCCGTTCTCCGCCAGCGGCGTATCGATGCAGCGATCCGGGCCGAATTCCTCCTGCAATCCCACGGTAGCACGGAAGACGCCGCCAAAGCGGCCGACGTCTTCGCCCAAGACCACAACCCGGCTGTCCCGGCGCATCTCGACCTTGAGGCAATCATTGACGGCCTGGATGATGTTCATCTCGGGCATGGGGAGTAGCGACGGAATTACGCCAATCATCGCCTGGAATCAAGCCCGACGCGACACCGTGAACCCAGCTCATGCTCTTCCCGACGCGCTAGCCCGAATTCCAGATCCGGATCGGGGTAGTAGACGAGACGCACGATATCGGCGATCTTCGGGGTCGTGAATCACCCGCGACATGCCCGGCGCGCCGCGATTGCTCTTGCCCTGGTGGGCTGCTTGGCCGCAGGCTGCGCGCGCAGCTACGCGGGCCCCAAGGCGTTGGCCGCCATCGGCGCTGCGCTGTTGGTGGGCGGCGGCACGACCTGGGTGGTGGGAGAACGCCAGAACCAGAACGGAACCGCGAATTTCGGCCTGGTAACCACGGTCATCGGGGTCGGCGCCGTGATCGGTGCGGCGGGTTGGTTGGCCGCTTCCGCCGCCTGCGAGGAAGACCCAGACTGCCCGCGCGGCGAGGAATGCAAGGAGATCCCCGCTCTCCCCGGACGCGTGCCCTACAAGCAGTGCATGCGCCAGCCGGCGAAGTAGCCTCGCGGCCGCCACCCACGTGCAGGGGTCTGTCCGGACGGTTGCCCGTTGCTGGTGCCGCATCGAAATCTGACCCGTGCGCCGCGCATCGGGACTCTTCCTGCAAGGTTCATGTCCCAATCTTGCTGCAGAACCAGATCCGACTTCTCGGCATCTCGGGCTGGCCCTCAGACAGGGCCTTGCTGATATCGCTAAGATCTACTTCAGGACACGAAGGCTTCACGTTTGCTGGGAACATCTTGTCGCATCTACTGGACCGTCAGGCCCAGAAAGCAGAAATTGAAAGGCGTGGGGCTGATTGCACTGCATTTCACCATGAGCTGAACCGCCGTGATGGGAGTGCCAGACGTGAAGGAGCTGCCGCCGCCATTCCAGCACTGCGTGTTGAGCCTTGAGAAGGGAATCGTGGCCGTAGTAGCGCTGGTTGACGCCGGCAGATTGGTGCACCAGTAGTTGCTGCCGTCATACAGCTGGAGTTCCAGCGGCGAACCAGCGTAGTTCGCGTAACTGACAGAAATCGCGCTGCCGGTGAGTACCAGCGAACCAGAGGACCCACTCGCGCCAGATTGAGCTTGGTTGACATTGAAACCCGCCCCAGCCCAGGAACTGTAGGTTGGGTCGGCAGCTACCGTCCCCGAAGCGCAGAAGGACGTCGAATCGTACGTCAGAGTGATCGAGGATCCCGAGCCACTCTCATAGGAGGAGACGTGTCCGGCCATCACGACGGTGCCCGCGGATACGGTCACATAGCCATCGGGTAGAATCGCCGGGGCACCGGGCAGCGTGGCCCCACCGGTTGCCACGCTACCACCCGCAGCCGATCTGCCGCCGGTGGCAGGCGCGTTTCCGGTGCCTGTCGTTCCACCGCGAGATGTACCACCTGTCGTCGCTGCTGTGCCCCCAATGGTCGAGCCTGCCCCGCTGGCGGCGGTGCGCCCTCCGCTGGGGGTAGTCGTTCCGCCACTTCCGGCCGAGGCCCCACCGCCGCTTCGCGATCCACCAGAGGTCGAAGCGGCTCCGCCACTTCCGGCCCTGGTGTCACTGCCGGAGCCTCCCGACTCTCCACCCGGACCGGAGCTGCCTTTGTTCGCGGTGCTTCCATCTGTTCCGCCGGCGCCGCCCTTGCCTGCAGCGGCGGCGGTGTCTCCACCGCCTGCGCGTGCAGGCGAATCGCCGGTTTCTCCACCTGTGTCAGCGCTGTTCTCCGGCTCCGAGGAGTTTCCTGCAGGCGAGCGGATGGGGGTCCGCGCCGTGCAGCCAAGTATCAGAAGAGGCGCGAGCAGGTGTAGTGCGGACAAAGTTCTGCGCGGGCGTGAGCCGACCGCGGCATACCCGGTTCTGAGCTGGGATGCATTCATGAGTCCGTCCTCCATGTGGCTATGAGTCGCATGACTGCGTGCGCGGGTCAGTCTTTGGCATTCAGGTTGGTTGACAGGGGTTCACGGGACATGGATCCTCCCTGCAACCATGCGTCCTGACGGCCGACGACCTGACGAATTGCGCACCATCCGCATCACGCCGGATTGTAACCGGTACGCCGAGGGATCGGCGCTGGTCGAGTTCGGCGAGACCAAGGTCATTTGCACGGCAACTGTCGAGAACAAAGTGCCGCCATTCCTGGTGGGGCAGGGCAAGGGTTGGGTCACGGCCGAATATGCCATGCTCCCGCGCTCGACCCACACGCGCTCTGGCCGGAATCCGAGCGGCCGCAGTCAGGAGATCCAGCGGCTTATCGGCCGGGCCCTGCGCGCGGCGGTGCGGACCGCACACCTGGGCGAGCGTCAGATGACCGTGGACTGCGACGTGATCCAAGCCGACGGCGGTACCCGCACGGCAGCCATCACCGGGGGGTGGGTGGCGCTGGCCCTGGCCGTGCGACGGCTGGTCAAGACCGAGAAGCTGGCCCATGATCCCCTGCGTCGGGCGGTGGCGGCGCTGTCGGTGGGCATGGTCGCCGGCGAGCCCCGCCTGGACTTGGCCTACGCGGAGGACTCGGCGGCCGACGTGGACTTCAATTTCGTGATGACCGACGCGGGCCATTTCATCGAGATCCAGGGCACGGCCGAGGGAGAGCCGTTTTCGTCCGACGACTACGCCAAGCTGGTTGACCTGGCGACGCGGGGTGCGAAACAGATCTTCTCCCTCCAGCAGAAGGCGTTGGAGGCGGCCAAGCTCCCGTGAGGGTCGTGGTCGCCAGTCGCAACCGGCACAAGTTGCTTGAGATCGGAGTCCTGCTGGCCGATGCGGGTCTGCAGTGGGATCTGGTCTCCATCGACGAGATTGCGCCCGAGTGCGCGCTTCACGAGGACGAGCCCAGCTTCGAGGGGAATGCCTTGTCCAAGGCGCGCCAAGCGGCGGCGGCAAGTGGGTTGCCTGCCCTGGCCGACGATTCCGGCATCGAGGTTGATGCTCTCGACGGATCTCCTGGCGTGTACTCGGCGCGATGGAGCGGCCAGCCCTGCGATGATGCGCGAAACAATCAGAAGATGTTGCGCGAGTTGGCCGGCGTTCCGACGGAAAGGCGCGCCGCCAGCTACCGTTGTGCCGCCGCGTTCGTGGATCCGGCGCGTGGGTTGGAGATGGTGCGCACGGGCGCCTGCGTGGGCCGGCTGCTGGAGTCTTCGCGGGGCACTGGCGGCTTCGGCTACGATCCGCTGTTCCTCGTCGAGTCGCTGGGGCGCACCATGGCCGAGATCACGCTTGAGGAGAAGAACCAGCTCTCTCACCGCGCGGCCGCGTTTCGCCAGCTTGCGCGGGCGCTGGCAAGACTTGATCTAGTGCGCTGACTGCAGGCCGGTGGAGGTGCGGGGGGGGGAGGTGGTGATCCCGGTGAAGGAACCTGTCCTGCCGGTGGTGAGGCCGGTAGACGTCTTGACGTCGATCGCGGCGTCGGCCCGGGGCTTTATGGTAAGAGTGGCAGTGGCAGTGGCCGTGGCCGTCGCGGCGTCGGTCCCGGCGTCGCGCACGGTCGCGGTGGCTGTCGCGGTACTGGTGGCCGTCGTGGTTCCAGCGTCGGCCACCGTGGCGGTAGACGTACCCGTAGACGTACCCGTAGACGTCGCGCTTCCAGCGTCTTGGTCGGGCGGCTGGCAGGTTCCGCTGATACATGCCAGGTTGGCGTTCCGGCACACGTCGCCGGAGCAGCACGGCTGATCTCGGGTTCCGCAGATAACACAGAACCCATCCGAACAGGCGTGGAGGCTGTTTGCGCAGGTGCTGCCGGCGCAGCAGGGCTGGGTGGCTGCACCGCAGGCCACGCAGCTTGTGCCACTGCACACGAATCCTGCAACCGCACAAACGCTGCCGGCGCAGCAAGGCTGGCCGCTGGCGCCGCAGAACACACAGCTCGCACCGCTGCACACGGTACCTACGGCCGTACACTCGTTGCCGGCACAGCAGGCCTGATTCGGCCCGCCACAAGTGGTGACGGTGTTGGTTCCGGTGCGGGTCGCCGTCGTGGTGTCGCTTCCGGTGCCGCCAGGCCCGTCGTTGGTCTGGGGCGCGTCCGGCGCCGATCCGCTGGCATCCTGGTTGGAGGGGATGTGCGCGGGGATCCAGCACTTGTCGGCATAGCACTGGTATCCGTTGGGACAGGATTTCCCTCCGCCATCGGCGCAATTCTGGATCCCATCCAGCGGATGGGGATCGTACTTGCACGACAGAACACCCACCAGGCCGAACGCCAGGAGGAGACCGCAGCTTCGCTCTGTGATTGCCATCAGAACACCCCCATGGCGGAGACACCTGCGGTCCCGGGGCCCAAGACCGGGCCCAGGCTCAGTCCCGAGGGTGTCGTCCGTGCAGCTCGAAAGCCAAAGTAGTAGAGGGCTGCTCCGGCCGCCGCGACGCCAGCACCCACGCCGTAGAAGACCCACTGCAGCTTCTCGTCCCGCGAGCCGGCGGAATCATCCGACTGGTTGAACGAGCTGGCGCCGGCGACCTTGTTTGACAGGTTCTTCGCCTTTGTCCCAAAAACAATGCCCGTGCTCAGGGCGGCGACCCCGACCGCGCCGCAGACGATTCCCGCTATGCGAAGGCCGCGTCCTGGCGCTGCGGGCGGACTGGCAGTTGCGTCGGCCACGCTGGGGACCGGCCCACTCGTTGTTCCGTTGGTGGTCGGAGCAGCCTGGCTGGGCTGGTCGGTGGGCGGGGAGAGCGGGGTGGTCGAAGGCAGAGTTCCAGGTGTCATTCCCGGGTCGGCTTGCGGCACAGACGTGGCTGGCGCCTCTGCCGGGGCTGGAACGAGCCCTGTGCCCAAAGGCAGGGCAGGCGGCGGCACCGGGGCGCGACCTGTCGGCTCCGGCGGGGCTGACTTGGCCGAGGCCTCTTCGTCGATCTGCTTCTGCAGGGTCTTGATTCTCTCCTCGATCTCAGCGCGCTGCGGGCTCTTCGGGATCTTGGCCAGGTAGTTTCGGTAAAGATCCAGGGCCCGCTTGGTGTCACCCTTGCGCCGGTAGGCCTGCGCCAGGTTGTAGAGGAAGCTTGGGTCGGGCCGCAGCTGGTAGGCCTTCTCGAACTCTCGGATCGCGTCGTCCCAATGGCCGAGGTCGTATTGCTGGGTTCCGGTCTCGTAGCACTGCCTGGCCTGCTCGGTGGCGCTGTCGTCGCCGCGCGCGGGGCTGGCAAGGACCAAGACTGAAGTGGCCAGCAGAAAAGACAGACCTTTGACGGCCCGGAAAGCCCTGGACTGCACCTTCTTGCGGATAGGCATCGGCACGGGCCGATTGTACACCCCAGCCGGCTCTGGAGAAACCCGCAACAAGCCGCGGCAGTTGTATTTGCCCCCCTGTAGGGTGCTGGAATTCAGCGGGCACGCCGTCGAGATCGCGAACAACGGCAGAGATGGCATCGCAAGATCTCTGATCCTCCGGTCCGACATGATCCTGTGGGACATCGGTCTGCCCGGGATGGATGGCTATGAAGTTGCGCGGAGGTTGCGCGCCGAGAAGGGCTTGACTGGCATCGGGCAGCTTCTGTCGAATGTCCCGAAGTGACTTCATTTCCACAGGCTGCTGGAAGGGCGGCTAGTTTCCCGTGTGTCAGCCATGCCAGGCGGTGCTGGCTCGACGCGTCCAATGGCAGGCCGCGCTGGGGATGGGTCCGTTCAACGGCATGGGTTTGTCGGATCGCGCAAGAAGCGGATTGGACGGAGAACCCGGCTGAAATGGTCTATAGTCCGGCAGACTCCTGTGGGAGTTGTTGCACGCCTCATCCAGAATTCGCTAGAGTCCGCCGCAAGCCACGTGGCGGTAAGAGAGGAAACCATGAGCGAAAATTTAGACTACGGCCGATTGTTTCGTGGCGCAGCCTGGGCTCTTGCGCGAGTCTGCTGCGTCGGACTCCTGTTTCTTGGTGCGACGAGCTGCCTGCCCGCTGCGCAGGAGAACTCGGGGGGCTCGGGCGGGGGAGAGAATAGTTCCAGCGGCGGCAGCACCGGCAGCTCAAGCAGCACCAACTCCACGGGCGGCAGAGAAAACTCGGGCGGCACTACCAGCGGTGGCGGGGGCACGACCTCGCAAAACAGCACCGCCGAGTCCGGCGGGACGACCTCGGCGAGCAGCACCAACCGAAACGGCGGGACGACCAACGCGGGCGGGACAACTTCTGCGAGCAGCAGCAACCGAAACGGCGGGACGACGACCACCACGACCAATACAATCGCCTCGACAGGCGGCACGATCAGCACAGGCGGCGACACTGGGGGCGGCAACACCAGCGTCTCCCCCACCGGCACCACCGTTACCTTCGCCGCTGGCAAGGCCTCGGGTGCCATGACCGGCTATGGTTGGGTTGCTCTCGGTTCCGCGGACGCCGTCACTGACCCGACCTGCGGCCCCGGCAAGACAACCATCACGCAAGCCGCGCCCTGCGCTACTTCGACCAACTGGAGTTCCCCCACCGCACTCTGTGTCACGGGCTCGATTCCTGCCCTCGGGACACCTCCGGACTACGCCGGAAACTGGGGAATCTCGGTTGGAGTGAACGCCGACGCCGCCTTCGGAGGCCTCAGTCAGTCCTTCTCAAGCATCACGATCGCGGTCACTGGTTCGCCGTCGTCCGGGCTGCGCGCCATGGTCCACAAGCGGGGTGATCCGGATGCGACTTCCTACTGCGCCACGTATGCCGCGGGCGCCATGCCTCTTACTTCCTTCAGCACCACCTGCTACACCCCAGCGGCGCCGGGCATAGCCATCACGGCTGCCGATGTACCGAACATCGACAAGATCAGCGTGCAGGTCTCGTCGGGCGCCGCGGCGATTGCTGTTGCCAACCTCTGCATCACCGGCATCACGTTCGCCAAGTAGTAATTTCTTCGTGATCGCGCAACAACGGGGCGCTTCGGTGCCCCGTTGTCGTTGGTGAGCCAAGCCCCAGGGTCACACGCGCTCGGGCGCCCGGCTGGCCCGTTCGCGCAAGCCGATCAGCCGCCTTCCCGCCGCTTCCAGGGTTTCGGGCCGCTTGGCGAAGTGGAAACGGATCAGGTTGTGTACCGGCTCGCGAAAGAAGCTGGAGCCGGGAACCGCTGCCACACCCACATCCTTCACCAGCCAGTCGCAGAAGGCCCGGTCGTCGGTCCATCCTGATTCCGCTATGTCCACAAGGACGTAGTACGCGCCCTCGGGTTCGGTGAAGCGCAGTCCGGTTTGTCGGAGGAATCCCAGGAAAAGCTCGCGCTTCGCGCTGTAGCTGGCCTGCAGTTCGGCGTAGTAGCTGTCAGGAAGATTCAGGCCGGCCACCGCGGCTTCCTGCAAGGGCGCCGCCGCACCGACCGTGAGGAAGTCGTGCACCTTGCGCGCCCCTGCAATCACGGCCGGTGCCGCAATCACATAGCCCAGCCGCCACCCGGTCACCGAATAGGTCTTGGACAGCGAGCCGCAGGTGATGGTCCGCTCGAACGCGCCCGGAAGTGCGGCGAAATACGCGTGCTGATGGGGGGCAAATACGATGTGCTCGTACACCTCGTCGGTGATCACGAAGGTGTCGGCCTGGGCGGCGAGATCGGCGATCAGCAGAAGTTCGCTCTTCGTGAAGACCCGGCCTGATGGATTGGCTGGGTTGCACAGAATGATCGCCTTCGGTCGCTGGGCAAAGGCTGCTCGCAGCTCGGTCTCGTCGAAGCGGAAGGCGGGCGGGTGCAGGGGCACGTAGATCGGCTCGGCGCCCGAAAGGATCGTGTCAGCGACGTAGTTTTCGTAGAAAGGCGAGAACACAACCACGCGGTCGCCGGGATTGCAGGCGGTCATCATCGCGACCATCATGGCCTCGGTGCTGCCGCAGGTGACCACGATGTGCGCATCCGGGTCGATGGCAAGGCCGGTGAACCGGGATTGCTTGCGCGCCAGGGCCTGACGGAAGGCGGGCGCACCCCAGGTCACCGCGTACTGATGGGGCCCGTGTCGGCCCGCGTGCTCGGCTGCCTGCTGCAGTACCTCGGGTGGGTCGAAATCAGGAAAACCCTGGGACAGGTTGATGGCCCCGTACGCATTGGCCAACCTGGTCATGTGGCGAATGACGGATTCGGTGAAGGTCGCGACGCGACGACTGGTGTCGGGCATTTGTGGGGATGGACTAGTCGCTATTCACGACCAGATCCACCGCCATGCCTTTGCCCAGGGTCTGGGTGGCAGCGGGCTTCTGCTCAAGCACGATCCCGGGGCTACGATCGTCGTCGGAGGCGTGGCGGACCTGTCCGAGCGTCAGCCCGGCCTGGGTCAGCAGATCTTTGGCTTTGGACAATGACTTGCCGACCACAGCAGGCACGGTGACGGTCTCGGCGCCCTTCGACACCTTCAACTCCAGTCCCGTGCCAGCCCGCACCTCGGTGCCCTCAGCCATGCTCTGCGCGATGACCATGCCTGGGCCGAGGGTGGGATGAGGCTGCTCGACCACATTGCTGACTGTGAGGTGAGCCTTTTCCAGGCGAATGCGAGCTTCACCCAAGAGCTGGCCGACCACACCAGGCACCTTGACCAGTGTAAGCGCGCGGGCAACCACCACATCCACCGATTCGCCTCCGCGCAATTTGGACCCAGGCAGCGGATGCTGGGCCAAGATCTGGCCTGGCGGCGAGGCTGTGTCGTCCCGATCCTCGGCGATGACCAACAGCAATCCGGACTGGTCGAGGGCCGATCGGGCGGTATCCACCGTGGACCCGACCACTGTGGGAACGTCGACGGAACGGCGGAGCCAGTCGCCGTGCAGCGAGGCATAGGAGACACCCAAGGCCACCAGCGCCGCGACCAGAGCCGACACCATTGTTTGGCGAAGCATGCACGCACGTTAGCGTGACTTGCTTCCCCAGACAACCGTGGATTGGCGATCCTGTATAATGTTCGGAGGCAATCGCCACTGGTGGACGGCGGTGGTGGTTGCCGTGATCGGCAGGACTGACGGAAGAGGCGACTTGCGCCGGCCGGTCGCTTCGGCAGACCAATCCGACGGCAGTTGGGTGCGACTTGCCGGTCGCGCTGGCGGCAAGATGGTCGGCAGGGCAGGGCACGTGCGTCATCGACATCTGTCCCCGGCATCCTCGCGCCTGCCCCGGCCTTCCCCTTTGACCAGGGTCGCTTATTATGGGGGCATGCAATGCAATGGTTTCCTCACCATCGGATCCATGGTCTTCCTCGTCGGCGCTGCCTGCACGGCCAGCGAAGCCAAGGTGGCCAACTACGGCGGGAATGGCAGCGCTGGAAGCGGTGGCAATAGTGCACCCGGGCAGGCGGGTGGCAGTCCCAAGATCAACCTCGATGTCCAAGACGCAGGTAGCCATCCCAGCACACCGCCAAACGGCGCAGACGCCAGGCCGTTGCGTTGCGACGACAAGGGCAATTGCTCGTGCCTCGCCATAGCTTCCTTGGGCAAGGTCGCGCACTACGGCAAGCAGAGCGGGGGTGGCGACTCCACGGATGCTTTCCAGACCTACATGAACACCAAGACCCAGGGCAGCGCCACCATGGCCATGTTCGGAAGCACGCCCCAGTCGAAGAAGGACTTCACGCTGACCGCGGATTTCTTGAAGGCCTACGATGTCATCATTCTCCAGGCGCTTGAGGACAGCGAGTACATTGGCTACTGGATTTTCAGCCAGGACGAGATCACGGCTCTCTCCGACTGGGTCAACCAGGGCGGCGGCGTCATCGCTTTGACCGGCTACGGCTCGCAGTCGGCCGAGGTCGGCCCGGTCAATCAATTGTTGTCGTCGTTCGGGATCTCATACAACACGGATGACATCTTTCTCGAGAACGACTGTCCGGACAATCTCTGCTACTGCACCGACACCTCGATGCCATTCGGCGGTTGGAACACCTCGGACACGCCTCTGGTGGCGAATCTCAATTCGACAGACCACCAGGTGGGTGTCTTCCGCGGTCGTTCCATCAATTGCTCCGACTGTCAGGTCATGGGTACCTGGAAGAACCTCAAGGTCGCTGTGCACAAACAGGTTGGCGCAGGCCGGGTCTTCGCCTTTGCCGACGAGTGGGTCACCTACACCAGCCAGTGGAACGGCGATCCAGTCTTCCAGGCCCAGGCCCAGTGCGCGCCCCGCACCGCTGACAAGATCTACGATATCCCGCAGTTCTGGTACAACGTGTTCCGCTGGGTGTCGGGCGACTCGGCCTGTTTTGTCATCGACGATCCCGGGGTGATCATCGTGTACTAGAGCACAAAACCTGGCGCACACCCCATGTTTCTGCGAGATTTCAGTCGAGGTCACGATGTCTCCGACAAGAATTCAAGCCAGCTCCCAACTCGCCAACGTCCGCTACGAGATCCGCGGTCCGCTGGCGCGTCGGGCTGCTGAGTTGGAGAAGGCCGGGCACGAGATCATCAAGCTGAACATCGGCAATCCGGGGGCCTTCGGGTTCCGTGCGCCCGAGACCATGCGCCTGGCCATGATCGAGAACCTGCGCGACGCGGA
>PMCR01000074.1 GCA_003155465.1 Myxococcales bacterium | reverse complement strand
ATGGGAAGGTCCTCATCCTTGGCGGAATCAAGGGGAGCGGGGCTATCGCGAACGCGGAACTGTACGACCCAGAGGCCGGGACATTTTCGGAAACCGACGGCATGAGCACAGAAAGATCCGGCCACACGGCGACCCTGTTGCCGAACGGGATGGTCTTGGTCACGGGCGGCTCCGCCGGAGCTGGCCATCTCGCGAGCGCGGAACTGTACGATCCAGGACCACCCGGGGCATTCTCAGCAACCGGCAGCATGACGGATGCGAGATTTGGCCACACAGCGACTTTGTTGCCCAATGGAACGGTCCTCATTGCCGGCGGACACCCCGACAAAAGCGCGGAGCTCTACGATCCAGCAACCGGGAAATTCTCGGCAACTGGCAGCATGACCGGGGCGAGAGATGGTCACACGGCGACCCTGCTGCAAAACGGGAAGGTCCTCATCGCCGGCGGATTCGATCAGACCACGGACTACAGGTCCGCCGAACTTTACCACTAGTCCTACTGGGGAGGTTCCATGCACCATCGAAACGTCCTTGTGATCGCATCGGCTTTGCTCCTGACCGGATTGACTGCCTGCAGCAACAAGCAAGCGGACTCTGCCAATCTGCCCTCGCCCGCTGATGCGGCAAGCTCTCCGCCCGATGTCATGGCCCCGGACGCGTCGGCAGACCTGACCAGCGCCAGCGACCTCTCTGCCACGCCCGACGTCAACGTTGCGGATCTTGCCGTGACCCAAGCGCCTGACTCGCTCTCGCCCGGACTCGATGTGGCCGCTGACCTTGCGAGTGATCAAGCGAGCACCGGTGGTGTAGTGGGCACAGCCGACGCGGGCGCCGGAGGTGCGACTGGCACAGCCGACGCGGGCAACAGCGACGCACCGGTTGCCACGGGAGGCACAGGTGCAGGCGGCGCTGGCGGCACGACGAGTGTCGGTGGGACTACTAGCACCGGCGGCGTGGCCACGGGAGGCACAGGTCCAGGCGGCGCCGGCGGGACCACCAGCAGCAGCGGAACCACCACCACCGGGGGGACCACCCTCTTGCAAGGGGTCTTTGCGGCGACGGGCAACATGGCTACCGGGCGGTACACTCACACGGCGACGCTGCTGCAAGACGGGAAGGTCCTTATCGTCGGCGGCTTCGGCAACAGTGGATACCTCGCAAGCGCGGAGCTATACGACCCAGGAAGGGGAGCGTTTTCCGCCACCGGAACGCTGGCCACGGCCAGGTCAGTCCACACGGCCACTCTGCTGCAAGACGGAAGGGTGCTCATCGCCGGCGGATTCAGTAACGACTCGAATGACCAGAGTCAGTGGCTCGCGAGTGCGGAGCTATACGACCCAACAACCGGGAAATTTGCAGCGACAGGAAGCATGACGGCTGCAAGGTCAGACCATACGGCGACGCTATTGCAAAGTGGGAAGGTTCTCATCGTCGGCGGATTCGATTACACCAATCGCCTCACCAGCGCGGAAATCTACGACCCCGCTACCGGAAGATTCGCGCCCACCGGCAGCATGAGCTCGGCAAGGGGAGATCACACGGCCACGTTGTTGCTTAGCGGGCAGGTCCTGCTGGCCGGGGGAACCGATGGCTCCATCAATCTTGCGACGGCGGACCTGTACGCGCCAAACAAGGGGACGTTCTCGGCAACCGGCAGCATGAAAGGGGCCAGGGATTCGCACACGGCGACATTGTTGCTGGACGGGAGGGTCCTCATCGCCGGTGGACAAAATGACGTCGGAGAACTGGCGAGCGCGGAGATCTACGACGCAGGCGTATTCACGGCGGCTAACAGCATAACGGGCGCGAGGTATTGGCATACGGCGACGTCATTGCAGGATGGGAGAGTCCTGGTCGCTGGTGGAAGTGCTGCCTCCTTGCCCCTCGCGAGCGCGAATCTGTACGACCCGACAATCGGGATGTTTGCCTCCACCGGCAACATGCACGCGGGAAGGCAACAGCACACGGCGACGCTCTTGCAGAATGGCATGGTCCTCGTCGCCGGCGGATTCGCTGGTTCCAGCTATCTCACCAGCGCCGAACTGTACAAGTAGCCTTGTCCCTTGCCGCAATAGTTTCCGCTTCAGACTTGAGGTCAGTCATGTCCTTGGTTGACACACAGCAGCCCCCACGCTTAGATCCAACCGTGCATCCTCGTTACGTCGCAGGAGCGACGAATCTCTCGCTCGGGCGCTGCCGCCGCGGGCTGCAGGCAGCAGCAGTGGTCTGTGCGTTCCTGCTGACGCTCACTGCGGCCCGCGCGGAACAGGACGACCCGCGAGAGCTCCAGGCGAAGACCGATTGCCTAGCAGGCCGCTACCAGGCCGGCGTGGATCTGCTGGCTCGGCTCTTCGCCGAGACCGGGAACGCGACGTACATCTACAACCAGGGCCGGTGCTACGAGCAGAATGGCAAGTGCACCGAAGCTATCCTGCATTTCCGCGAGTTCCTGCGCAAAGCCAAGGACCTGCCGACTGAGGAAAAAGCCGAGGTGAATAGCCACCTCACTGACTGCCAGGCCATGAAGGCCGAGCCGGATGGCCACCTGACGTCACAGCCACGGCTGCAGCCCAAGCCTCAGGAAGTAGTCATTGAGCCCGCGGAACGTGCCAATCCAAGCCGGCCTTCCACAGACGGCAGCGGACTCCGGATCGCGGGAATCGTGGCGGGCTCCATAGGAGCGGCGGCCCTCGTCGCTGGCGTGATCTTCAGCATCGAGACATCGAGCATCGCCAGCGAGATCACGAACCTCACCGCCCAGAACAGATACGATCGAAGCAAAGACGATCGAGGTAAGCTGTTCGACAAGCTGCAGTGGGTGGGCTACGGCGCGGGCGCCGCCCTGGTTGCGGGCGGCGGNNCGGGCGGAAGCGGCGCCGTCGTGCAAGGACGGTTCTAGGCTGTGCACTGTCGGGACATTCTTCCCGCAGCGTCGGCCCTGCTGCTGACAGGGCTGGCTGCCTGCCAATACAACCCTCACCGAGTCAACGCCGCCGAACTGATCTGCCATGACGACAATGGCTGTCCCTCGGGCTACCAGTGCGCATCTGGTCACTGCTGCAACAACCCCGACAAATCCGCGTGTCCGGGATCGCTTCCCGACGCCACAACGGATTCCGTGCCCACGGACGCCTCGCCAGACCTGAGCAGCCCACGCGACGTCTTGACCGGGCCCGACGTCAGCGCCACTGGTGCGGCCGAGACGCGAGTCTCCGATGCCGGATTGCCCGGCCTCGATGCGTCCCTTGATCTTGCCCGCGACGCGACGGGTGCCGGCGGCGGATCGGGCGCGATCGATGCGGGCCACAACGACGCGTCCGTTGCGACAGGCGGTGTGGATGCCAGCGACGTTCCGATCGCCGCCGGGGGCACAGGCGGGATCGATGGTACGACCGGCAGCGGCGGCACCACCCCCACCGGGGGTGAAGGCGCGTCTCTTGGTTTCACTGCCACGCCGGCAGCGATCTTTTCGGGTGAAAGCAGCACACTCGGTTGGACTGTAGCAACTGGTGCGACGACCCTGTCAATTGATCGAGGCATTGGCTCAGTCCTCGGCAAGACATCCGAGGTGGCGAAGCCCACCCAGACCACAACTTACACGCTGACGCTGAATGGCTCGGTGTCGGCACTCGTGACAGTCACGGTGCTGCAGGGGATTTTCGGGCCGCCGGCCGACATGAACGTGGGAAGAAACCGTCACACCGCAACCCTGTTGCAGGACGGAAAGGTGCTCATCGCCGGCGGATTGGGCAACGCCTCACTTCAGTCTCCTTTGGTAAGCGCGCGGCTATACGATCCCGCGACCGCGGCATTTGCCATAACCGCCACCGGCATGGCCGACGCCAGAGCGTCACATACGGCGACCTTGTTGCGCAGCGGGAATGTCCTTATCGCCGGCGGAGGCAATTCCAGTGCTGACCTGTACGACCCAGCCACCACCGGGTTTACGGCGACGCCCAACCTCATGACTGCGCCCAGGATGAACCACACGGCAACGTTGCTGCCAGACGGCAAGGTCCTGATCGCTGGCGGAGATGATGGCGAGGCTGCTCTCATCAGCGCAGAACAATATGATCCAGCGACCAGGGAATTTACAGGCATCGGGACTATGAACGTAGCAAGGTCGGGCCACACGGCGACCTTGTTGGGAACCGGGAGGGTCCTCATCGCCGGCGGATTCGATGGCACCAACCGGCTTCTGAGCGCGGAACTATACGATCCGGTCGCCAACGCATTCACGGGCACCGGTAGCATGACCGTGGCAAGGGACTGGCACACGGCGACCTTGTTGCCAGGCGGGAAGGTTCTCATCGCCGGCGGATTCGATGGCACCACCCATTTCGCGAGTGCAGAGCTATACGACCCCTCGTATGGGAGGTTCACGCCCACTGGCAGCATGACGGCGGGACGGGACGTGCACGCGGCGACCTTGTTGCTCGACGGAAAGGTTCTCATCACCGGCGGATGGACCGGTGCCGACGAACTCGCGGACGCCGAGCTGTACGACCCAGTGGCCGGGGAATTCGCCGGCACGGGCAGCATGAGCCAAACCAGGAGCTATCACACGGCGACTTTGTTGCAAAGCGGGATGGTGCTCATTGCCGGCGGACTCAGTGGCACTGACGATCTGGCGAGCGTCGAATTGTACCAGTAGACAATGATCGCTCACTGTGCCGGATTAGTAGACGATGCCGCCTACCTCCCCACAGTTGGAAAAGGCCAGCGTGGTTTGGATCTGGAAGTTCGATTG
>PMCR01000440.1 GCA_003155465.1 Myxococcales bacterium | reverse complement strand
AGCCGCGCCGCCGCCACCAAGGCATTGTCGCGGATGCGGATGCCGTGGTGAACCTCGTAGCGCTCTTTCAGGCCGCGCAGGATCGCGACCGTGTCGTGCTCCGACGGCTCGCCCACCATCACCGGCTGGAACCGACGCTCCAGCGCCTTGTCCTTCTCGATGTGCTTNNCCCGCGCCCACCAGGGTGTGCAACTCGTCGATGAAAAGGATGACCTGGCCCTCGGCCGCCGCGATCTCCTTCAGCACCGCCTTCAGGCGATCCTCGAATTCGCCGCGGAACTTGGTGCCTGCCACCAACGAGCCGAGATCGAGCGCCAGGATGCGCTTGTGCTTGAGTGATTCAGGCACATCGCCGGCCGCGATCCGCTGCGCGATGCCTTCCACGATCGCGGTCTTGCCCACCCCCGGCTCGCCGATAATGACCGGGTTGTTCTTGGTCCGGCGGGAGAGCACCTGCAGGGTGCGGCGCACCTCCTCGTCGCGCCCGATGACCGGGTCGAGCTTGCCCTGACGGGCCAGTTCGGTCAGGTCACGGGTGTACTTGGCCAGGGATTGGTAGCGTTGTTCGGCGTCGGGGTCGGTGACCCGCTGGCTGCCGCGGACGTCGGCCAAAGCCTTCAAGACCGCGTCGCGGTCCACCCCCGCCTCGCGCAGCGCACGCGAAGCCGGGCCCAGATCCTTGGACAGAAGCGCCAGCAGCAGGTGCTCGCTGGAAACGTACTCGTCCTTGAATTCGCTGGACTGTCGCGCCGCTTCGTCGAGCAGGTCCTTCATGCGATGGCCCACGTAGGCCTCTGCCGTGGCGCCGCGCACCTGCGGCTCGGCCGCCAGCGCCTCGTCCACCTTGCGCAAGAGTGCGTCGGGATCCGCGCCCACCTTACGCAGCACCGCCAAGGCCACACCCTCTTCCTGGGTCAAGAGTGCCCGCAACACATGCTCGGGCGTGACTTCCTGATGCGCGCGCTGCTCGGCAACTGCGTGCGCCGCCGCCAGCGCATCCTGAGCCTTGATAGTGAACTTGTCGAGCCGCATGATTCACAGCATAGGCACGTCGCCCCGCGGGACAAGGGAATCCGCGAGCCGCGGCCTGACACCTGCCATCGGCATCCCGTTGAGCCCCGCTGCGCCTAGCGGAGGATTAGTCTGACTTGTTGAAACCCGGTCGAGGGAGGATGTACAATCTTAAGTTACTCGCGCCATGTAGGGTGATGCACATGCCCGCAAACCGTTCTTTCGCGTTTGCTCCCCTGGCCCTGGGCTGGTTGCTTGTGACGGGTGCGTGCGTGAATCTTACGCGTCCGTGGGAGAAGTGGAGTGATGGGGGTGGGCAAGGAGGAACGACCCCTGAGCCAGAGACTGCGACCACGGTGGATGCCCCAGGCACGGGCGGTACGGAGGGTACGACAACCAGCGGTAACGACGGCACGACAACGGACGGCACGAGTGGCGTTGACGCTGCTAGCACGGGCGGCGCAGGCACGGGCGGCACAGGGGCCGTTGCCACGGGCGGCGAGATTGGCTCTGACGCGGGTGGCGCGGGCGGTGTTGACACGGGTGGCGCAGGAGGGATCGCAACCGGCGGAACGATGGCGACCGGAGGGAGCACTCGTCCCCGCGACGCCGCGGTTTCGCCGGATCAGAGAACCGCAAACGAGGTCGCCACCCGAATTGAGGTGGCTCGACCGCCCGACGCCAAGATTGATTTGCCTGCTGTCCCCGACGCAACCGCAGTCCCAGACGTCCCCCAAGTCCCTGACGGACCCGCTCCCCCTGATACTCCCCCCTCTACCGTGGGACTCATTCTCTACTACAGTTGCAACGAGGTCAGCGACACGACGCTCCCCGATAAGTCGGGCAACGGCAATGATGGGACCCTGGTGGGCCCCGTCAGTGTCGCCCCGGGCAAGGTGGGAAATGCGCTGTCTTTCACTGCCACGAACAACCTCGATTCGGGGACGTCGGGTGGATACGTGGTGATGCCGGCGGCGCTCCTTGCCACGTCTGCCACCATGACGATTGCTGCCTGGTTCAAGATCAACAGCACGGTGCCCTTTCAACGGATTTTCGACATTGGCACCAGTGACATCACGTCGTCCATGTATCTGACGCCAAGGGACGGTACTACTCCCAACAGCAACCTTCGTTTTTCCATCCGGACGACGCTTGCCGACGGAGGTCTGTTCAAAGAAGACCTTCCAGCTACGCCAGTGAAGACGGTTCCCACCGGCACATGGGAACACGTCGCCGTGGTGCTCGATGCGTCCGGCGCTCGCTTGTATCTGAACGGAGTCCAGGTCGGCGTCAGCACGGCGATGACGATGCGGCCCACCAGCCTGGGTAGCACAACCAACGACTGGATAGGACGTTCGGAGTTCGCCGTCAATCCCTACCTCGATGGCGCTATCGACGAATTCCGCATCTACAATCGTGCGCTGAGCGCTGCCGAGATTCTCACGCTCTACAACGCTCAGTAGTGCCTCCGGTCAGCGAACTGTCCCTTTGCGACGCGGGGCGATCGGGGTAGAAGGCGGGCGGGGATGCGGAACGCGACCGCCAAGAACAAGCCCAAGCCGTCGAGCCGAGCGACAGCCACAAGCGAAGGCAGCTCGCCGCCTACGCCCGAGCCGCGCTCGGTCTCGCTCCGCTGGTGGCCCGCCGTCATCTTGACCTGCTGGTCCTTTGGTTTTGCCACCATGCAGGGCTCGGATCTCTGGTGGCACCTTGCCGGAGGTCGCTGGATTGCGCAATCCCGCTCGCTCCACTTCACGGATCCCTTTTCCTTCACCTGTCACGGCCGGCCCTGGTTCCATCCCGAGTGGCTGACCGACGTCGTCTTTCATGCCTGGACGAGCCTCTTCGGCACGGCTTCCTTGGTCTGGTGGAAGTGGGGCATCCTGGTCGCCACCTTCGGTCTTCTTTTTCGTTTGCTGCGACAGATCTGCGGCAGTTCAGCAAGCGCCTACCTGGCCATGGTGGCCGCCGCTGCGGTCGGGGTGCCCTTCCTCGACATCCGGCCCCAGCTCTATACCTTTCTGGGTTTTGTCGTGGTTCTTGCCTTCGCGCTGCCCTTGTCGCCCAGGATATGGATTCTTCCCCTTGTCCTTATGCTGTGGGCGAACTTGCATAGCGGCTTCTTGCTCGGCCTCGTCACCATTGCCGCCGTGCTGGCCATTGCATTCTTCTACGGCGAGGCTCCCCGGCGTGCGCCACTTCTTGGACTGGCCTGCCTGCTCGCCTGTCTCATCAATGGCAACGGAAGCGAAGCTCTCCTCTGGCCCATCCGATTTGCCCAGGACAGTCATTCGCCCTTCATTCGCATAGCCGAGTGGTTGCCCCCCTACGAGCCGGGAGGAATCCGAAGCAGCCTTTATTACCCCTCGATTGCCGTGTTCGTGGTCTCTCTGTTGATCGTGGTGGGTTCGGGCGCCCACCGGCGGCAACCCCGCCTTACCCTTTCCAGCGCGGCTGTCGCGCTAATCACTTTGGTCCTGTCCATCAGAAGCCGCCGCTTCATCCCGCTTTTCGGCATCTCGCAAAGCCTGCTGCTGGCCCCAGCACTGGTGGTGGTCTTCTCCTGGCTGCGCCGGCGTATGGTGCGCGGTCTGCCCTGGCTCGACCGCCCCCGGGTCTGGCAGATTGCCCTGCCAGTCGCGGCCCTGATCTTCGGCGGCTTTCGACTGGCGCCCTTTCCGCTTTCCCGCAACGCCTTCCTCTATCTGACCGCCCTGGACAGCTTCCCGGTGGAGGCGATGAATTTCGTCGAGGCCAACCATCTTCGGGGCAAGGTTTTCGCTTTGTACAACTGGGGCGGCTACGTCGATTGGCGAACCGAGGGACGTCTGCAGGTCTTCATCGATGGCCGCGCCGGTACGGTGTTTGACGAGAAGACCTACCGGCAGTACCTGCGCGTGCTCACCCTGCACGACGGGTGGGAGGACGTGGTTTGGGACTCCGGCGCTGATTTGGTGCTGTGGCCCCAACGCACCCCGAAGCAGATCGAACAGCTGCGCAAATCCGGTCGCTGGCGACCGCTCTACACCGACCACGTGGCGGTCCTGCTGGCCCGCGCCGACCGTCCCCAGCCACGGCCCCTTCTGCCCACGCCCGATTCGCCATGGCGGGATCTCGCATTGGGCTGGTCGGCCTCGATCGCCCACGAGTACGCCACCGCCGAAGGCCATTTCCAAAGTGCCCTGCAGCGGATGCCGAACCTGCGCCCGGCGTGTGAATGGCTCGCCGACACGCAGGCTCAGACCAGTCGCCTCGCCGAGGCCGAAGCGACCCTGGACCGCTGTCAGCGGATGTTCCCGGATTCAGTGCGCCGCAGGCAACTCCTGGAGATCTTCCGCAAACGGGCCGGCGCCGCTGGCGAACCAACGTTCTAGCCCGGACTACGAAAACTGCGACGCCTTGAGATTCCGGGGTAGAAGTTCCGGGCATGGACAACGTGGTGGCAATCATTCTCGGAGGCGGACGCGGGACCCGCCTCTTTCCCCTCACGCTCAAGCGCTCGAAGCCGGCGGTCCCCATCGGCGGAAAGTATCGCCTCATCGACATCCCGATCAGCAACTGCCTGAACGCAGGGCTGCGGCACATCTTCGTGCTCACCCAGTTCAACTCGGAGAGTCTCAACACGCACATCGCGATGACCTACAAGTTCGACGTCTTCTCCTCGGGCTTCGTGACCGTGCTAGCTGCTGAACAGACCGAGGAAGGAGGCGACTGGTTTCAGGGGACAGCCGATGCGGTACGACAGGGTCTGCGCCACATGCGGCGGAGAGCCGCACGTGACCTGATGATCCTGTCGGGAGACCAACTCTACAGCATGGACTTCCGCCGGATGCTGCGCACCCACCACCAAAGCGGCGCCGACGCGACCGTGGCGGTGATCCCGGTGGCCGAGGACCATGCCAGCGGGTTCGGCATCGTCAAGATGGACGCCAGCGGCCGCATCGTCCAGTTCGACGAGAAGCCGCCGCGCGAGCGACTGCCCGCCCTGGTCTCCGACATCCCAGGCCACGGACCCGGGTACCTGGCCTCCATGGGCATCTACACATTCCGGCGGGAAGTCCTAGAAGAGGCGGTCTCGAACCCGGGTAGTGGGTCAGTTTGAATCCGGCCGCTGAGCGATTCCGCTTGGCCCTGCGTCCGACCTGTGGCAAGGCTAGGGTATGCAAAAGCGCCTACGCATGCCAAGGGACATGGCCCAGCTAGCTAAGATGGTGGTCGACATGGCCACCGGAGATGCACCGGCAGAGCCGGTCAGTACCAAGAACCCCGCAGCGGTCGCTCTAGGCCACCTGGGTGGGCTCAAGGGCGGCAAGGCCAGAGCAAAGGGGATGACGAAGAAGGCGCGCAGCGAGGCCGCCAGGAAAGCGGCCAGGGCACGGTGGGGAAAGACTAGTTAGGCTGCGTCCTTCTTGTCTTGCGCGGCTGCTATTGCCGATTCCCGCTCTGCAACGTCGTCAGTGAAATCCAACATCAACGGTAGCTGCTTCATGTCACGGTGGGTGTTGTTGCAGTGATCTAGGTCAGCCTTGTACTTGACGCAGTCGTCGACGATTCCCTTCCGGCGCTGGCTTAGATGCTCCTCCAAAAACTCATGAGGCGTCGTCTTGAGGTCTACGGACGCCCAGAACGATTCCTGAACGCCTCCGCCTTTCGTGAACGTCACAGCTGCATTTGTGCGGTACTCGCGGCCGTCATCGTCGACGCACGTTTCGGCGCGTAGGGCATTTCTCATGTCGCGGATGAGTACGGCCTTTGGATCGACATCGGGCTTGACGATCTTTCCGTTCGCAAGCCCCCAGTCGATCGCATCGTGGAGGGTGCCAGGCTTTCCTAACTGTCTCTCGTACTCGTGGAATAGTTCCTGAAGTCGTCCGTTGTACGTCACTGTTCTGTTCTCCTTCACGCAGCGGGGTACGTCTCACCCCATCCATCGACAACAGCAGTAGTCACGACCGCGTGGCGGATCTTGGCAAGGAAGGTCGTGAATGAATTGTATTTCTTGGTTCGGTGTCGCAGTTGACCAGCGACGAGTCCCGGATGGACGTTCTGAAGCCTCGCAAAGCCGATCAGATCGCTCTCTGAAAAGAATGGAGACTTGCGGGCGACCCAAGAGTCCATCTTGCTCTTTGGGACGCAGAAGTCGCTAGCGGCGGCGTTTGCTTCACGCTCCTCTTCGGGAATCTCCGCGGCGTTCTCGTCGGTTTCGGTGGCAAGATCCGTGTCCAACATCAACCCGTCGACGCCGTGCCCACGAAGAACGTGCTCTAATTCGTGACGAAGCACGAACCAGAAGTTGTCGATTCGATCAAAGCGCAGCGACATGCCGACCACAGGGGACGGGCCATCTTCCAGCCAGAAACAGACGCCATCGATCTTTCCTCCGGGAAGGCCCTCAACCATCACAAGGCGCACCCCGCAATCTGCTAGAATTCGCGGAACCCGACTCGTATCTTCGGGCTTTGTCAGCAGCGATCGGATGGTTTGGAGTTCCGTGCGAAGCTTCTTCTCGGAATACTTCGGCACGATCAGGCGCTTGGCGATCTGGCGCACGCGAAACACCCACGCCAACTGCTCCGGTAGCAACTCGTCGTAGCTGGTCTTTTTGGCAAAGTGGCTGATCTGTGGAACCTCATCAGGGTTCTGTGTCCCGAAGAACTTAGTGATCTCGGTTTCCAGGGACTCCCGTTCTGGGGCAATCCACCCTCGCTTCACCATCTCGCGAATCGGGTAGGTCGATACCAGCTTGGCCTTCCTGGCGATCTCTGGTTTTGGCTCACGCGCGCGAGCCAGCTCGTCCATAACCTCAGACTCCTTCTGAAGCTTTAACAAATATTCTGCGGGAACCCCGAACGCTTGACCAAGATCCTTAGCCAGCGCTGCGCTGATGCCGCGACGCCCAAGGGCTAACTGGTTAACTGCTTGCTGCGGTACGCCAAGAATAAATGCTAGGTCAATCTGCGTCATTCCTCGGGATTCGAGTTCGCGTCGGATGAATTGCGCCGGAGAAATTGGCGCTTGGTTGGATTCATCGGTCATGGAAGATACCCTACACAAAGCCAATAACATCTGCAACACCTAAAACAACATGATATGTTGTTTTTTATGTTGACTGTTCAAGACCGCTCCCGCATAATGGGCAATATGAACCGGCTCACACGAGACAAGCAAATCCAGGTGGTCGCCTCGCTCGTCGAGGGGAACAGCATCCGGTCTACGGTCAGGATGACGGGCGTTGCCAAGAACACCGTGATCAAGCTGTTGGTCGATCTTGGTGTGGCCTGCGAAGCGTACCAAGTCGAGCGCCTCGTGAACCTGCCGTGCAAGAAGATCCAATGCGATGAGATTTGGTCCTTCGTGGGAGCCAAGCAGAAGCAGGTCAACCAGGGCGCGCACGGCATCGGCGATGTGTGGACGTGGACCGCGATCGATGCGGACACCAAGCTGATTCCGTCGTGGCTCGTGGGAGACCGTGGACTCGACACGGCCAAGCGCTTCGTATCCGACCTGGCCGGGCGTCTCGCGAACCGCGTGCAGATCACGAGCGACGGTCACAAGTGCTACGTGGAAGCGGTCGAAGGAGCGTTCGGCTCAGAGGTAGACTTCGCGCAGCTCGTGAAGCAGTACGGGAACGAACAGCGCGAGTGCAGCGAAGTCCGCTACAGCCCGGCCGTCTGCACCGGCGCCAAGAAGATCCCGATCATGGGCACCCCAAACCCTGCCGACATTTCAACCAGCTACGTCGAGCGCCACAACCTCACGATCCGCATGTCGATCCGCCGCTTCACCCGCCTGACCAACGCCTTCTCCAAGAAACTCGAAAACCACGCGGCTTCCGTCGCGTTGTTCATCATGTACTACAACTTCTGCCGGATTCACCAGACTCTGCGCGTGACCCCAGCCATGGCGGCGGGCGTGACAGACCATGTGTGGGAGATCGGGGAAATCGTTGACTTGTTGGGCACGTAGCAACTTTCTGGTTGCCTCACCGATAACTTCACAGCGAATGGCTTCTATGGCAACGTCTCTCAGTGTGAACACTCTCTACTACGGCGACAACCTCGACGTGCTTCGGCGGTATGTTCCTGACGAGTCGGTAGATCTCGTCTACCTGGACCCGCCCTTTCAGAGTGGGCGGGACTACAATGTACTTTTCGAGGAGCAGGACGGGACAAAGGCGAAGGCGCAGATCAGGGCGTTTGAGGATTCCTGGGAATGGGACATAGGAGCCGCTGCGACATTCGACGAAGTGGTTGGAGCCGGTGGGAAAGTTGGCGAGGCACTGCTTGCGTTTCGTCAACTCATCGGTGGCAATCCGATGCTTGCCTACCTCTCGATGATGGCCCCGAGACTCGTCGAGTTGCGCCGCGTGCTCAAGTCAACCGGGTCTCTGTATCTACACTGTGATCCAACGGCGAGCCATTATCTCAAACTTCTCCTTGACGCTGTATTTGGGCCACAGAACTTCCGAAGTGAAGTGATCTGGAAGCGGACAAGCGCTCACAGCGGAGCCAATCGCTATGGACCGATTCACGACGTGATCCTCTTCTATACGGCCTCGGACTCGTTCGCATGGACAGAGATTTATGGTCCCTACGATGATGTCTATATCGACGCCTTCTTTACCCACAAAGACGAGAATGGAAAGCGCTGGCGGCGCACCGATTTGACCGGGCCTGGATCACGTAAGGGCGATTCCGGGAAGCCATGGAAGGCATACGACCCAACTCCGAAAAACCGGCACTGGCAACCGCCATCGTATTTCTATGAGAAATACAAGACCATCCGTCCTGGGGACGATCTTGCAAAGTATGATCTGATCCCGCGGCTCGACAAACTTGACGACGCGGGGCTGATCCACTGGCCTGAAAAGGCTGGCGGTATGCCGCAGGGACGGCGATATCTCGACGATGCGCCAGGCATCCCTCTTCAAGATGTTTGGACCGATATAAAGCCGCTCCATAACATTGCAGAAGAACGACTCGGCTATCCGACACAGAAGCCTGTTGCATTGCTTGAACGAATCATCTCCGCATCGAGCAACGAAGGGGACATCGTCCTCGATCCGTTCTGTGGTTGTGGTACAACGATCGACGCGGCTCAGAGACTCAAACGGGAATGGCTCGGGATCGACATCACGCACCTCGCGGTTGGTCTCATCAAGCACCGTCTCCTCGGTAGCCTTGGAGCAAAACCGGGCATTGACTACAAAGTGATCGGGGAGCCGACCGACCTGGAAGGCGCAAAGCAACTCGCCCTAGAAGACCGTCATCAGTTTGAACATTGGGCCTTGGGTTTGGTCGGCGCGCGTGCTTCCGCACATGGGAAGGGCGCCGACAAAGGGATTGACGGCCTGCTCTTATTTCAGGAAGGCGGGGT
Source organism: Myxococcales bacterium (assembly GCA_003155465.1). The sequence goes on along the minus strand of PMCR01000440.1, from coordinate 2,606 downwards.
TGGCACTCCACACCTACGAGTTCCCATCTCCGTGAAGTCAGGTCAGGTCCACTCGAACGTGGTCAGCGAGCTTCGCGGCGTAGTTGAGCGCGAAAAAGCCGCGCTGGGCGTCCTCATCGTCCTTGAGGAACCCACTGGGCCGATGAAGCGCGAAGCCGCTTCGGCGGGTTTCTACGAGTCCGATTGGGGGAAGCATCCGAAGTTGCAGATTCTCACCATCGAAGAACTTCTGGGCGGCAAGGGGATCGACATGCCCGCGATCCGTCCTGGTGGAACTACTTTCAAACAAGCGCCACGGGCCGAACCAAGACCAGAGTTGACGCTTCCTGGGATCGACGCGTCGCCCACGCCGCCAGGCGGCCCGAAGCGACGCCGAAAGTAGGAAGGCGTCCTTTATCACCGCGTTACGCGCTACCGGATTCAAACTGACCCACTACCCGAACCCGCAGTTGGTTGACTTCGGCCGCCACGTGATCCCCCACGCAGTCCCCAGCCAACGCGTGCAGGCGCATGTCTATCGCGGCTACTGGGAGGACGTCGGGACTATTCAGTCCTACTTCCAAGCCAACCTGGCGCTGTGTCAGCCGATTCCGCCGTTTGATTTCTACGACGCCGCCCGCCCCGTCTACACCAACCCGCGCTTTCTGCCCGCTTCGAAGCTAGAGCAATGCACCATCCACAATGCTCTCATCTCCGAGGGCTGCATTCTGCAAGGCGCGGATATCGACCGCGCCGTCATCGGCATACGCAGCCGCATCGGCAAGAATGTGCGCATCCGCAACAGCCTGCTGATTGGCGCGGACAGCTACGAAACCCCGGACGAGACGCGCGCCGCCGAGACGCGCGGCATGCCGCCGGTTGGCGTCGGCTCGGATTCGATCATAGAGGGCGCCATCATCGACAAGAATGCGCGCATCGGCCGCGGCGTCCGCATCGTCAACCAGGCCGGGGTCAAGGAGAAGGATGGGGATGGCTATTTCGTTCGCGAGGGGATCGTGGTGGTTCCCAAGAATGGTATCGTCCCCGACGGTAGCGTCATCTAGTCGCCGCCTTCACCATGTTTCGCTTCGGTGTGCTCAGCACCTCCCACTTCGCGGTCACCCGCATGATCCCCGGGATTCAGGCGGGGCACGACACGGCTGTGGTGGCGATCGCATCGCGGGACGGCCGCAGGGCTTCGGATGTGGCGCGCGCGCTGGGTGTGGGAAAGGCCTACGATTCCTACCAGGCCCTGCTGGCTGACCCGGATATCGACGCCGTGTACAACCCGCTGCCCAACCACCTGCACGTCCCGTGGTCGGAACGCGCGGCAGCGGCAGGCAAGCACGTCCTGTGCGAAAAACCCATCGCGCTCGACGCCGCGCAAGCCCGCCGGCTGATTGCGGCTCGCGAACAGAACCGCGTGCTCATCTGCGAGGCCGCGATGGTACGCGTTCACCCACGCTGGCTGGCAGTGCAAACTCTGCTTCGACAGAAAAAGATCGGCGAGCTGCGCGCCTTCGTCGGGACTTTCGGCTACCAGCTTCGCTCGCACGACAACGTCCGCTACGATCCGACCATGGGCGGCGGGGTCCTGCTCGACACCGGCTTCTACCCGGTCACCATGAGCCGCTTCTGTTTCGACGATGAGCCAACCGCGGTCATGGCCCGAGCTGAACGTGACCCGGATCGGGGTGTGGACCGCTTGACCAGCGCGATCCTCGAATTTCCGCAAGGCCACGCCATCTTCACCACTGGCATGGAGACCTTCCCTGCCCAGCGAGCCCAGCTCATCGGCACCGGCGGCCACATCGAAATGTCCAATCCCTGGAACCCGCCCAGCAACTCCCCCTCGGAGATCGTGGTCAACACCATCGCGAACCTTGAACAGCCGACGCCCCAGCATCTCTCTTTCGATCCTGTGGACCAGTACACCGTCCTGGCCGAGGGCTTTGCGCGCGCCGCGCAAGCCGGCGGTCCCAGCCCAATTCCGCTCGAAGATTCGATCAAGAACATGGCGGTCCTCGATGCGCTCCGACGATCCATCGCCAGTGGGCGCACCGAGCCGGTTGGGTAGCTACTTCACACAGAGAGCACAGGAAACGCAGAGGCCGGAGGAGGGAAAGGGGGGCTCGGACCGGAGAGGAGCCGACCCTTTCTCCCCTCACGCTCTGTGTCCGCCTTGACCTCTGTGTGAACGAGCTGACTACTCCGGCGACGCCTGGGCCGTGCTAGACTTTCCCCATGCGTCCCGCCGCTAGAGGCACTACATTTTGTAGATTCTGTTCCACCCTGGCGAGAGGCGACTGGCCGGTGGCCTTGCTGGCTGTGCTGGTCCTTGGTTGTAGCGGCGGATCCACCGGGTCACCGCAAGGGACCGGTGGCGTGACTGGAACCGGCGGAACCATCGCCAGCGGCGGCCAGCTAGCATCGGGCGGCCAGCTAGCGTCGGGCGGCGCCAGCAGTGGTGGCACTAGCGCCAGCGGCGGAAGCATCAGCAGCGGGGGCACCAACACAACCAGTACCGGTGACACCACCAGCGTCAGCGGCGGCAACTCCAGCACCAGCGGCGGTCGCGTCAGCAGCGGGGGCACCAACACGACCAGCAACGGTGGCAGCAGCAGCGG
>PMCR01000594.1 GCA_003155465.1 Myxococcales bacterium | reverse complement strand
CCCGCCGCGAAGGTGACGACTGCGACGTTTTCGGCGGCCGGCCCCTACGTCCTCAAACTCACTGCGAGCGACAGTGCTCTCACGGCGAGCGCCAACACCACTGTCACCGTGAACGCTGCCGCAAATGGAGCATGCGCCGGCCTTTGCACATCCCCGACCATCTTCACCATCAACGGCAGCTACCAGTCGGGGAACCTCGGCACCGGTGCGGTCTGCTATCAGACCACCTCGGTCGTCCATGGCGGCAATTGCTCGAACTTCGTCAACCCGCGCACCCTGAAGGTCAACGGGACGGCGGAAGCCTGCAACGGCGGCAACTGGTCGTCGATACCCGCGGCGAGAAATGGCGGCTACTGCATCCAGACCACGAGCGGCAACCAGTCGTACGCCTCGTTTGCCCTCTGGTAGGAGCCAAGCGGCTGATTGAATTGGTGTGGGGCTCCGGCTGCCTCTTGGGCTGGGGCCCCGCGACACATCCGATTTGCGACCATCTGTCCCTTCCCAACTCGACGAAGGTCATCAAGATAGCCGTGCGACCGCCCGACATGAATGCCACCGCGGAAAGATTTGTGGGAGGTGCCAGGCGGGAGCTGCTCGACTACGTCCTTCTGCTCGGCGACCGGCACCTGGATGCGCTGGTTCGCTAGTACAGGGTCTACTTCAATGAGGCTCGACCCCATCAGGAGATCAGAAAGCGCGTCCCGTGTGGCATTCGCCATCACGACCTGAACAAGCCGATTTGTCATCGCGCCTGTTCTCGGCGGTCTAGGCGGTTGAGACGGTGAAGCTGAACCGGGCACCCTGGCCCGGTGTGCTCTCAACTTGGACCGTCCCGCCCATGGCTTCCACCAGGTGCTTGACGATGGACAGGCCCAGCCCGGTCCCTCCCATGGCGCGCGAGCGGCCCGGATCGCAGCGATAGAAGCGCTCGAAGAGACGCGGCAGGTGGCGGGCTTCGATGCCTGGACCATCGTCGCTGACCGTCACGCGAAGTTTTCCACTCAGGTCCTCGGCTGTCACGACGACGGCTGCGCCCTCCGGGCAATACTTGACGGCGTTGTCGATCAAATTGGACAACACCCGTTCCAGAGCAGTGGCGTCACCGCGCACAGCCGGCAGATGGGGCGACAGCGCGGCAGTCATCCGTATGCGCTTCTGCGTGGCGCGCTCCTCGTGGAATTCCAGGGCTCTCGCCACCACGCCGGAAAGATCGAAGCTGTCCCTGGCCAGGCGAAACTCCTTGGATTCGATGCGGGACAGTTCCAGGAGATCCTGGACCAAATCGCCCAGCCGGCGGGCATTGCGCTCGATCATGTCAACGAACGATCCGGCTGCCGCCGGGTCGGTCCGGGCCGCTGTGCGCAGGGTTTCAGCCGCGGACATCACGGCAGCGATGGGTGTGCGCAGCTCGTGCGACACGTTGGCCACGAAGTCCTTGCGCACGGTCTCCAGGCGCCGCACCTCGGTCACGTCGAAGAGAACCACCAGCACGCAGCGGGGTTCGCCCAAGAGACGGGTGGCATGAACCAGCAAGCGGCGCGGCCGAAGACCTGCCACCTCGATCTCGCCCGTGACCGGCTCCTGGCCTACGATCGCCGCGTCGACCAAGGTCTGCAGCTCGGCGTTGCGCACCACCTCAATGGCAGGGCGGCCCAGCGCGGTCGTGTCAAGCAGCAGCATCTCGCGCAGCGATCCATTGAAGAGCAGGATGCGGCGCTCGCTATCGAGGACCAACACACCCTCGCCCATGGCCTCAAGGATCCGGCCCAGCAAGTCACGATCGTCACGCAGCTCGCGCAGAGAGCGCGACAGGTTCTCGGCCAGATGATCGAGCGTCCGGCCCAGCTCTCCGATCTCATCCTGCGTGTCGAGGCGGCTGCGCAAGTCGAGCTCTCCCGCAGACATGCGACGCGCAATCAGCGTCACACGGCGAAGCGCACGCGAGAGGAGCACGACCGCACCGCTCGACATCAACACGGCCGCCAGCAGCGCCACCAGCCCGCCTGCGACGAGAATGGCGCGAAGGCGCGCCACCGCTCGGTCGACGTCTGCCAGGGGCAGGCTGAGGCGCGCCACCATGTTCCCCGCGCCCGGGACAGGCGTGGCCGCGTACAGCAGGCGCAGGCGAAGCGTGGCAGAGAAACGGACCTCGTCCGTGCTTCTACCTGCTAGCGCAGCGCTGACTTCCGGACGGTTGCGGTGGTTCTCGACGCGATCGAGGGCGTCCCCCGATAGCTCGGAGTCGCCCCGCACCACGCCCTGCCCGTCGATGAAGGTCACGCGCGCATGCGCCAGCGGGCCCAGGCGATCGGCCAGGGCGTCCCAGGCAGCGTTCGTCGTCTCCCCAGTCGCGGCCAGAACCCGCGCTTGCTCGGCCACCAGGGCCAGGCGAGCCGCCAGGTCAGCACGGATGCGCGCCACCAGATCGCTTTCGATGGCCGGCCGCAGATACAGCTCGCCAGCAGCCAGCGACACCACGATTAGCGCCAGCGATGCGGCGAAGAGCTTGGTCCGGATGCCGAGCTTCACAACTCGTCCCCTGGCTGGGCCGCGAACCGGTAGCCGACACCGCGTACGGTTTCAACATAGTCGCCAGCCGCGCCCAACTTCTCGCGCAGACGCTTGACGTGGGTATCGACGGTTCGGGTGTTGTTCTCTGGGTCGGCCTCCCAAACATCGTCGAGCAGCGTGCCGCGCGACTGTACACGCCCGCGCCGCTGATACAGGGTCCACAGCAGCCTCATTTCAAGGGCCGTGAGCGCGACCTCGCAGTCGTCCACCCACGCCCGATGCGCGGCGTAGTCGATGCGCAAACGGCCGAAGGCCACGGGTTCGGTTGACTCAGCCTCGCCACCGGTTGGCGCCCGGCGAAGTACAGCCTGCACGCGCAGCAGAAGCTCGCGCACGCTGAAGGGCTTGCTCACGTAGTCATCAGCGCCCAGCTCCAGGCCAACAATGCGATCAATCTCGCCTCCCTTGGCGGTGAGCATGATCACGGCGACGTGGCGCAACCGGGCGTCGGCCTTCATCGCGCGGCACACGTCCAGCCCGGAAATATCCGGCAGCATAAGATCAAGTACGACGAGTTCGGGCGGTCGCTCGCGGGCAATGGCAAGCCCGGCGTTCCCTCGCTCCACTCCCGTGACGTCGTGACCTGCCTGCCGCAGGTTGTATTCGAGCACCTGCCTTATGTCCGCTTCGTCCTCTATGACCAGTATGCGTGCCATGCCGAGGTTGCTTCTTTATCTACCATTTGCGGATGCAACCTACACGAGTGACTTCGTCTAGATAGCTGCCCGACGTATTTGTCACACGATCGTCACAGAGCTGTAACGCGACCGACGCCCGCAGCTGGCTGACTGGGTCCTAGGGCATGTCCGACAGTGAAGCCAGTCTGCGAGAAGACTGTCAGCGCGACCGCACCGTGCGCGGAGACACGATACAGCCATGAGCGCTGGCCATCTCCTGCTCGTCGTCGCGGTGGTCGCGGCAGCTCTCGCATTTGATTTCATCAACGGTTTTCACGACGCCGCCAACTCGATAGCCACCATCGTGTCCACCCGCGTGCTCACGCCCTTCCGGGCCGTGCTGTGGGCGGCGTTCTTCAACTTCATCGCCTTTGCGCTGTTCAAGCTGCACGTGGCCAGCACCATCGGCAAGGGGATCATCGACCC
>PMCR01000271.1 GCA_003155465.1 Myxococcales bacterium | reverse complement strand
CATGGCGATCGAAGGCAGCTCCATACGCCTGTACTTCACCCATGTGGAGACCGGTTTGGCGTTCAAGACAGGCACCGGAACCGGGTTCGAGATTGCTGGCGCCGACGGCAACTACGTGACCGCGACCGCCGCCATCCAGGACGATTCGACCATCCTCGTCTCCGCCTCCTCGGTAACGGCGCCGAAGAACGCGCGCTATTGCTGGGCCGGCAATCCGACGGCCAGCCTCTACAACAAGGGCACGCCTGCGCTGCCTGCGTCGCCGTTTCGCACTGATCCCCCTGCTTTGCCCGCTGGCGGTCCGGATGGTGGCGTAGTCGGCAGGACGGATGCCAGCGTGGTCGTGCCCAAGGACGCTAGCGTCGTTACTGGGGACGGTGGCGCAGTCGTCCCCAAGGACTCGGGCGTGGTCGTCACCGGAGGCGCGGGAGGGAATTCGGGCACTGGCGCAGGGGGGAATACGGGCGTTGGGGGGAATACGGGCGCGGGAGGAAAGACGGGTCCAGGGGCAAGCACTGGCGTAGGGGGGAATACGGTCGCGGGGGGGAGCCCCGGGTCGGCGGGCAACCCCGGTACGGGCGGTGTCCCTGGTACGGGCGGCAGCCCTAGTACAGGCGGCAACCCTGGTACTGGCGGCAACCCCGGTGCGGCGGGAAACACCTCAGCGGTGGCTTCGCATGACACCTCGGCCGTGGCTGGATCAACCGGCGCAGCCACTGCACCCAACACTGCAAGCACTACCTCGGGCGGCTCGTCCTGCCAGATCGCAGGTCGTGGCACCGGGTTGTCGGGCTACGTGGTTTTCGGGGTCGGCGTGTTGCTGGCGCTGGGCGCCCGACGCAACCGTCGCAAGGCACACCGTTGATTGATATGGGTGATATGGGAACTCTGGAAGGGTTCGCTACCAGCCCGGTTCGCCCAGCAGATTGCAGGTCTTGCAGATATCCGGCGGGTCAGCTCCGGGCTCTAGCAGCTGCCGACGCATAGTTACGAGCGTTGGGTGGTTAAACACAAGGTCAGGCTCGCCGCCAAACAGATTGCTGTTGGGGCCCTGCAACATCATATCGCTGCCGCAACAGATCCCCATATTCCCCTCGACATCACAGCTGATACGCTGCCACAACTGCGGACAAAGCTTCCTGAACGTCCCCTTCTGGATAGCAGCTGGCCAAAGGCAATAGCCGGGAAGGGCGTCGTCAATTCGCCTGCGGAATTCCAGATAGGCAGGAAGCGCATCGTCGATGATTTCATCCGGTCTTGGGTCTAGACCCATGGGACGATAGATCCAGAAACGAAGGCTGCGGCATCCCGCGGCCCGGACAAAGCGCGCCGCCCTGAGCAGCTCATCCTGATCCTTCTCCACCTGACTGCGCAGCAGCACAAGGCTCATATGGACCGGGAAGACCTGGTTGATCTTCGAGAGATCACGTTCCATGGTTTCTCGATTTGCATCGTACAAAGAGACGTTGATTCTGGAGATACCGGCGCGTTGCAATCCGGCAATGCGGTCTGCCAGCAGCAGGCCGTTCGTGGAAAGATTGACGATGTTCCCGCGTTCAACCAGATAGGAGACGATGGCTTCAAGCTCATCGACCATCAGCGGCTCTCCGCCCTGCAAGTCGACTAGCAGGCAATTTTCAAGCAGCGGGTTGGAGAACAGGCGCCTCACCTTCCCAAGCGTCGCCTCGCTTTCGCGCCACTCCATTCCCTGCTTGTTGACGAAATGGCCAGCAACGCAGTATCCGCAATTCAGATTGCAGCGTTTGGTAACCACCAGATGGGCGATCTGGGGCGTGCACCTGCGTATGGATGTCATCGCCTGCCTGGTTAGGCAGCGGTACTTCACGTAGTTCCAAACCTTGGGCGCGGCATGCCGCGGGCGGAGCTTGCCGCTCATCTCGTAGTAGTACGACACCTTCGATGTCATGCCTTTGCTGCCCCCAAGAAACGGTGGACCCACCTTGTCCGCAGGGGTGGGATCAGGAAGCAGGCGAGGAGGATGATGAGAGAAGCGATGGAGACCCAGAATCCGAGAGCGACGCTTGCGGGCCGGAAACGGAATCGCACCTGGTGCTCACCGGCTGGGACCACTACAGCCCGCTGTGTGATGTTCGCCCGATAGATCATGGTTGCGGTTCCATCGACGTCAGCGACCCAGCCTGGATAGTACGAATCGGAAAAAACGAGAATGGCGTCCCGGGCCGTGGTGACCTTCATCTGGGCCTGGTTGGTTGTGTAGTGGAGAACCTCGACGTTGCCACCAGCGCCTGCCTCTTGCTGATAGTTGGGCGGCACGGCGTCCAGAATGACCGACCGTCGGGGATCAAAGGCATCCGAAGTGAGCATTTTGAGCGCGGTATTGCTGTCGGCCGCGGGTTGGATCTCCCCGACCAGGTATGCGCGCGGAAGGAAATCATCATTTCGATAGAGGTACGCTCCCCCGTAGAGGCCCAGGGCCCGAAGGTTCGGTGCTGGGGCGAACGGCCAGAACGAGGTAAGGTACTTCACGTTGTACATGCCCAGCAGCTTCCAGAATAGGGGGGTGGGAAAGAAGGTGTCGCCCCGGATCGACGCGGTCTGCGTGATGATGCCGGCCCGGTTCTGGTCACCCCAGATATCAACGATGTAGTTCGGCGTCAGATTGGCGTAGCCGTCCGGTGAGGATATCCCGTAAAGGACATTGCTGCTCGCCTGGATGAACTCGCGCTGTTCCACGAAGGGCTGGAGATCGCCTTGCCAGCCGCGCGCCTGTTCAAGAAACGTTCTCCTGTGAGCGTGATGTGCGCCCAGGGAGAACGTCCGGAATAGAGATGAATCCTGTCTGAGGACCTCGACTGTCCTCGGCGGCTCCATCCATTTGACAGCATCGACGACAGGATTCTGGCGCAGTTGGAAATATAGCAGATCGCCAATGACGGCGAGGAGCAGCAGCACCTGGATGAGGAAGGAACGGCGTGATCCTGTGGAACCGGCCCCCGCTGATTTCCGGGAAGCGGTGAGATTCAGAGCGAGCTTGGTCAATCCGAGAGAGGCGAGCGCGACAAGTGAAATGTCGGTGATGAGCAAAAGCCTCGTCGGGAAGCGGAAGTAGTTCATGCCGGGAATGTAGTTGAAAACGAACTCATACACAGGTGTTGCCGGACCCAGCACAAGTAGGTAGGAAACGACGGCAGCGGCTGAAAAGAATCTCACGTGCCAATTCCGCCACCAGCTGAGCGGGGCGGAAAGCGCGAGCAGCAGGGTCAGGACGCCGACGTATCCGTAGTCCTCCCAAAAAACACCCTTGCCGGTGTACGTGAGATTGCCGGCGTCGCCATTGCTGTAGGGGTAGAGGAACGTCAAGAAGTCCTTCGGGTCATACGCGTAGCTGGAAGCATACTGAAATGTCACACCACCGGAACGCTGGGAGAGAGAAACCATTTCGTAGGTGGGGATGAGCTGAATGGCGGCGAGCAGCGATCCCAGGACAAGCATTCCGGCAAAAACCCAGGTGAGCTTGCTCCTGAGGACATCGAGTACGGGACGTGAAGCCCTCGATGTCTGCGACGCGGCCCGCATTTCCCTTTGCTGGTTGAGGAAGCGGAACGCGAAATAGAACAGATAGAACACCCCAGAGTAGTATGCGGTCTGCGCGTTGCCGGCGAGATGCTGCAGCCCGAAGACAACTGCAAACCAGAGGAGGAAGCGAGACTGATTCCGTCTGATGGCACGCTCGAGGAGGGTGAGCCCGAGGGGCAGCCAGCAGGCGCCGTTGGCGATGCTGAGATGCTTCAGGTGCGAGAGAAGGTATCCACTGAAGCAGAACGCGATTCCCCCAACAATACCCGCGAGGTTGCTGCTTCCGATTTCACGCGTGTAGAGATACATCCCGATGCCGGCCGTGACGATGGTGAAAAGGATTGTGAAGTTGAGCGCAAAATACGGCGAGAACAGACCGAAGAGAACAATGTTGAACGGGTAGCAGACCCCGGCCTCGGCCCGGGCAAGCAGCGGGAAACCTCCGTAAATCTCGCGGACCCAGAGTGGCAAATGGCCCGACTGGAGAGCATTGCCCAGGGAAAAGCGGTAGGGAAAGTTCTCGTTCATGAGGTCGCTAGCGAAGATGTCGTCGGTGATGATCAGGCCTTTCATCAGCGTCAACTTCCAGAACGCGGCGAGAACGAGCGCCGTAATGAATGCGACTGCAGTGCATGCCTGGTATTTTCCACCCTGGTTGATCTTGATCGAGATGGGAGGGGATTTCATTTGCGGGCGCCTGGATTAAGGCTGGCCACGCCATTCGGCGTTGAATCGGATCGGATGGGTGCCCGGAATCTCATGCATCCAAGTGGTGCGCCCGCCTGCGAACCAGGTCAAGCTGGCCATCCGCGTGGTAGCTGGAGCGGACCATGGGCCCGGATTCGACATGGGCAAATCCCAGCTCCAGCGCCTCCTGTTTGAGTTGGGCGAACTCGTCGGGCGGGACGTGGCGGGCCACCGGCAGGTGCTGGCGCGAGGGGCGCAGGTACTGGCCCAGGGTAAGTACCTCCACGCCGATCGCGCGGGCTTCGCGCAGGACCGTGCGTACCTCGTCCAGGGTTTCGCCCAGGCCCAGCATCAGCCCGGTCTTGCTGAGAAACCCGCGCCGGCTGGCATGTCCCAGGACCGCATAGGAGCGGGGATAGCTGGCCTGGACGCGAACCTCGCGCGCCAGGCGGGGCACGGTTTCCAGGTTGTGGGCGAAGACGTCAGGCCCGGCGGCAAGCACCCGATCGACTGCGGCCAAGTCGCCGGCAAAGTCGCCGGTCAAGACTTCCAGCACGAGATCGGGACAGCGTTGCTTGACCGCACGGATAGTGGCCGCCCAGTGGCCCGCGCCTCCGTCGGCCAAGTCGTCGCGGTTTACACAGGTGATAACCGCGTGGCGCAGGCCCAAGCCCGCCAGCACCAGGGCCACCCGGTCGGGTTCGGCGGGGTCGGGCGGTTGAGGTCGGCCGCTGGGAACGTCGCAGAATCGGCAGGACCGGGTGCACACGCCGCCCAGGATCATGATGGTCAGGGATCGCCGGCTCCAGCACTCACCGATGTTGGGGCACGATGCGCTTTCACAGACAGTGTGCAGTCCCTGCGCGTGCACGCGCGCGCGCAGGTCGAAGTAGGCCGCGCCGGTGGGAAGCTTCATGCGAATCCACGGCGGGTGAGGGGGCAACCTGTCCCCGGTCGCCCGGGCGGCGCGCGCCGCGCGCAGGCGGCGGGATCGGGTGTCCACGACGCGGCTCATGGGGGGAATCTGGTCGAATCCGTCACGCCCCGCAAGCGGGAAAGTCGAAGCGCTTCGCACTTGCTTGTCGATGCGGTTCCATGGCCTATGATCAATGGGTCTCATGGAACGAACCATCGTCGTCAGCGACGTTCACGGTTGTCTGGACGAACTGCAGGCTCTTCTGCGCCAGTGCGGCGTGGTGCGCGGAGATCGCGTGGTCTTGGCCGGCGACCTCGTGGCCAAAGGGCCGGATTCGCGCGGCGTTGTGCAGCTAGTGCGTGAAATGGGTGCGCTGGCCGTGCTCGGCAACCACGACTTCTACAGCCTCGAGGTGCGGCGCAGGCGCCAGCAGGGTGAAACCAGGAGGCCGCGCCGCTGGTTACTCGACGCGTTGGACGAGTCGGATTGGGCTTTTATTGAGAGCCTGCCGCTCTTTCTGCGGCTGGGCCCGGAACGTGAAGGAGGTCCCGAAGTCGTGGTGGTGCATGCCGGCGCGGTACCCGACCTCCCCCTCGAAAAGCAGGAACGCACCAACCTTCTCAACCTGCGCAGCATGGTCGGCGGCACCGCCCCCACCAGCCGGTTGCTGATGCGCTGGCCCTGGGCCGCGGTTTGGCGTGGCCCCGAGCACATCGTGTTCGGGCATGATGCGGTTCGTGGTCTGCAGCAATACCCGCTGGCGACCGGCCTGGACACCGGGTGCGTGTACGGCCGCGCGCTCACCGCGCTGGAGTTTCCCTCGCAGCGCCTCTACAAGGTGGCGGCACGGCGGCGCTATGCGTCCGTCTGAGGTCCGCATGTGGTTCATGCTAGCCTTGGGGTCAGCGTGATCGTCGAGCTGAAAAAGCAATTCCTCTTCGAGGCGGCACACCACCTGCCCCATGTGCCGGCCGGGCATAAGTGTGCGCGCGTGCATGGACACAGCTATCGCGTGGAGGTGGGCCTGCGTGGGCCGGTCGATGCGCAGACTGGTTGGCTGGTGGATTTTGCGCTCATCGACGACGCCTGGTCGGTGCTGCAGCGGCGTTTCGACCATCACATGCTGAACGAGGTGGAAGGGCTGGATAATCCCACCTGCGAAAATCTCTGCGGCTACGTCTGGACCGCGCTCAAGCCGGGGATTCCCCAACTTTGCTCGGTGACGGTATGGGAGACCGTGGATTCCTGCTGTACCTACCGGGGAGAGATGGGGTAATTACCAACCCATCGTGCGTCTTCTTCGTTGCCTGACCCTGAACCTGTGGGGAGCTGAGCCACCCCTGCAGCGTCGGATGGAATTGGTGGCCACTGCTCTGCGCGAGATCCAGCCCGACGTGGTGGGTTTGCAGGAAGTGCGCGAGGTGCCGGGCCAACTTGCCAACCAGGCCGAAACCTTGGCGGCGGCCGCTGGCTACCACCACGCCTTTGTGCCCGCCATGCCCTTTGCCGGTGGCCACGAAGGCCTGGCCATCCTGTCGCGCGATCCCATCCTAGAGCACGTGGCGTTCGGCCTGCCCCACGCTGAGCCCAAGGAGCGGCGTATCCTGCTGTCGGCGCGGGTGTCGTTCGACACCGTCTCGGTTTGGGTCCACACCACGCACCTCAACTACCGGTTGGCGCATGGCAAGCAACGCGAGGATCAGGTTCAGGCCATCGACGCCATAGTGGCGGCCCGTGTGGCCGACACGCCCTCGGTCGTGATGGGCGACTTCAACGCACGGCCCGAGGCCGACGAGATCCGTTGGCTGCGCGGGCTCTGCACGCTGAGCGGCCGGCGCACCTGCTACCAGGATGCCTGGGACCAACTGCACCCGGGCGAGCGCGGCTGGACCTGGGCCCGCGCCAACCCCTACACCAGGCCGTTGGCTTTCTTGGAACCCGACCGTCGCATTGACTACATCTTCGTCACGCCCATGCGGCGGGACGGCCGCGCGACCGTCCGGTCGTGTCGCATCGTTCTGGACCAGCCGGCCGCTGACGGTGTGTACGCCTCGGACCATTTCGGCCTGTTGGCCGAGATCCAGATGGATGGTGTCTAGTGTTTCGACTCGCCCATGTGACCGATCTGCACGTCCGCAACTTTGCCGGTGCGCGGGTGCGCGATTTTTTCGGCAAGCGGGCTGTCGGCGCTCTCAACCTGGCGGTGATTCGCCGGCACAAGTACCGCATGGAGCTGCTGGCGGCGCTGGGCGAGGATCTGCGGGCGCGGCCGCATGACCATCTGATGGTGAGCGGCGATCTGGGCAACGTTTCACTGGCGTCTGAATGGCGCGCGGCTAGGGCCTGGATCGAGCGCAGCAGCCCGTCGGTCGAGAACACCACGGTCATCCCGGGCAATCACGACGCGTACGTGAAAGAAGTCGTGGTCAGCGGGGCTTTCGAGCAGGTCTTCGCCCCCTACCAAAGCGCGGACTTGCGGCTCGCGGCTGACCCCTATCCCTTCGCACGGCTGCGCGGGGAGATTGCTCTGGTCTGCGCGAGCACCTGCGTGCCCACCGGGGATCTGGGCGCGTGGGGGCAGGTGGGCGAGGCGCAGTTGCGACGGATCGAGGCCCTACTGGCCGCGCCCGAGGTGCGCGCGCGATTCCGCGTGCTGGCCATTCACCACCCGCCCGTCATGCACCGGCCCCCTGAGAATCGGAATCTGCGCGACCGCACCAAGCTGGTCGAGGTTCTGGCGCGGGTTGGCGCCGAGCTGGTTCTGCACGGGCACGACCATCGCGACGAATTCACCGAGCTGGACGGGCCCGACGGTCGCCGCATCCCGGTCGTGGGCGCCGGCTCCGCTTCCTACGCCGGCTCGGCCGAGAGATGCTCTCGCTACAACATCTACGAGATCGACGGCAGTCGCCTCGACGTGGTCACCTACGCGCACGACAGCGCGACCGGGACTTTCCGCGAGTTCCGACGGCGGGCGATCTGAGCGCGGCGGGCAGGATAGCGTCGAACTCGAAAGTGCCGATACCGCGAAGTTCGGTGCCGGCGTCACGATGAACATCACCCAAGGGTGGCGTCAACATGGGAATGACGTGATAGTCAGAAGCCCATTCATGGACCAGCCAGTCCCAAAGTCGAAGCCAACATGCCGCCGGTCTTGGTCTGGCCGCGGGGTGTGACACGGTGACCTGGAAGCGGGCGCGAATTACAACCTGAAAGGGCTGCACCGGGCGACGTTTCTTGCAGATCTGGAAGCGGGGGGCGGCGAACTGCCTGCCTTCGTGCTTGACGAGTTCGAGGCCTACCTTCGTTGTGGCATCCTCGTGCACGGCTTTTTGCGCGTCCGATGCAAGGAGTGCGGGTACAGTCGCGCCGTCGGTTTCGCGTGCAAGCGCCGTGGTTTTTGCCCAAGTTGTCTCGGCCGCCGGATGGCCGACACGGCAGCCTTCTGTGTGGATCACCTTTTCCCCCTCGTGCCTGCTCGACAGTACGTCCTCTCGCTACCCTATGCCTTGCGATTCAAGATGGCCTATTCGGCCGACGC
>PMCR01000540.1:2686-8053 GCA_003155465.1 Myxococcales bacterium | reverse complement strand
AAGGCCGCTACCTGGGCTTCGATGTTCGTGGTGTCACCCAGGGTGGCGGACATCAGCAAGAAGGTCGCCTGGCGCAGGGTCACGAGAGGGATCTGCCAGGCGATGCCGCGCTCGCGGTCGCCGTAGTAGTGGAATTCGTCCATCACCACGTAGTCGGCCGCTGGGCGCGACCGGCGCAGCGCCATGTTGGACAGGATCTCGGCCGTGCCGATCAGGATGGGCGCGCTGCCGTTCACTGCGGCGTCTCCGGTGAGCAGGCCCACGCGCTCGGGGCCGAAGCAGGCGCACAGATCGAAGAACTTCTCGTTGACCAGGGCTTTGACCGGGCAGCTATAGAAACCGGTCTTGCCCTCGCACAACGCCTTGAACAGAAAAGCCGTGGCGACCAGCGACTTGCCCGATCCGGTCGGGGTGGCCAGCACCACGTGCTTGCCGGCCAGGATCTCGAACAGGGCCTCTTCCTGCGCCGGATAGAGCGACAGGCCGAGCGCGCCCACGTATCCGAGAAACTGCTCCAGGATGTGGTCAGCGTCCACCGGTCCAGGTGGCGGGGCCAAGAGAGGCGCCTGGCTAGTAGCAGAAGCTGTGTCGGACATGGACCTGGCCGACCTATACCACGGTCGGGCTGCGGTACCTTGATACGCTACCCCCGAGCTGGCTACCTACTTGCGCTGGGGCGGCGCAGCGACGTTGCGGGCCGGCGCGGGTTCGCTGCGTGATCGCGCCGAGCTGATGGTGATGTTGCTGGCTGCCGCCGGCATCCCGGCCACCATCAAGGCCATGAAGACGCCGGGTGCGCTCACGGCTGCCGAGCTTTACCGTCCGCGAGCCAACCCGACGTTCCCGTGGAAAGCGCGCGTACCGCGCCACCATCGGTGGCCGGGGTCTACTTGACCATCGGCTTTGGCAACGTCACCGAGCGGCGACGCCTAGGCGGCGCATCCATCAGCGACCGCGGCACGCCACTCGACAATATCGACGATCCAGACGTGATCGACGACGCGCGCTCGGTTCTCAATGGTCTGACCACGATCGCCATCGAACCGGCGAGCCCCACGCTGTCCGCCGTCCTCGACGATATCGTTCTGGCGCATCAGTCGGTGAATCCGTTGCACGATGTGTGGTCGGCCGACGACGTCGACGCGTTTGCCCAGGCCGCTGTCCGTTCGTACCGGTATCCGGGGTTGTTCGCCGCTCTGCTGCCCGCCGCACCTCCTGTCGAAGGAGCCCCGGTCGTCGTTCCCCGCGGTCGGCCTACGGCTTCGGTTTCGGGCTCGCCGCAGGCCCGGGGCCAGGCTCGAGCGCGACAGTGAACGCGAGGTCGACGGCTCGGTCGTAGCGGATCGCACGCGAGACAGGCAAGAAGCCATCCTTGCGCAGGTCGACCGCGTGTACGGCCAGATCCCTGCGCACCTGCGCGCGCGTCGGTGTCGGCGAGGGAAGCTTCACGCCGTCGAGCACCACCTCGGCGCCTGCGGGCTGCGACTGGATGAGCAGCGTCGCGGGCTGAAACCACACGGCGGCCACCGAAAGCGGCACCACGACCAAGTGAACCAGCACGGCTGCTGCTGCAAAAACGCACAGGAGCACGACCAGGACGGGCGCCCAAAGCCCACGCCGCCTGGTCACCGGCGTGAGGCCCGGTGTCAAACCCGCGGGCGCGACGCCAAAGGGGGTCGGCAGGGTGGGACGTGGGTTGATGATTTGGGGAGGCGCAACCAATACGGTGCTTTGTGCGGCGGCCAGAGAGGGCCGGGGCGACCTGCTGGTCTGGGCCGGTCCGCTGGTCGCACTCTGCGTGGCGGCAGCCCCTGCGTGCCCCGAGGGGTTCCTTTGCACGGGAATCTCAGATTCAGGCGCCGTCTCGTCGGCCCACAGATCGGGTGCCAGGCGAATGACTTTTGAGGCTGGCCGAGGCTGGGTCAGGCTGCCGGGCGGCAACAGCGTGCGCAGCAAGAGTTTCAACTCGGTGGCCTCGCCCGAGGGTGGGCGGGGGACCAGATCGAGCGCCCCGCGACAGGCGTCCGCAAAGGCGCGCGCGTCAGGGAAGCGATCGCGCGGATCAGGGGCCAGCGAATCGGCGATCAATCGCGCGAGAGGCGGAGGCAGGTCTGGCCGGCGTTGCTGGGGCGCGAACACCAGGCCCGAGGCCACTTGCCGCCAGGTCTCGGCCTGGTTCGTCGAATCGCGCAGCGGATACCCGGTGAGGAGCTCGAACAGGACTGCTCCCATCGAGTAGATATCGCTACGCCGGTCAAGCGCTGCGCCGCGCGCCTGTTCCGGCGACATGTACGCCAGGTTGCCCTTGAGCGACGACACTAGCGAGTCATCGGTGCGCCGCTTGGCCGCGCCGAAGTCGGACAGCTTCACCTCGCCGGCATAGGAAAGCAGCACGTTGTCAGGCGAAATGTCTCGATGGATGAGTCCGGTGGGCTGGCCATCCGACCCGCGCAGCTCATGCGCGAAATGCACGCCCTCGCACAGCTCGCCCATGATGTAGAGGGCGACCGCATCGTCCAGACGTTTGGGCAGGCCGTCCGGACTGGATGATTTGCGCAGCACCGCCAGCAACTCGCCCAGGTCGCGACCGTCCACGTACTCGAGCACGATGAAATGCTCGCCCTCGGCCGACATGCCGAGGTCATGAATCTGCACGATGTTCTTGTGCGACAGCGAAGCGTGGATGCGCGCCTCGGTGAGCAGCATGCGAACGAAGCGCTCGTCGGCGGCCAGGTGCGGCAAGATGCGCTTGATGGCTACCGGCTTCTCGAAGCCCTCTTCACCAAGGGCGCGGCCCATGTACAGCTCGGCCATGTCGCCGACGGCGAAGCGGTCGAAGAGCTCGTATTGGCCGAATCTCATCGCGGTCAGGTACGCACGGGCATCCTAAAAACCAATCATACTCGCGCGCGGGTTCGCTAGGTTGAACGAAACCCAAACTGCAGAACCTGATAGCCTCGCAGGCATGGACGCCGACTTCACCCATCTTCGCGCATTAGCGCAGCGTGCCGTCGACGAGGGTGTGACTCCGGGTTTGGTTCTGGGCCTTGCGCAAGCCGGGCAGGTGCGGTTTCTTGCCGCATTCGGCCAGCGACAAGTCGTCCCCTCCGTCGAGAAACTCACGACCGACGTGGTCTACGACCTGGCTTCCCTGACCAAGGCCGTGGTGACCAGCTTGCTCATCATGCGCGGGGTGGGCAGCGCGATCTGGGCCTTGGATGACCCGCTCGACAGGCACCTGCCGGTCCTGCCCGACCGGCCCGAGGTCACCCTGCGGCGGACGCTGGCCCATGCTGCCGGCTTTGCCTCCCATCGTCCGTTTTTCGAGAAAGTTGTCGACAAAGGTGTGGCTCCTGCGGACGGCCGGGAACGCGTCCTGGCGCTGGCTGCGGCAGAGCCGTTGGCCGACCAGCCAGGGACGCGGTCGCAATACTCGGACCTGGGCTTCATCTTGTTGGGCGATCTGATCGAGCGCGGTCTGGGCGGCCAACTGGATGCGCTGGCCGAGCGGTTTCTGTTCGCGCCTCTCGGGCTGCGTGCCACGGGTTTTGCAGGTTCGACCGCGTTGTCGGGCCATGAACTGGCACCCACCGAGCGTTGCCCGGTGCGCGGGCGTATGCTTTCCGGCGAGGTTCACGACCTCAACGCCTTTGCCATGGGCGGGGTGGCGGGACATGCCGGGCTTTTTGCCAACGCCGCAGATCTTCTCGCCCTGGCCAGCGCCCTGTGCGCTGCCTGGCGCGATGCTGGGTCGGCAGGCGGCGCGCCTTTGGTCCCGGCCGAGGTGCTGCGTCTGTTCTGGCGGCCGGCCGGGATCTCGGGGTCGACCTGGCGTCTCGGCTGGGACGGGCCGGCGGCCACGGGATCGCTGGCCGGCGATCGCCTTTCTCGCCAGGCGGTGGGCCACCTGGGTTTCACCGGCTGCTCGCTCTGGATCGACCCTGAGCGCGAGGCTTGCATCGTGTTGCTTACGAACTTCGTCCATCCGACGGAACACAAAGACCCGCGCTTCAGAAGCCTGCGGCCGGCCTTGCACGACGCGGCCCTGGACGCAATCGGATATCGAGCGTAGGTAGTAGCCAACGTGAAGATTGCACTGGGTCAGATCAACCCCACCGTGGGGGACTTCGACGGCAACCTGCGCCTGGCCGAGGAAGCCCTGGCCGCGGCCGAGGCCGCAGGAGCCGATCTCTTGGTGCTTCCCGAGCTGGCTCTTTCGGGCTATCCGCCGCGCGATCTGTTGGAGCGCGCAGCCTTTGTGCAGGCGGGGGTGCGCAGCCTGGACCGCTTGGTGGCGCGGGTCGGTCACGCATCTGCCCCCGGCTCGACCGCGGTCATCGTCGGGTTTCCCGAACTGCTGCCCGAAGCGCCGGTGGGTCGCCGAATTGCCAACTCCGCCGCGCTGATCCACCAAGGCCGCATCGTCTCGGTCCATCGCAAGTCGCTGCTGCCGACCTACGACGTATTCGACGAACGGCGCTATTTCGAACCGGCCGAGGCCGTGGCGCCGGTCGAATTCGCGGGCCGTCGCCTGGGCATTTCGATCTGCGAGGACATGTGGAACGACGGCGATTTCTGGCCTCGTCGCCTGTATCGCGAGGATCCGATCGAGAAACTGGTCGTCGCGGGCGCCGACGTGCTCATCAACATTGCGGCCTCGCCCTACACGATGGAGAAACGCCACCTGCGACCGCGTATGCTGGCCAACGTTGCCCGGCATTGGGCCCGTCCTCTGGTGTTCGTCAATCAGGTCGGCGGACAGGATGACCTGTTGTTCGACGGATCGAGTCTGGCGCTGGACGCGCACGGCGAGTTGATCGCACGCGCGGCCGAGCATGCGGCCGATTTGGTGGTAGTCGATCTGAACGCCGGGCGCGGCACGTTGAGGCCGGCCGTGGAATCCGATGACCGGTCGGCGCTTGAAGCCCTGGTGCTGGGCACCCGCGACTATGCCCGGCGTTGTCGCTTCTCGGGCGCGTTGGTCGGGCTTTCAGGTGGCATCGATTCGGCGGTGGTGGCCTGTCTGGCTGCGCGCGCGCTGGGACCGGCCAACGTGCTCGGCGTGTCTATGCCTTCGCGTTTTTCGTCAGACCACTCGCGCGCCGACGCGGCCGCGCTGGCCACGGCGCTGGGCATCCAGTTCCGCACGATCTCCATCGAGCCAATGTTTTCCGCCTACCTCGAAGCCCTGGCGCCGGCCTTTGCGGGCCGGTCGCCCGATGTCACCGAGGAGAACCTGCAGGCGCGCATCCGCGGCGGCATCCTGATGGCGCTGTCGAACAAGCTGGGCGCTCTGCTGCTTTCGACCGGGAACAAGAGCGAGATCGCGACCGGCTACTGCACCCTCTACGGCGACACCTGCGGCGG
>PMCR01000540.1:0-2670 GCA_003155465.1 Myxococcales bacterium | reverse complement strand
CCATCGGCCGAGCTGCGGCCCGACCAGAAGGACCAGGACAGCTTGCCGCCCTACGATGTGCTGGATGCGATCCTGGAAGCCCATGTGGAGCACGGCAAGGACAGCGAAGCCCTGCAGGCGGCCGGGTTCGATCCTGCGGTGGTGGCCGATGTCATGCGCCTGATGCGCCAGTCGGAGTACAAGCGGCGCCAGCTTCCGCCGGGACTCAAGATCACCGGCAAGGCCTTTGGCACCGGCCGCCGCTACCCCATCGCGCAGGCGTTCCGAGGTTAGCATTAGCGGCCATGGTCCTGCGTATGTCGGATGAGTCGCCGCTGCGCCGGTTTGGCCGCAGCACCGGGCTCTTTGTTGCTAGCGTGGCCATCCTCACCGGCCTGTTCGGGTGGGTGGCGACATCGCCACGTCTGTTGGTTCACATCAACTGGGACGCGGGTAGCTACATCCACCAGATTGCGAATGGCTCGGTAGGATGGTCCAGTGCACCCTGGAACGCCCACTACGGCATGCAGTACGTGTACATGGTCTTCTTCTGGGCGGCGCGCCTTGCGGGCGGTACCTACATCGACGGAGCGAGACTGCTGGGTGCCTTCTGTCTTGCGATCATCGCGGCCTTGCTTGCAGACGCCGGGTACCGGATCGCGGGCAGTCGACTGGTGGCGGCGCTGGTGGTGGCACTTTGGGCCAGTGCCTTCGTCAACCAGTTCCTGGTGTTCACACTCGAAGACAACCTGGTGTTCTTGGCACCCGCTGCGGGCGTTCTGTGGCTGTGCGCCGTGCGTGCCGAGACATGGGGAGCCGGCGAGAGTTTGTTGGCCGGATTGCTGGCAGCCGCGGCCGGGCTGATGTCCATCCAGGGAGTGGTCTACGTCTTGCCTGCCCTGTATGCAGGCGTCGTGCTTGGCGGCCGAGAAACCCCAGCGATCCTGCGCGCGCGCAACGCCGGCATAACGCTTCTTGCTCTGCTAGGCGGAGAAATCGGGTTCGCCTGCTTGGTGTCAGGCACCTCGGCGCTCCCGCTGCGGCAGGCCCTTGCGGTCCTGCTATCCCGTCCCAATCCCTCTTCGATTCCCAACAGCGCCACGGAGGCCGTGAGACTACTGGCCGATGTGCCCGGGTCGCTGCGGACCCTCGGTCTGGCAGCCTCGCTTCAGCTTTTCTCCAACCGGATTCCTTTCGCTTCGTCTTCCGCGTTGCTGGGCATCGGTGGGCTCGTCCTGCTGGTGGAGATGGTCGTCTTCGTCGCGACCACGGTATGGTGCTTTCGCCAGCGTCGCTGGGGACCGCACCTGTTCGCAACCAGCTTGCTCCTCTTCACGGTGCTGACCGCCCTTTACCGGGACGTCCAGTACGCCTACTTGAAACGCACCGACTTCGTACCACTGCTCGCGGTCTTCTTGCTCCTCACTTCCGTCCCCGCTTTTTCCTCGTCAACCCGGTTGCGCAGAATCGTCGTGTCGGTGTTGGCATTGGTCGTCGTCGCCCAAGGGTTCGCGGCCTGGCGCTGGAGGAGAGCCGAGGCCACAACCTACGCCACCCTCGATGAGTCCGTGGTGGGGAGACGCCTTCCGGGCTATCACGGGGTTCCAGGAGAGGGTTCGTTCTTTCATCACTTTCGCGCCCTACGGCAGGCCAACCCTGCAGCGTGCGCCTTTGTCTTCGATCTTTCCGAGGTGGAACACGGACGCTGGAATCCTGACATCACCGCGAGTATCTGGTCGGAACTGCCCGCCCACTACATCATCGGAAACCCGGCCGTGATGTCCACATGGCCACGGCGAATGCGAGTGCTGGATCCGCGATCCGCCAGTACGGTGCTGTCCGGGTGCGAGTGGATCTCACCGGCGGCACGGCACTGCCTTGCGGCCAAGCGCTGAAGGTTGGTCAAGCAAGAGAAGCGGGACGACCCGGCGGGGTTATACTTTTGCAATGGCCAAGTTCCGCGGCACGATCAGGCACAACGCGCTCGAGGGCGGGCATTTTCAGTTGCTAGCCGACGACGGTACGGTCTACGAGGTTGAGGGCAACGATGCTCTCCTGCGCCGTGACGGGGCACGGGTGGAGATCGACGGGTCCATCGACCGGACGGCGCTCTCCCTGGCCATGTCCGGACCGCGGCTGAAGGTGAAATCGGTCAAGGGCGCGTAGTGCCTACTCCTGCGGCGGCTGGGGCGCGGGCTGAGCGTTCTGCGTCTCGTGATTCAACTCTTGCATGGCGGCGTTCTCTTCGGGCGACGGGCCCATCGGCGGGGGAGGCTGGGTGGAAGCGCAGCCCAGAAACGACGCGAGGGCGACAACGGCAAACAAGGACATGGTTAGTTTCATGGCAAGTACCTCTCTTGCTGGCTGTCAGCCCGCCAGACTAGCAACATTCTACCTCAAGCCGCGCCCGCAGGCAGCAACCTCCGCGCTAAGTGCCTAAGCCTTGTGGCCCGCTTCATCAGATTCGCTTTCGAGAGCCGGCCGACAAGCCGGAGTCGATGGCGAAGCCGGGCCGAGAACCGGCCCGGAGCGTACTACGGTACGTGAGGACCGGAAGCGCAGGACCGGCGAGCCAGCGGCCCGGATCGTCGGCCGTCGGTGAATCGAAGGACCGATGCAGCGGCGCTACGCCTTGTGGCGGCGAAGCTCGCGGTCCAGTTCCGCGAATTGCTCGTCCAGGTGCCAGGGCCG
>PMCR01000375.1:166-3120 GCA_003155465.1 Myxococcales bacterium | reverse complement strand
GCCTTGATCGGCATAGGGGCCTCGACTGATCGTCAAGGACCCCTGCCACACCACCCGGCATGCGGGTCCGCACCGGGCGGTTCGCGAAGGTGAGGTTGCGCGGCCAGCCGGGGTGCCCGCAAAAGCTCGGAGAGCGCAATCATGTCGGACTTGGGGGAATCATCAGTCATCGTGATCTGGCGAACGCCTTGCCGTTCAGCTGCAAGCCCGCCGCCGAGTCGGTGCCTCGATTCTACACGATGTCCCTGCGGCGGGATTGTCTGCAACGGCTCGGCGGCAATGTCACTCCCCGGCGGCATTGCAGCTAGGGTCACACCTGGCCGAGCATGGCCAACTGCTACGACGGCGGCGTGTGCTACGACGTCGGCCCGGCGGTCTGGGCCTTCTTCGCGCGCTTCAAGTAGCGCTATTGCTTGTAGTAGCTAAGTCCGTAGACACAGAAGTCGAACGGGATCGCGGTGCCGCTCTCGCTGTAGCGTGACTGGCACAGTCTCCCGTAGTTGGAGACGGATCAACGCACCCGACACGGAACCAGTGCACTAGTCTATCGGCTGGGCAATGTCCGGAGCCGATGGAGCATCGATGGGCGCCCCACCGTCGAGCCCACCGAGTGAGCTGGTGTCCGCGACGGTCAGGTTGTACGTGACCTCGTAGACAGGGAACGCGGGCATATGCGCACTGGTGTGGATCGTGTGCGGGCCGGGGGCGAGGGGCGCCAGCATGATCCAATAGCCTGTCTGCCATGCATCATACTCCAGGACCGACTCGCTCGACGTGCAGCCATAGTACGCCAGCCAGTGGTTCCCAGGTGTGTTGGGAATTGTCGCGAAGAGGTGGGTGCATCCCGTGAGATAGGGAGCGAAGTCGGCCACCTGGGATCCGTACGACTTGCCATCGATCTCAAGCTCGAGTGCTGTCGCCTTGCGGAGCTTCGGGAGGGACATGCTCAGACAGTTCTGCTCGGTTCCTCCCGAGGTACATCCGGGGATGTTGTCACCCCAGTCGGCAAATAGTTGAAAGAGAATCGTTCGGCCCATGGGGACCGTACAAGCCTGGGTGAAGGTTCCGCCGCCCGGGCCACTGAAGTCCCAGATCCCGAGGAAGAACGGCGGTCCATCCATGCCGCCGTTTCCCATTGCCATCGACTGCCCCATCTCACAGGTCGCGCCGGGTGTGTTGAACGCGAGCGATTCCGGGCCGGGGTACTCGTAGATCCACTTCTGCCACTCGGCGCCCCACTCTGCCACGGTCCTGCCGCCGTAGGTCCCATTCGGGTCGAGGACCGGGGGGGGCATAATACCGACGTCGACCGCGACGCCTGCACCGCTGTCGACTGACACATCTGCCTGAGCATCAGCGGCAGCGTCGGGCTTGGCGCCGGGTCTTGCTCCCGTGTCGCTGCCACAGCCGGCGAAAGCGATGCCAAGTCCACAAACCAGAACCACTCCGAGCCTCTTCTTCATCGGAACGTCCTTCCTTTCGCGCACGTGCGCGAGCAAGTCGTGCATGACTACTTCAAAACTACGTTGGTCTTGCTCTCTTTTCGCCCACACCACATCCTCGGTCAAGACGAAAGGCGGAAGCGCGCGGGGACCGGAACAGGCAATGAATGCGCCTCTCCCCACGAGGCGCCGCTGTGCACGTCCACGACCAGGGGTAGATGCGATTCGGTGAAGGAAAGATGGCGCTTGAGTGGACCATGATCCATCGACATCCTGAAAAGCGAGACCTTTGTCCGCCGAGTCAGGATGGCGTTCAGCAGCGGGGGCGCCGCCAAGCCGGCGCCTCGATTCTACACAAGTCCCCTGCGGCGACCCCGGCTGCAATGGCTTTGTAGCAGCGCACGCGAAGTGGACGCACCTGCGGTGGCAGCTCGGCGAGGCGACCTCGACCGGCCGTTGACGTGTCCACAGCGTGATGCTAGTGACGCCAAATGCATTTCCACTTTGGAAGAGGCCGGATCGCTTGTTTCCTCGTGCTTGCGATCGCGACTGCCAGCACTGCCGGGTGTATGTTGTTCAGTATGTCGACTCTTGGTGGAGATTCTGCCCTCCAGCGGGCAACACGGGAGTTTTCCTGTCCTCCAGACAAGGTTGGCGTCCTCAAACGTTCAGACATCTCTGATGGACTCTTCGATGTGGACGCGTGCGGCCAGAAGGCACGTTACATGTGCACCTGGAGCCAAACCGAGATCCAATGCATTCGAGAGCCCGATCCAGTGCGGTGGGATCCAGATCCGGCCCTATGCCGCAAACCCGACCGTCTCACGCCCAAGCTCGCTGGTTGTTTCGAGCCATCTCGCGAGGACCCAAGTCGCGACGATTCTTGGCACTAGGAAGAACCGCAGGACTTCGAAAGCCATCGGCGCCGCAATTCAGGACGTGGGTGAAGAGCATCGCGACTACTTCGATTCCGCCTCGGTGTCCTCCCCCGTCCCCTCTCCGTTCTCAGCGGCGGGTGGAGGAGTAGGCGAACTCACATCCTTGGCCGCATCCGCAAGGTCCTCCACGTCGGCAAGATCCTCTTCTGGCAGGGCTGGCCCGTCGCGCGGCGGCGCGGCGACCGAGGCAGGCGGTGGCGTGGCGCTGGGATCGAGCGGGCGGACATCGCCAGCGTCAAAGGTCGCGGACGGCCGGTCCGGGAACGAGACCCGGATCTTGCGGCTGAGAATATCGAGGTCGTCCACGCGCCCCACGCCGTCGGGCGTGCGCACCTGCCTGCCGACCTTGGGCAGGCCTTTGCCTGCCTCCACGTACTGCGCGTCCTCGTACATCAGGCAGCACTTGAGCCGCCCACACTGGCCCGCGACTTTGGTGGGGTTGAGCACCAGGCGCTGGTTCTTGGCCATCTTGATCGACACCGGCGCGAAGTGCGGCAGGAAGGTGGAGCAGCACAACTCGCGACCACAGGAGCCGATGCCGCCGACCAGCTTGGCCTCGTCGCGTACGCCCACT
>PMCR01000375.1:0-139 GCA_003155465.1 Myxococcales bacterium | reverse complement strand
CGACCCGAAATACCTTGATGGGCAGGCGCAACGCGCGGGCCCGCGAGCGGGCAAACGCGAGCGCATCGGCCTGGCGCCGATGTTCCTCCTGGGCGCGCGCAAGGTCACGGGGTTCGGCCCGGCGCAAGATGCGGCCCAG
>PMCR01000093.1 GCA_003155465.1 Myxococcales bacterium | reverse complement strand
TCCTGCCCTTGCCGGCCGCTGCCCACCAGCGGGTGAAGCGCAGGTTGCGCGCACGCCTTCACAGCCCTGTGCCCCGACGAGCGCGTTGGCTACGTCCGGTCGTGGTGGCTGGCTCAATGTTGCTTTGGGGAACCGCCTTTGGCATCGCCATCGATCACTTCGTGCTCGAACACCGCTTGCCCGCAGTCCCGTCGGTGCAACCAGCGGCCGCCCCTGACAACCCGCACCCCCGTCGGCCCAAGGCAAAGGCCAGACCAACAGAGGAAGCTGTCGTCGAGCCTGAGCCAGGAGCGCCATCTGCGCAGGCTGTTCCGCCAGACGTTCTCGCCCCGACCATCGCACCCGCTTTGCCCGCCGTACCCGCGACCGCTCTGCCCCCGCCGCCCGCGCCGCTGCGACCACGGCAGGTTCCCGTTCCCGGCGATCGTCCTGCTCCCACGCCCATCGCATTTATGGCTCTCGGCAGCGTCGTTTCGCCTGCTGCANNACCAGCGGGGCAGCCTGGCCAGCACCCCTGCCAGTGGCGCCGGCCCAGGCGGTTGCTCCTCCTGTCACGGCTCCGCCACATGCGCCGTCTGGTCCGCCCGAAAAGCCGGTGGTCGACCAGGGAAATCTTACCGAGGAGCGACTGCTGGCCACTGCCGTGCGCGCGCTCCGCGCCCAGCGGGATGCCCCTTCGGCCCTGGTTGCCCTTGATGCCTATCGCAACCGCTATCCGCAAGGCCGCATGTTCGTCGAGGCGACTGTCCTACGCGTCGACGCGCTGACCGCTCTTCATCGACAGGCCGAGGCTTTGCGCTCTCTTGACAAGCTCGATCTCACCCACATGCCGGGCGGTCTGGAGCGCCGCTTGCAGCGGGGCGAATTGCGCCTGGCCAGCGGGCGCTTTCGTGAAGCCCTCGCCGATTTCGACGGGGTGCTCGCGCAGGCGCGGGAGCAGGAGTTGATCCAGCGCGCGCTAGCAGGGCGTACACAGGCCCGCCAGCGCCTAGGTGACATTGCAGGAGCGCGCTCCGACGCGGGCGAGTATCTGCGGCGCTTCCCCGCCAGCTCGTTCGCTCGACAGGCCAGGGAAATCGCACAGCCGGGCAGCCCCTGATGATCCCCGGATTGATCTTCGGCCTGCTGCTGGCCGCGCAGCCCATGGTGACCTCTGACAGTAATTGTCCGTCGACCCGCGACATCGAGGACAACCTGGCGGTCCTGTTGCCCGCCGAGGGGGCCCGGCCGGGAAGTGCGGTTGTCATGTCCCGCAACGACGGGATAGCCATCCAGTTACGACCCGAGGGCGCCCAGGAGACCGAAGAGCGCTCAATCGCGGTTGGGAGCGGATGTGAAGACCGCGCCAGGGCCGCGGCCGTGGCCATCGCCACCTGGTGGCCGACCAGGGCAGCGGCAAAGGGCGGAACGCCCGAAGCATCAGAGGCCGCGCCTGCGCCAGAAGGTCGGCGCCCCGCCGCGCGCATCGTGAGCGTGGCCGCGGGTGGTTTCGCGTCGCTGGTCTCTGGCAGTGCCGCCCCTGGGGTACGCGTGGAGGTGGAGTGGGCGCCTTGGGCCGGGCCGCTTGGTTTTCGTCTGGATTTCGCAGGCACCGGTGCCCATGGCGAAGGCCTGAAACCCGGCCAGGTCGAGTTTCGCCGGATCGCCAGCGAAGCCGGCGCGGCTTGGTCGCGCGGGCCGTTGCGGCTCGACGGGGCAGCCGTCATCAGCCTGCTCTTTGCCGAGGGACAAGGCTTTACGTCGAATCAACAATCGAGTGGCATCTCCTTCGGGGTCAGCGCAGGCGCCCGCCTGAGCTGGTCATTGGGCCGCTTCGCCCCCTGGCTGGAATTGCGCGGGGTCGGATGGCCCCAATCGCAGCGGATCTTCGTGACTGATTCGGCGACTGGGAGGCGCAGCGATCGCGCGCTCCCGCACGGCGAACTGCAACTGGGGGCCGGCATCCGTGTTTCTCTTCTGTAAGGTCTGGCCCGCTCGGGCTACTGGAGGAGCATGACAATCAATAACTTGCTTCGTGTGATAGCGATCGCTCTGGCGTGCACAGCCGCTTGCAAGAGCGACTTTCAGGCCGGAATCAATGAGAACAAAGACGGCTCCGTGCAAGAAACGGGTGCCTCACAAGACGGCGTCAGTCCGACTGTCCAAGATAGTGGTCCTCCTGCCAGCAGCATCCCGTGGTCCTGCGACCCGTTCAGTCCGACCACCAAACCCATCACACTCGCCAATGTGCTGGGCGCAGGGCAGGACACGGATGGCACTTTGTACGCCGTCGATCAACCGCAAGCCGACAGCGAACAACGGGTGTTCGTCTCCTCAAGCGGCACCCTGCAACGCCAGCGCGTCGCCGGATCGGGGACCGAGAGCAGTGGGAGTGGCGTCATGCGCTACACCTTTTCCGTGAGCGATCACGTGCCACCTTTCATGCTCAAGCTGGAAACCAATGCAGCCGGTGCCACGGCCATGGGCGTGCTGCAGAACCCACCGCTGGATATCAAGACCTTCACGATTGGCCAGCAGGGCAGCGTTCTCACCCTGGTTCCCGCCTCCCAAGTCGCCGGTCTGCCCGTGGCCAACATTCCTGCGGAAACCGTCATCG
Source organism: Myxococcales bacterium (assembly GCA_003155465.1). Next base: position 1,631 of record PMCR01000093.1, on the reverse strand, counting down.
AGTACAACGCGGCCCTGTCCGACGGACGCGCCCTGCTGGTGGTTCGCCCGCGCGACGACTGGACCTATCAAGATTTCCGCGTCTTCTTCGGCTCCCCGGACTACATGGTCGAGCGGTCCGTGGACCATGTGGTTCGGTATATGGACGGCGGTTCGACTACCATCAATTTCGCGGTCGACGGCGTCCCGGCCGTCGCGAGTTTCCCTGTCTCTTTGACCGGCGTGGCGGCTCCGCCCACGCTGACCATCGGCGCCACTCAATTCCAACTGACCTTGGGGCCGACAGATTCCCCGCCTGCTGGCGAGAGCTACTTCTGTCTCGGGAATCCACCTGTTGATGGTGGCGTCGATGCCTTGAGCACGCCAGCTGACGGACCGGCCGCGTGCCGTGCGCCATCGCCTGACTACGGGCCGACGTCGACCTTTCCCGTCCTTCCCAATGGCACGCTGGCGGCAGCCGCAACCTGCCCCGCTGCGTGCGGAAATTCGGCGTGGTCGGGGCCGTGGCCCATGTCCAATATCGACATCGCTCTTCCGTACGGGGCGTGCGCCGCCGGCACCCCCTCATGTTCGGCACTCGGAGCCATTCCTTGTGCCTGTGGAGCAAGCAGCGGACCCGTGGACGGTTTCAACTGTAGCTGCGAGGGTGGCAACTGGATCTGTCGCATTCTTTGGCAGGGAACGGCGATCTGCTGGTGTCCGGACGCTGGCGTGGGAAGTCCCGACGGAGGCAACGACGCCGCGCCCGCCCTGAAAGGAGTCTTCGTGCCGACCGGAAACATGACCGTGGCAAGATTCCAACATACCGCAACTCTATTGCCCAACGGAAAGGTGCTCATTGCGGGCGGACAGTTCACTGATCCCATGGGCGAAATGGGGCTAATCTACGATACTGGAGCGGCTGAACTATACGATCCAGCGGCCGGGACTTTCACCGCCACTGGCGGCATGAATGCAGCTCGGTTTGGTCACACGGCGACTTCGCTGCTGAGCGGAAAGGTGTTAGTCGCCGGCGGAACGGACAGAAAGGATGGCCTTTCAATGCAAGGTGTCGTGAGTGCGGAGCTGTACGATCCAGCGGCCGGAACTTTCACCACCACTGGCGGCTTGAATACAGTCGGGTATGGTCCGGCGACCTTGTTGCCGAGCGGAAAGGTGCTTTTTGCGGGCGGCACGAGCGTTGAGCTATTCGACCCAGCGGCCGGAACTTTCACCGCCACCGGCACTGTAACCACTGGTGCGCAAACCGCGACCCTACTACTGAGCGGCAAGGTACTCGTCACCGGAGTTGACGCAGGCGCGGGGCTATACGACCCAGCAGCTGGCACTTTCACCGCCACCGGCAGCATGGCCGTGGCCAGGTGGGCTTACACAGCGACGTTGTTGCCAAGTGGGAAGGTGCTTGTCGCTGGCGGATCCGACGGACGCAATCTTTTCGCGAGCGCGGAACTGTACGACCAGGCAGCCGGTCTGTTCACGTCCACCGGCAGCTTGACCACGGCCAGGGAGTGGCACACGGCGACCTTGTTGCCGAATGGAAAGGTGCTCGTCGTTGGCGGAACCGAAAGCTGGGGTACCCCTGCTGCCGCGAATGCGGAGCTGTACGACCCAGCGGCAGGAACCTTCACCGCC
>PMCR01000339.1 GCA_003155465.1 Myxococcales bacterium | reverse complement strand
TGGGCGAATTGGATCAGGACGACATCACCTGCCTTGAGCAGAGGCTTGACTGTCGGCCACATCTTGGGGTCGTCGTAGAAGCTGTAGTAGGGTGCGTCTGTCCTGCAGGGCGTGGTCGCAGCCGAGCATTCCGTGAGCGCCCCGGAATTGCCGTAGTTCGCCACAGCAATGCCAAAGTTGAAGAACTGCGGCAGCCACTGGCCCCACCCTGCCGTGCCCGGGCCCTCTTGGTCGCACCCGGTTGAATCGGTCAGGATNNTGGGGCGAGGGTCCAATGAAGTACATGTCCAATCCAGCAGTTCCGTTCGAGGCCTGCGACCACTCCGGTTGTCCCTCGGGCTGGCGGACGTTGACCGACATGGAGTAGCGGACTTTCTGGCCCGCGGGGGTAGCGAGCGCGGCAACCGGCGTACCAGCGACTGTGACAGGGGCGGCGAGCATCTCACGCAAATGTTCGGCCTGCACGATGGTTTGTCCGGCGGCCGTACCACCTAGGTTGAACGAGACATCGTAGTTTCCTGGGTTGCCACCAAAGTGGCAGGTGATACCGGTCGAGCCGCTGGTGCACTTGGCCCGGGTCGTCGTGTCTGGGGTTGGACCCTCACCGATGGCGGGGCAGGACCCCGGCGGGGTGGTGCCCCCAGTGGCGGGAGGAGCGCCGCCACCGCCAGTAGCGGGTGGGCTGCCACCGGATCCGCCTGCCGCAGTCGAGCCGCCACGGGCAGGCTCACCGGCCCGGCCAGTCGAGCCGCCCCGACCGGTCGAGCCGCCCGGCGAGACCGAACCGCCCGGCGAGACCGAACCGCCCGGCGAGACCGAGCCGCCCTCCGGGGCTGAGGTGCCTCCGCCACCTGTCGTGGCCGAGCCACCCGCGCCAGCGCCGCCCGAAGCTTGCCCGTTCCCGCCTGACCCACCGGCTGCCTGACTACTGCCTCCCTGTGGGGTCGTGGTGGCCTGGCTTCCCCCTGGCGAACTGCATCCGAGTCCCAGGGAAAGCACCGCGGTCCCGGTGAACAAGAGGCGACGGAAGTGCCCCCTTTCGCGACAACCGGACAAGTTGTGTATTGGCTTCTCGTTGCGATGATGGAATGACATCAGTTGCTCCTAGCGCAGGTAGCATACCAGCGGATAGATGTTGAGCCTCTTGATCTCGTCGCGGGCAATGCCAGCAACCAGATGTCGCCCCTGGCAGGAACCGTTGGGGTTGTGAATCGTCCTGTGGTCATGGACTGGCATCGTACTAAGCAGTGCCTGGTACCACGATCGCGGCTCAATCTTCTTGCGAGGCCGCGCTGCGGCTACGGTCTCTTGCGCCAGCGTTTTGCTGCGTCGCTGCCGGCGATCTCCGCCACGGCAGACGTGGCCAGGAAGGTAGAGAGAGTAGCGGACAAGGAGCCGGCCGACAGACAGCTCGCCCATGTGCCTGACGGCGTCCACGAAGGTTGCAGTGGCCAGCACTTTCGAACCAAGTGTCGTGCGGCGGCCTGCAGGTCCGTCCGATGGGATAGCCAGGCGGGCGCTGGCATGAAACAATCGGCGGATCCTTGGAACTTCCAAACCATGGCCAGCAAGAAGAGACGAAGGGCGGGCAAGGCCGCCGCAGATACCAGTGGCGATGAGCGGGTCCCAGCCAGGCCATCAAGGCTCTGGGCGGTCGGCCTGTTTGGAATCTTGCTGCTGGTCTACCTGGCCAACGGCGAAGCCCTGGTGGGCAACGACGCAACCGCCAATCTCTACTTGCCGATTCAGCTCTTGACCCGAGGGCGCCTGACCTTCACCCAGGAAGACTCGCCGCAGTTGTTCAACTTCGAGTTGCGTGTGCCTACTGGCAAGGTTCCGGTGCGCTTCCGCAACTGGAATTCCCTGCTCGAAGGCAAGAGCATGCGCTCGTACCAAGAGAGCGGGGCGCTCGGCCCTGGCCTCCCGCTTTACTACCTGGCACCCACCCAGACGCCCGGCGTCTATGCCAACACCTTCGGGCTTGGCGCCGGGCTCTTGGCCTTGCCTGCGGTGGCCGTGGTGAAGCCTTTCTCGGCCCAGCTGCAGGCCAATCCCGGCCGGCTGTGGCAGGTGGGGAAGGTCGTGGCGGCGGCCGCAGTGGCGGGAAGTGCGGTGTTCGTTTTTCTGACAGCGCTGGGATCCCTGGGATCGCTGGCCGCGTTCTTGCTGGCCCTGGCCTATGGTCTTTGTACCTGCGTGTGGAGCACCAGCAGCCAAGCGCTGTGGCAGCACGGCCCCACGGAGCTTTTCCTCGCCATGGGCACGTACCTACTGCTCCGCCCGCAACGCCCTTCGCCGCTTCTGGCTGGACTGGCCTACTCGCTGGCCGTGGCGTGCCGACCCACCAGCCTCTTGGTGTTTCTGGTGGTGGCGATCTTCCAGGGCTTGCGCGATCGCCGGGCGCTCTTGCGTTTCTGCCTGGGCGCCTTGCCGGTGGGGGCCCTGTTGGTGATCTACGGGTTGGTGGTATTCGGCCATCCATTCGCCGCCGGACAGTTGGGCATAGCGCCCGAGGTGGCACTGGCCAAGACCGGCAACCCGGGATTGTGGCAGACGCCGCTTCATATCGGGCTTCTGGGGCTGCTGGTCAGTCCGGGCCGAGGCCTGCTGGTCTATTCACCCGTCGCCATCGTTGCCCTGTGGGGTGCGATCCGCGTGTGGCGGGATCCAGCTTTCCGGGATTGGCGGCCTCTGTCGGTTGCCGTGGCTGCCCTGTGGGTTCTTTCGGCCAAGTGGTTCGACTGGTGGGGGGGCTGGTGTTATGGTTACCGGCCGATTGTCGACTCCACCACGCTGCTGGCCTTCCTGGCCATTCCCGTGGTTCCGTGGATCCGCGCGCGGCGGTCACGTTGGCTTCTGTGCGCAGGCCTTTGCGGTTGGTCCCTGGGCGTGCAGGTGCTGGGGGTGTACTGCTACGACGTCACCGGGTGGAACGGGCGATGGGCCTACGACGTGATCGGGCCCGGATCGGATCAGCGGGTGGTCTACGACGATCGGCCCTCGGCCGAACGGCAGGCGCGCGAGCATGGCGGCCAAGTCAAGCCGCGCGAGCGGAGTGTGGACTTTCCTGCCTACCGCTCGCGCCTGTGGTCCGTAACCGACAATCCGATTTCGTACTACCTGACCCACGCCGCCAGCGCGCGTGTGCGCCGCCAGAAGACCTTTGCCAAGTTCCTGGTCGAGGACGGGTGACAGAAAGCGACAGCGATACGCGCTGTGGCGGCAGGCCAGAGCGGCTGACGGCAACGAGTCTTCACTCCGGTCGCGCAACATTGCACCCATTCGGAGGTCATCCGGGCTGTTTGCGGCAAGGCTAGCGCTCGCACGGCGAGGCGGCTAGAGTTGAAATCCGCATGTCCCAGCCTCCGGACTCGACGCAGACATCGCCCACGCAAAAGATGACCGACGAGGAGAAGCGCGGCCGGCTCTATGAGGAGCAGGTTTTTCCGCTCATCGGCCGAAGGCTGGTCGAGCGCCTGGTCGAGGGCGTGCCCGTAAAGCCACGCTCACAGGTGCTTCAGATCCGCTGTGGCCTGGGCAGCGCGACGACCGATCTTCTGCACCGGCTGGATCACGCCAGCCGGATCATCGACCTGGAAAGCGCGCAGGGCTTGCTCGACCGGGCGCGTGCCAACGTGGCGGCCGAGCAGGTCGGGCGCCGGGCCTTCTTCCGACTGCAGAGCCTGGCCGCCCACCTGCCGTTCGGCAACCACGCCTTCGATCTGGTGCTGGCCAACGTGGGCCTGGCTGATCTGGCCCGGCCTGACGAGTTTCTCGCCGACCTTGCCCGCGTTGCCCGACCCGGGGCCGAGGTGCGCCTGGCCTCCCCGCTGCACGGGACCTGGGGCGAGTTTCTCGACGTGTACCGAGATGTGCTGGTGCGCCTCGGGCGCGACGACGCGCTGGCCAGCCTGCGCGGATACGCCGCCTCATTCCCCGAAGCAGGCACGGTGATCCACCAGATGGAACAGATGGGCCTGCAGCCTGTCACCGTGCAGCGCGACCACTGGGAGCTGGTCTTTCGCAGCGCGCGCGAGTTCTTCTACGCGCCGGTCGTGGAATTCGGGCCGCTCGCGCGCTGGAAGCAGATCGCGGGCAAGGGGGCAGAGGTGCAGGACACCTTCCTGGCTGTCAAGCAGGCCATCGACACCTACTTTGGCGGCCGGTCATTCAGCGTGAGCATCGAGGCGGGGCTGTTCATCGGCCAAAAACCAGCCTAGAAGAACTTGTCGGACAAGAGGCGTCCCACGCCCAGCAGCGCCAAGGCGAGGCCGGCTGCCGCCAAGAGCGCGCCGGCTAGATCGACAGGCCGATGTCGTTCGCTGGCCAGCAACGCGCCGTACACGGTGGCCGGCAGGCCAATCGCGATCAAGACTAACGCCAGCAACATGGGCCGTATTCTTGAGGTAAAGTCCGCCGATGGCAAAGCCCGAACAATTCGCCCTGATTCTGGCCGGCGGCGGAGGTACCCGCCTGTGGCCGGCCAGTCGGCGCAGCCGGCCCAAGCAGCTGCTCAGCCTGGGCGCCAGAGAGTCGCTGCTGGCAGCCACGTTTCGCCGGCTGAGTGCCATCGTGGGCCTGGAGCACACCCTGATCGTGACCGCGGCGGATCAGGCCCAAGCCATCCGGCAAGCCCTGCCCGACCTGCCCGCCGACAACCTGGTGGTCGAGCCGGCGCCACGCAACACAGCCCCGGCGGTCGGTTTGGCGGTTGCTCACATCGCGCGCCGTGCGGGGCAGGACGCGGTGCTGGCCGTCGTGCCCTCTGACGCATTCATCAGCAATGAACCACAGTATGCGGCCGTGTTGCGGACTGCGCTGGCGCAGGCCAGCCAGGCCATCGTCACCGTCGGCATCAAGCCCACGCGTCCAGAAACCGGCTACGGCTACCTGCAAACCGGGGCGGCCATTCCAGGCAACGCCGAGGTTTGGCAGGTGGCGCGCTTCGTGGAGAAGCCCAACCTGGAAACCGCGCGTGCCTATCTGGCCTCGGGCGAGTACCTGTGGAATTCGGGCATGTTCTTCTTTTCTGCCGGCCGCCTCTTGGCTGAAACCCGTCGGCATCTGCCCGAACTGTCCGCCTTGCTCGACCAGATCTGCGCCTCGCCCGATCCGGCCGCTTCCACCCAGCAGCGCTACCCGCGCGTGCCCGCCATCTCCATCGACTACGGCATAATGGAAAAGGCGCAGGACATCCGCGTCGTGCCAGGCGACTTCGGTTGGAGCGACGTGGGCAGTTGGGCCGCCCTGAGCGAAATAGGGCACCCCGACGTCGACGGAAACGTCATTTCGGGTGACGTCATCGTGAAGGCCAGCAAGGGCAGCGTCGTGATGGCCGAGCCGGGCGCCCCGCTTCTGGGCGTGGTGGGTGTCGAGGGGATCGTGGTGGTGGCCACCCGCGACGCGGTGCTGGTCGTGCCCAAACATCGAGCGCAAGAGGTGCGTAGCGTGGTAGAGGAGCTTTCCGCGCAGGGCAGAGAACAGTTCCTGTAGCGAGCCCGGCGAGCAACAGACGCAACAATGAACCCAAGAGTTTTTCGCGAGTACGACATCCGCGGCGTAGCAGACCAGGATTTTCCCGACTCCTTCGTCAGTGAGCTCGGCGATGCCATCGCAGAGCATCTGCGCGAGGCGGGCGCGCGTGCCATCACGCTCGGCCGCGATTGCCGGCTCTCCTCCCCGCGCATCCACGCGGTCATCAGGGAACGGCTGGTGCGCGCAGGTCTCGCCGTGTCGGACCTGGGCGTGCTGCACACGCCGGGGCTGTACTTCTCGGTATTTCATCTGAAGGCCGATGGCGGTGTGATGATCACGGCCAGCCACAACCCTGAGAAGGACAACGGCTTCAAGATCATGCGCGGCCCCAGCACCATCTTTGGCGCCGAGATCCAGGTCCTGTGCCAGCGCATCCTGCGCCACCGCGCCGGCGCCCGGCCCGCGCCCGTGCCGGGCGGCACGGCGGTCGAGGTGGACGTCCTGACCCCATACATCGCCCAGGTGGCCGACGGCATGCGCCTGGGCCCGCGCCGATTCAAGGTCGTGGTCGATGGCGGCAACGGCACGGGCGGTCTGACCTGCGTGTCGGTGCTGCGCCGGATGGGCCTGCAGGTCGAGGGGCTGTACTGCGATCCAGACGGCCGCTTCCCAAACCATCATCCCGATCCGACCGTGCCGGCCAACTTGGCCGACCTCATCCGCCATGTGCAGCAGGGCGGCGCGGAACTGGGCATCGCGCTCGATGGCGACGCGGATCGCCTGGGCGTCGTCGATCCGGCGGGCCGCATCGTGTGGGGCGACCAACTCGTGATGTTGTTTGCGCGCGACATCTTGCGCGAGCGGCCAGGCGCCACCTTTGTCAGCGAGGTCAAGTGCAGCCAGGCCATGTACGACGAGATCGCCCGGCTCGGGGGCCGCGCCATCATGTGGAAGGTGGGCCACTCGCTCATCAAGACCAAGATGCGCGAAGAGAAGGCCGTGCTGGCGGGCGAGATGTCGGGCCACATGTTCTTCGCCGATCGCT
>PMCR01000533.1 GCA_003155465.1 Myxococcales bacterium | reverse complement strand
GAGATCCTGCTCACCAGCATGGACCGCGACGGCACGCGCGACGGTTTTGACCTGGAACTGACCCGTGCCGTGGCTGACCGCGTGCCCATTCCCGTCATTGCGTCGGGCGGGGTGGGGACGCTGGAACATCTTTACCAGGGCGTGGTCGCAGGCGGCGCCGATGCGGTGCTGGCCGCTTCGATCTTCCACTTCGGCGAATTCACGGTGGGCCAGGCGCGCGACTACCTCCGCAGCCGCGGCGTGCCCGTGCGCGAGGGCTGAAGAGGTGTCCGGAAATCGATACTGGGAGAGGGGAAGGAAGGCGTGAGACAGGGGCAGGACCGCGGGGACAACTCACAGGCGACATCAGAAGAGATTGCAGCTTCACCCCCAACCCATCCTCGGCTTTCGGCGCATAAATCGACGCCGCCTGAGACCGTCAGACCGATATCCCACACACCTTGACCATCCCCGAGGACCACGCGCGGCTACTCCGTCCCTTGTCGCCTTGCCTCGCCACGATTGATGGACACATCTTGAGATCAGATCTTTCCTGTCGGGCGATGTACCCAAGGGATGGATTCCTCCCCGCCCGCTCATGCCGCAGCGGGTTGACCAACCTGCAACCGTACCTCTGTCATTTCCATGCCGCCGCTGCCCAGACGCAGCTGCCCTTCGCCAACCGGAGGCCAGGCTTGATGCGACTAGCGCGCTGCGATAGCAACGCTTCGCCGCCCAGCCCCGTGTTTGTATCGCTCCTGCGTAGTGTTCTCGCGCGCAGGCGGGTTGTGGAATTCCGGGCCTTCGATCTAGTCTGTGGCTACCCACCACAGCCATCTGTGCGTGCATAGCAACCAGGAGAGGTGAAGAATGGATCGTTCGAGACGCTGTATCCCCGTTGTACTAGGAACGAGTGTTGCGATCCTCGCAGCCGGATGTTTCCCCTGCCCAGCCCCTGCGTCGGTGCGCGTGATGCCAGCGCCGTCACCGGTTGCGGTGGCCCAGCCAGCCCCCGCACCGGTCGCGCCCCCGTCACCGCCCGGACCGGCCTCCATTGTGGTGAGGAATGCCGGTCTGCAGATGCCGAAATCCGCACTCTGGGATGCGGGCCAAGATGTGTACTTCGTCAGCAACCTCAACGGCGATCCCGCCACCCCGAACAAGAACGGTTTCATTTCGAAGATTGCCCCCGACGGCAAGGTCATTGCTCTCAAGTTCGTCGACGGTAGCAAGAAGGGAAGTGAACTCAACGCGCCCAAGGGACTGGCCATCATGGGCGAGATCCTCTACGTCGCGGATCTCAATGTCGTCCGCAAGTTCGACCGCAAGAGCGGCAAAGCCAAAGGCGCGATCAAGGTGCCGAATTCGGTCTTTCTCAATGATCTCTCGGCGTCACCTGACGGCAAGACGCTCTACGTTTCCGACAGTGCAGTGACCTTCAAGGCCGGGAGTTTTGCCGGTACCGGCGACGACGCTATCTACGCGATCGACGTGAAGAGAGGCTCGGCGGTCGTCCTCATCAACGACGAAGCCCTGCACTGGCCGAGCGGCCTGCTCGCGGACGCAGACGGGGTGTGGGTCGTCACTCTGGGAGCGAACCAGTTGTTTCACGTCAACCAACAAGGCGGCACAGGACCGGCCACCAAGCTACCCAAGGGCGGACTCGATGGGATTGTGAAGCTTGGCGACGGTTCATTCCTGATTTCGAGTTGGGAGGCCTCCGCCGTCTACCGTGGTTTGCCCGGCGGAGAATTCAAGGAAGTCAATTCGGCGATTCCCTCGCCTGCCGATATCGGCCTCGATACCAAACGCAACACCCTTCTGATTCCCATGTTTCAAGAATCGGCGGTTCAGTTTGTGCCCTTGCCGCCCCTCGTCCTGCCCGACGTCCCTTCGTCGCCTCCTGCTGCTCCGCCGGTCACGACCGCACCACCCGAACCTGCGACGCCGCTGCCGCCTGGAGGGGCCGCGTACCCGCTGTTGGGGCCGACGCCACCACCCGTTCCACCACCCGCTCCGGTTCCTGGTTCGGCACCTTCCAACGCCGTCCCGCCAGCGCCCGGTCCCATTCCTCCAACTCCAGCCGGGCGCACCTCTCCCGGTGTCCCAGCAACCGCACCGGCTTCAGCTCCGGCTCCCCACTAGGGGGCGAAGGAGTGAAGGCATGTTCACCGGCGGGCTGCTGCCGCCCGGGCATAGGGTGCGTGTCGTCGAGCCTTGCCAGGCGGACACGCGAATGATAACCCAACCGCAAGATGTTCTTCTTTCAACACCCGACGCGAAGAGTGCTCGGCTCGCTCACCTTGTTGGCCGCACTTAACACTACTGATTGAAATTCNNGGAGAATTTCAATCAGTAGTGTTAAGACCTGTACGCAGAACAAGTGCAGCACGGTCTTCTCGGGCAAACCGATACTGAAGGCAGGGTGCGACTGGTTTACCGGGTGGTTCAACTCGGCTGACAACCCCGCGCTGAAAGATCAGAGGATCACCTGCCCATCTCAGATCACGTCCAAGAGTGGCATGTCTGGCTGATTGGGCCAGTCCCAGACCTTCGCGAGTTACTTTGGCGTTCCAGGGGTATAGAACTTCACGTCAGGAGTGATCCACCCACTGTAGATGCTCCAGTTGTACAGGTGGAACTGCTGGGGCAGGCCGGGCTTGCTTGGCGGGTCATCCAGATTGCAGCCACCGTTTGCGTAGATCCAAAGGGTCGCCTCGTCGTACATGAGCACTTCCTCCTTGCTGTCACCGCAAACATCCGCGTGCTCGGCGAAGGTCTGCGCACTGGGGCCGGTATAGGGGAAGCTGGCGACGGTTTTTCCATTGCCGTCGTACAGATAGGTCCCCGTCCCCGTGCTCGCGGCGCCACCCGACTTGGCGTCACGACGATAGGAGAAGATGAAATCGCTGCCTGTCCCGTCCCAGTTGTTCATGTTTTCCGTCACGGTCAGCCAGCCGGAGTTAGTGGGCCGGTCTTCTTTCCACAAGAGGTTGTCGTGTTGGTCTACGAGGTAGTTGTTAGACTTGAAGCCTTCCCCAGCGGTGCGCAAACGATCGAGTATGACCACCTCGAGACCTGCCACGTCCTTGCGGTAATCGCCCATTCCGAGCTGCTGAGCCTCTATCGTGTGAGTGTCCTGCCATAATTGCGTGCCTGTCTTCCAATCGAACGCGGCAGCCACGTTCCCATTGACGACTATCTCGTATCCGTTTGCCGGATTGGCGTCCATGTCACCTGTGGCGATCGAGTCTGCGTGCATGGTGAGTGCCGGGTGCGATGTGGTGTTGAGACTCCATTGCATTGTGCCGTCACTCTCCAGGAAATCGTAGCCGCCCATGACTTCGTCCTGGCCATCACCGTCCCAGTCATAGGCCAGCGGATAGTGTCCAGTGGTCCCCTTGTGGGTCCACAGCAATGTCCCGTCGCTGGTCATGGCCCAGAATTGGGTGTATCTGGTCTTGACGATGATGTCCTGTGGCCATGCCTTGCCGGTCAGGTTGGCGAAAGCGATGCAGTCGTTGGAGCCGGTTGCGGGCAAAGGAATCGTGCTCTTCAACTTGCCGGTGGCTCCATCGAGGACGGTGATCGACTTGGTGTCCATGGCGGCGAAGACCTCGGCAGCACCGTCCCCGTCAAGGTCGTAGACCTGAATCGGAACGTCCGAGCTGGCTGTGTGGAAATTGCCCGGCTTGCCGTACTGCCAAAGCTGTTTGCCTTTGAGGTCGAACGCGGTAACGCATACGACGATCTGGCCACCCCCGCTGACGGCATTCTGGTCCGTCGGCTGGGCCATGACGATCTCCATTTTGCCATCGCCGTTGATGTCGCCGAGACGCAGTCCGGGACAACCGCTCACGCCTTTCAAGTCGATGGTGCTCACCAGTACTGCCTCACCGCTTGAAACCGTGCCGGCTGTTGCCGACGCGCCGCCGGTTGCCCTCGTGCCACCGCCCGCGGTGGCACCACCGGTGGCCGTTGTACCGCCGGCTGGCTTGCCACCGCTCGCGGTGGCACCACCGGTGGCCGACGCGCCGCCGGTGCGACCGATGCCACCCGTGTTGCCAATGCCGCCGGTGACAGCGATGCTAGTCGCAGTCCCCAACCCGCCATTCGCCGAAGCTCCGGCAGAGCCAGCGTTTCCCGCGGTGGCATCGCCGCTGACTCCGGTTGCCCCGCCGCCGGAAACTGTGGCGCCTGCCACCGCCGCGGTACCCGCGGTGCCGGGCACACCACCGAGACTGCCGCTGTTGCCGGTCGAGCCGCCGCTGCCACCCATGCCCGCGGAGCTGCTCGCCCCGCCGCGGCCCGCCGGTGGAGCGGTGGGCGGAGTACCCGCGCTGCCCGCCTGGCCAATCGTGGAGCCATTAGAACCGCCACTGCTCTGCGCCGACGAGCCTTGGCTACAGCCCATCGAGGACACCAGGAAAACCAGGCCAGCTACAGCCAACCACGTGGGAACGGTCTTCAATGTTGCCCTGGTCATGGTGCTTCCTTTTCGTCTTGGGGGTCTCAGTGCCGCGACAATGCTTGGTCGATGCTGCGCCAGCTTCTGAGCATGGGTATCCTTGTGATTCTAGCCTGAGCGACTGTGGACACACGCGAGCGACATGGCGGGGTAAGGGGCGATTCTTGCTGCGGGATCCTTCTTTTGGTGACTTCGTCGCGACGACACCTGCAACTATACACGATCACGCGCGAAGCATGATGCGCGTCAATTCGGCTGGTATTCGCCGTGCCTTGTTTGCCCCCGTTGCCGCGCGTTGAATCCGGCAATGATCGCTTGCATGCCAGCCGCAAGAACCCGTCGCGCGTGCCTGTCCAGTTGGACGCAGGGCGCTGAGCGCGGTTTGGGCACGCGCCGCTGCTTGCTGACGACAAGCCTGCTCGTGCCGCCCCCGCGACTGCCATCGAAAGACCGCGTCACCTTGGCCGGCACGTTGTCCTCCGTCGACCGCGCCAGTCGCACCCGGATTCTCCAGTCGCTTCGGCAATCGTCGGCAGATGTCAGGTGGCGGGTCTGGCTGCGGTCAGGGGTAGGCGTGTCCCCCCATTGCGTCATCCGGTGTGGAATTGTCCGACATGGATGCCAGGTGCGTCCAGCCAGACCCACGCTGGTCGTGCCTATCTGTATTGAGGGGCGTTGACGAAGTCGGTGCCCAGGGCCGACAGCGTCGGGGGATTCGAGTTGTGATTCGAGAACGACTCGTTGTTGGCATTCCACGGGCACCAAGCATCGCATTCGATACGCTGGCGCCCGGCGAACATGTTTCAACTTGGCCCGTTGATGCACCAGTGCTACATTTCCCCGGTATTGACCACCCAGGCACGGGTTGGTGCTTCAGGTCGCCAGGGAGAACGGAATGAAAAAGACAATCGCTTATGGTCGGGAAGGTTGCATCTGGATTGTCACCGGCGTGACAGTTCTCATGGTTCAAGCCGGTTGCTTCAATGGTTCGGGCTTTTCCTCGGATGCATCGGCTGGCCGGCGTGACGCGGGCAAGGTGGACGGCAAGGCTGCGGGCCTCGACGTCGGCGTGGGCAAAGACACGCGCAAGGACGTGGGAACCGTCGATTCCGCTGCGGCAGGCACAGGTGGTATCGCAACCGGCGGCTCGGGCGGTACGGCAGGAACCGGCGGGGCCGGCGGAACCGGAGGCACGACCAATTCAAGAACCAATACCGCCGATGCGGCGGTGATCGACGCCCCTCAGGTACCTCCCGCCGGAGCAACGGCTGGCGCGGCTGGAAGTGGCAGCGGTGGCAGCGGTGGCAGCGGCGGTGCAAGCACCCAGCTGCCACCGGACGGGGCCGTGCGTGATGGGCCGGTTGACAACGCCGTTGATCGGACCGCGGACACCGCGGCAGACGCGCCTGGCTGCACAACGGCAACCCTATGTCCTCTTCCAGCCTCGGGCAATGGGACGGGCATCTGCCTCAACGGCTCCTGTACCATCACCTGCAATAGTAGCTACCATCGCTGCGGCAACACCTGTGCTCTCAATACCAGTGTCGACAGCTGTGGCACCGGGGCAAGTGCTTGCAGCCGCTGTCCCGCACCCACGGGCGCGAGCCCTACCTGCACTGGAAATCCACCCACCTGCGGGATCAGTTGCAACACCGGCTACCACGCCTGCGGCAGCAATACCTGCGTGGTGAACGGGAGCACCGACGTGAACTCATGCGGGAACAACTGCACAGTCTGCCAGGCTCCGGCCGGTGGGACCGTCACCTGCAATGGGACAGCCTGCGTTGCTTCGTGCAGCACCGGCAACCACCAATGCGGCAACGCATGTGTCTCGAACAGTGAACCCTCGCACTGCGGTCTTAATTGCTCGGCTTGTCCCGGCGATGACAATGGCGAGCCGACTTGCACGGGGGCAACACCAACGTGCGGCATCCACTGCAATAGAGGCTACTGTGGCAACCCGTGTATTCCTGAAAGCGCCGCCAACTGCGGCTCGGGCTGCGGGAATTGCCCGTCTCTGGACGCAGGGCTGGTTTCGCACCCGGTCTGTACAAACGATGGTGGTCCTGGCGTGTGTGGAACCGCCTGCAACGACGGCTATCACAAGTGCAGTGGGGATTGTGTCTCCAACAAAGAGGTGGCAACCTGCGGCACCAGGTGCACCACCCCCTGCGTCACCGACATTGCCCATGCTGTTCCCACTTGCGACGGGACCTCGTGCGGGTTCAGGTGCGCGCCTGCCACGGCCAGTACTCCGGGGTACCACCAATGCGGGACTGCTTCCCAGCCCACTTGTCTCGATGAAAGCAGCACTGCGAGTTGTGGAACGAGATGTAGCCCATGCCCCGGACCGGAACACAGCACGCCCCCCACATGCGAGAAGGCCACGCCAACGTCGCCGTACGCCTGCGTCTTTGGGTGCGTCGCCACCTATCACCTTTGCGGGACCGGAGCCTCAGCCGCCTGTTTCGCAAGTGACGATCCCGCGCACTGTGGAAATGACTGTGTTGATTGTGGGGAAGAAATCTGCGTAGACGGTCAATGTAGTACGCCTGACGCAGGTCCCTGATTCGAGGAAGAATGGGTGGACGGCAAAAAGTGCGCTAGAGACTGCCGTCATGATGGGAAACGCCGACGCACTGCTGTCTGCTGTCAAGTTCGACTCGAAAGGTCTGGTGCCTGTCATCGCCCAGGATCGCGCCACCGGCGTGGTGCGCATGTTGGCCTGGGCAAATGCCGAGGCGCTGCGGTCCACGGTACAAAACGGGCTGGCGACCTTCTGGAGCCGCTCACGCAGTGAGCTCTGGGAGAAGGGCAAGACGTCGGGGAATTCCATGCGCGTCCACGACCTGCGCCTGGACTGCGACGGCGACGCAATCCTGTACATCGTCGACGCCAACGGGCCGTCGTGCCACACCAACGCCACCTCATGCTTCTTCCGCAGCGTGACCGCCGACGGTCTGGCGGCAGACGACGGCCCGGCGCCGGTGGCGACGAAATAGCGACGCGGGAGCTGTGACTCTCGAAGAAGCCGTCGCCCGGATCCTGCGCCCCGGCGGCCTACTGGCCGACCAACTGCCGGGTTTCGAGCCACGCCCTGGCCAGCTCGCCATGGCCAAGCGCGTGGCGCAGGCGATCGACATGGACGAGCGCTTGTTGGCCGAAGCGGGCACCGGCACAGGCAAGACCATCGCCTACCTCGTGCCGGCGATTCTCTCGGGCCGCAAGGTGGTGGTCAGCACCGGCACGCGCACCCTGCAGGACCAGATTGCCGAGGTGGACCTGCCCCGCCTGCAACGCGTGCTGCCTGAGCCGTTTTCCTTCGCGGTAATGAAGGGGCTGTCCAACTACCTGTGCCTGCGCCGCTTCGATGAGCACAGCCAGCAACTGGAAATTGCGGCGACCCGGTCGCACGAGACAGAGCGCGTGCGCGCCTGGGCGACCACGACGACCACTGGCGACCGAGCCGATCTCGACGGCGTGCCCGACAGCGCCCCAATTTGGCGCGAGATCACGTCAAGCCCGGAGATGCGGCTCGGCAACCGCTGTCCATACGTCGAGCGTTGTTTCATCACCCAGATGCGACGGCGGGCACAGGGAGCCCGCGTGGTGGTGGTCAACCATCACCTGTTTCTCGCCGACCTCGCCCTGCGCAGCCGCTGGCCCGACGCCCAGGTGCTGCCGCCCTACGAGCTGGTGGTCTTCGATGAAGCGCACCAGATCGAGGACATCGCCACCGAGGTCTTTGGCGTGCAGGTCTCGAACGCCCGGCTCTTCGCCCTGGCGCGCGACCTGCTGCGCGCGCCCGCGCCGCCGCTCGAAGCGGGCCGCGTGGAATCCGCGGCGCGCCGGCTGGAGGCCGCGACGCATATTCTGGCGGAAACCCTGCGCGGGCGCCTGCCGGCTGTGCGCGGCAGCGGCGAAGAAGTGCGTGTCGAGATGCCCGACGACCTGTGGGCTGCCGATGTTCTGCAGCGCTACCACGAGCTGGACAACGTTCTCGAAGAGGCGGCCGCCCTATGCGGGCGTTTGAGCGAAGACGATGGCAGCGACGTCGAGCGGCCGCATCCCCCGTCGCAGACCAAGGCCGCGGCGCTGGCTGGGCTGTCGCGAAGAGCCGATGCCGTGCGCACCGATTTTTCCGAGATTGTGGGCACAGCCCGGCGCGATTCGATCCGCTGGGTGGTGGTGTCGCGGCGCAACCTAGCCCTGCGCGCTTCGCCGGTGGACGCCGCGCCCCTTCTGCGCGAAAGCTTTGACCGCCACCCGGGACCCTTGGTTTTCACCTCGGCCACGCTGAGCGCTGGCGGGCACTTCGACTACATCCGCGGCCGGCTCGGCCTGACCGACACCGCCAGCGAGTCGAGCTTCCCTTCGCCCTTCCGCTACAGCGAGCAAGCCCTGCTCTACCTAGCTGTCGATCTTCCTGATCCGACCCACGAAGCGTTTGCCGCCGCGGCCGCCGAGCGCGCCTTGCAGCTGTGTCGGCTTTCGCGCGGTCGCGCGCTCTTGCTCTTCACCAGCTTCCGCAACTTGCGCGTGACCGAGGAGCGCCTGCGCGCCGACGGCGGTTTCCCCCTGCTGGTGCAAGGTGAACGGCCGCGCCACGTACTGCTCGCCACGCTCCGCCAGCAGCTCGGCTCGGTTTTGCTGGCCACGCAGAGCTTCTGGCAGGGCGTGGACGTTCCCGGCGAAGCCCTGTCACTGGTGGCGATCGATCGCCTGCCCTTTGCGGTACCCGATGATCCCCTGACCGCTGCGCGCATCGAGCGCATCCGCGAGGACGGCGGCGATCCCTTCAACAGTTTCCAGCTCCCGCGCGCCGCCTTGGCGCTCAAGCAGGGTTTCGGCCGCCTGGTGCGCACGCGCAGCGATCGCGGCGTGGTGGCCATTCTCGACGGCCGCATCGCCCGCCGCCGCTACGGGGCCATGCTGCTCGCCAGCCTGCCCGCCGAATGCCCGCGCACCGAAGAATTGGAAGAAGTGGGCAGGTTCTTTGCCTCGCCGGGCTGAGGCGACCCTCATTCAGCCGCGCTGGGGCTACAATTGCGACCCATGCAGATCCTGTTTCTCATCGGCACCTTCTTGCTGGGCTCGTTTCCAACCGGCGTCGTGGTGGCGCGTGCCAAGGGGGTGGACCTGCGCAAGGTGGGCAGCGGCAACATCGGCACAACCAATGTCGGCCGCGCGTTCGGCCGGCGTTGGGCCGCTCTCGTGCTCCTGGTCGACGCGGGCAAGGGGGCGCTTCCGGTTGTGCTCGCGACTCGGCTCTTTGATCTCGCCTGGCTGCCGGAGGCTGCGGGGCTGGTCGCAGTGCTGGGGCAGGTCTTTTCCATATTTCTCAAGGGCCGAGGCGGCAAGGGGGTGGCCACTTCGCTCGGCGCTGGCCTGGCGCTTGCGCCCATGCCCGCGCTGTTCTGCGCGGCTGTCTGGGTCGCGTTGTTTGCCGCTTTTCGTATCCCTTCCCTCGGCTCTCTGGCGGCCGTGGCCAGCTTTCCCACCTTCCTTTGGCT
Source organism: Myxococcales bacterium (assembly GCA_003155465.1). Next base: position 3,098 of record PMCR01000533.1, on the reverse strand, counting down.
GTTTCACGCGGCCAGCGGTCCCAGCCTGGCGTTCGCTGCGGCGACGGCAGTCCTGGTTTTCTGGCGCCACAAGGACAACATTCGCCGCCTTGTGCACGGGAAGGAATTGCGCGTCTAGTGCGTCGGCGGCGCGGGCCGCAGACCCGCATCGCGTAGCAGTTGCTGGTCGGCCTCCACGTCGGGATTGCCCGTGGTGAGCAGCTTCTCGCCGTAGAAGATCGAGTTGGCCCCCGCCACGAAGCATAGAACCTGTGCCTCGCGGGTCAGGGCCGCGCGACCGGCCGAGAGTCGCACCTGCGAGCACGGCATGATGATGCGAGCCGTGGCGATTACGCGCACGAGTTGCAGCGGGTCGACCGTCGGCCGTTCAGCCAGCGGCGTGCCCGCGATGGGCACCAACGCGTTGATCGGCACACTTTCCGGGTGCGGGTCCAGGCGGGCCAGGGTGGCCAGCATGGCGCAGCGATCGTCGACCGATTCGCCCATGCCGATGATCCCGCCCGAGCAGATGCGCATGCCCGCACGCCGCACCCGCGCCAGGGTCGCCAGCCGATCTTCCTGCGTGTGGGTCGTGATGATCGACCCATAGAAGGCAGGCGAGGTATCGATGTTGTGGTTGTAGATGGTCAGCCCCGCCTCGGCCAAGCGGCGGCACTGCTCGTCGGTCAGCATGCCCATGGTCAGGCACGCCTCCAGACCCAGATCCCGCACGGCGCGCACCATGTCCAGCACCGATTCGAAGGCGGGTCCGTCCTTGGCGTCACGCCACGCCGTGCCCATGCAGAAGCGCGTGGCGCCCGCAGCCCGCGCCCGCTCGGCCGCCTGCACCACATCCTGCCGGCTCAGCATCCGAGCCGGCTGCACGCCCGTCGAATAGCGCGTCGACTGAGCACAGTAGGCACAATCTTCCTGGCACGCGCCGGTCTTCACCGAAAGCAGGGCGCAGAGTTGCACCTCGTCGGGTCGATTATGCTGGCGGTGCACCCCCTGCGCGCGGAAAAGCAAGTCGGGCAAGGGCCGATCGTGGATAGCCCGGACTTCCTCGACCCGAAAGTCGTGGCGTAGCTCGGCGGTCATGCCACTAGGTCTACTAGTTGATCCGGCGCAGGACCACCAGCACCCGCAAGGTCAGCCAGATGGCGTCCGCCACGTCCTTGTCCTTGCCCGCCGCCTTGCCCGCAGACCGCGCTGTCGGACTTTCCCCCTTGACCGGCGTGCCCGGGTACCACAAGCCGTCATTCGCCTGGCGCGAACGCAGATAGGCCTCAGCGGTGCGCACGCCCGAGTTCTCCTTGCCAAGCCCGATTCCGGTGATGGTGTCGAGCGCGTCCAGTACATCGGTATAGAAACGGGGCTCGGTCAGGATCTCCCAATAGGCGGGCGCCTTCCGGTCCTCGTAGCGATCGGGCTGCAGGAAGCGCGTAGCCAAGAGCTCTGCCGCCCGGCGCGCCTCGCGCGAGACGCAACGTTGGTTGGACGAAGCGAAGGCGCGCAGCACCATGCCCGTCACCAGATGGCTCGACGGTCGCGCCGCCGAGTCCGTGCGCACGCCTCGCCAGGCCCAGCCCCCGTCGTCCTGGCGCAGGGACAGAAGTAGCTGAAATCCCTTCTCGACCCGCGGGTCTGACTCGAACCCAGCGCGGCAGAGGGCCGACATGGCCCAGCCGTGGAAGTGCAGCGCGACCGTCTTGGCACGAGCCTTGGGCGTTTCGGCAAGCGTGAGATCCGCTATCCCGCCGTCGTTGGTCTGTGAAGCCAGGATCACGTCCGCCATCTTGCGCAACTGGGGCGTGGCCCCGTTCTCGTCCTCGACCCGCAGACCCAAGTCGGCCAGGCGATCAAGGGCGCGCACGGTGGCCAGGCAGACTGCGAACTTGTCGCTGCCGATCCCCTTTTCCGGCGCGCGTGGCAGGTAGCTGCCATCTTTCTCCATCTTGCGCAGCACCGCCTGAACCTCGCGGTAGCCGGCAATCTCGTGCGCCGTGGGCGCCTCGCTGTCGTCGATGAGGTCGCGACGCACGCGCGCCAGCACACTGGGGGTACCCTCGCGCAGCAGGCGCGGAATGGGGTCGCTGGCCAGTCGAGCCCGCCACCCCGAGAGTGCCCGGGGTGGGGAGGAGAGAGGGAGCGAGGTGGGGAAGAGTCGCGGCCGATTCATAACCAATGCCAAGGTCAGTGCATTATAGCGAATCGCGCGGCCTGCGGCGGGAAGACAGCCGCAAACCTTCCGACGCTGTAGGTAGAAGAGAGTAGCGCAGAATGTCGTTCGGGTCCAAGAGCTATCGTTTCTATCCCGACTCAATCTGGGCCTGGCACAGGCGGGTTTGGGGGGGTAATAGATCTGGGGTTTCCAGCGAGTCTTTGGCCCGTGGGGGACAGCCATGGACGGCAGCGAGAGACTATCGAAACAGGAAGCATTTCTGAGTTTGCTGAGCGAAGGCTGGGTGTCTTTGCACCTGGATGCGCGCCGGCCCGGCGTGGTGGTGCCGGCCCCGTTTTCTTCGCAGACGCATCTGGTTCTGCAGTACGGCCGCAGCATGCCGATTCCCATTCCCGACCTGGAAGTCACGGCCGCCGGGGTGAGCGCCACCCTGTCGTTTTCCCGTGTCTCGCATCGAACCTACGTGCCTTGGTCGGCGGTGTACGTGGTCGCCTGTACCAGCGGCTGCGGCGTGCTTTACCGCGAGGATATCCCGTGCGAGCTGTGCTTTTTCGGCCAGGGGGATGACGGTTGCTTGCCTCCACCCGCGTCGCGAGTGAATGACGGCGCCGGGGGGCTGGCGGTCGACGAGCCATGGCTGCGCTCCGTCCCGGCAGCAGCCGAAGAAGAAGCGGAGATCGAGAGCGACGGAATGGTCATCCGCACGCAAGCCCGCCGGCGGCGGAGGCCCCAACTGCGCGTCGTGAAGTAGTACGGCTTGTGGGGAAGATCCGGGCCAGCGTGGGTCGGGCCGCGTGAGCGGTGGCGGTAGCGTGAGCGGCCCGCGGGTCGCGGCCTGGGTGGGCGACCTGCGTGAGCGTGAGCGTCCCGCGGAACGCTCTTCGCCTTTCGCGTACCGCCCACGATCTCGCCCACGGTGCGACCAGGCAATGCTGGT
>PMCR01000357.1 GCA_003155465.1 Myxococcales bacterium | reverse complement strand
TCCCAGGCAAACAAGTCGACCAGCAAGCTCGCCAACGCTCCCGACTCACCGGCCTTGGACACCGATTCGTAAAGCGACGAATCAATCGTCCCCGAGACCTCGGCAGCCTTCACCACGAGCGGCTTTTCCTCCTTGCGCGCCTGCCACATGCCATCGGGTTTCTGGCCAACCACGTAGCGCAAGACCTGAGTCGGGGCGTACTCGAAGGAAATGGCTGCCCCCTCGTCATCCCGAATCACAGTGTAGTGCTCGCCGGCACGAATCAGCTTGGGGTCGACCAGCTTGGAGAGAGCCCGCATCACTGAGCCCGCCGCTGATCCGAAGCTCTCCTTTGCCAGGACGGTGCTGAGCGTATCCGAGGGCCCGATCTCGCCTTCCATAATGTGTCCGTCGCTGTCTCCGGTGACAGCGCGCAACGTGGATGCCGGAGAACCCGGCCGATCCGATCCGGCAGCCGTGGTCTGTGCCCCGGTGCCCGCGTGGTCTTTGCCTTTCCACGATGCGCCGAGAAGCGACCGTGGAATCGACTCGTTGGCCAGCTCCTTCCGGCTTTCGCCCAGGGTTTGCGTCGTAGACACGGGTTGCATCAGCTTGCGCACCGCCGTGTCGGCGCGAAAGAAGAAGAAGTACACGTTGACCCCAGTGAGGACGACAAGCAGCGTCCCCAGGCTCAGGGAACTGCGGACATGCGACGACCGCCGCTTTCTTCGTCTGGGAACTAACGGACGAGCCACCCTATGAAACGACCACACCGACGGCAAAACGTCAACTTTGTAGTGGGAACCCTGACAGGGTTCCCATGCCCACCCGCGATGGTACGCGGCGAGCAAAGCTCGCCGGCTCCCCACGCGCCCTAACCTCTGGCACGCCTCAGCATCTCGTCGGCGTGGGCGGAGGCCTCGGGCGAGGGGCTGGCGCCGCCCAACATACGGGCGATCTCGATGCCGCGCTCGGCGCCGGTCAGGACTGCCACGCGGATCGTGGTGCGCCCCTTGCTGGATTCCTTGGTCACCTTGATGTGGTGATCCGCGAAAGCCGCGATCTGCGGGAGATGAGTCACTACCAGGACTTGGCGATGGGCCGCAGTGGACTTGAGCTTGCGGCCAATCACCTCCGCCGTGCCGCCGCCCACACCGGCATCGACCTCGTCAAAGACGTAGGTCAGGGCTTCATCCTCCTTGGCCAAGGCTTGCTTGACCGCCAGCATCACGCGCGACAACTCGCCACCCGAAGCAATGCGGTCGAGCGGCCGCGGCTCCTCGCCCCGGTTCGGCGCGAAGAGAAAACGCACCCGGTCTTTGCCGCGCGGACCAGGCTCGTCGCGATCCTCAACCACTATGGGCACCCGCGCCCCCGCCAAGCCCAGGTCGTGCAAAGTCTCGTCCATGCGCCGGCCCAGGACACGCGCGGCCTTGCGCCGCTGCTCCGAGATCTGCTCGCACAGAGCCGTCATATGCTGCGTCGTCGCCTCCACCGCGGCCCTGCGCGCCGCCAACCCCTCCTCGAAAGAACCCAGCGCGGCGAGTTCCTGTCGGATCGCCTCGCGCCGCTCGATGGCAGCTGCGACAGACCCGCCGTGCTTGCGAATCAGGCGACCGATGAGAAACAGGCGCTCCTCTATTTCGGTCAGCCGTTCCGGGTCGAAGCGAATGCTGCCGGCATAGCGGCCCAGCTCGCCGGCCGAATCCTCCACCTGCGCCTGGGCCGAACGAAGAGTCTCCACCACGGGCACAAGGGCCGGATCGAGCTGCGCCAAGGCCGCGATCTCGCGCGCCACGCCTGCGATCCGCCCCGAGACAGCGTCGTCGGAGGAGTACAGGACTTCCTCGCCGCGCGTGCAAGCAGCCAGGAATTTTTCCGCGCCCTTGGTACGTTCGCGTTCGGCCCGCAAGGCCTCATCCTCGCCTGGCTGCATTTCCGCTTGCTCGAGTTCGGAAAGTTGGAAGCGCAGAAGATCCTCGCGCTCGGCGCGCACCCGCGCATCAGCGTCGAATCGGTCGAGTTCGGCGCGCGCCTCGTGGAGCGCCTGGTACGCCCCGCGCACCTCGGCCAGCGTCGAACCGTTGCTGGCAAAAGCGTCCAGGATCGCGAGCTGGCTGTCGGCATCCGTGAGCAAGTGCTGGTCGTGCTGCGAGGTGATGTCGACGAGTTTGCCTACGCTGGATGCCAGATCCGACGCGCTGGCCAGGCTGCCGCCCAGGTGGATGCGACCCCGGCCCGACCGCGCGACCGCGCGCCTGACCACGAGCCCGTCCTCCACCGCCCGGCCCTCGGCCAACAAGCGCTCGCGCACCTCCCACCCGGCAGGCAGATCGAACACGGCCTCCACCTTCGCCTCTTCGCAACCCGCACGAACCATCTCGGCACTGGCGCGGCCCCCGCGCAGCAGCCCCAACGCCTCGACTAGGATGCTCTTCCCCGCACCGGTTTCACCGGTGATTACGGTCAAGCCCGGTCCCAGAGGAATCTCGACCTCGTCTATCAGAGCGAAACCGGAAACGCGCAGAAGGTTCAGCATGACTAGAGTTTCGGCAAGTGGGCAGTGGCGGTTGCGTGTCTCATGCCTTGCGTTCTCCCCAGGACAGTTTCTGGCGCAAGATGCCGAAGAAGGAACTGCGCGGCCGGAATACGCGCAAAGGCCGCGTCGCCTTGCGCACCTCGACCACGTCATCAGGCTCCACTTCTCGGCTCCACAGGCCGTCCACGGTCAAAATGGCGTGGTCGGATGACACGTTGGTGACCGATAGCGCCCTATCGGCGCGAACCACCAAGGGACGGTTGGTCAGCGTGTGAGGGCAGATCGGAGTCAAGACAATGGCCTCGAGATCGGGAGTCAGGATGGGACCACCGGCTGACAGGTTGTAGGCCGTGGACCCCGTGGGCG
>PMCR01000141.1 GCA_003155465.1 Myxococcales bacterium | reverse complement strand
ATGCCCGACACCCCCGGCAGCCTCGGGATCGCCATCAGCGAGGCCATCGAGGCGGCAGTGACCGACGGCACGGGCCAGACCCGCTACTCGCTCGGCAGCGTTCTCAACCACGTGCTCCTGCACCAAACCATCATCGGCCTTGAAGCCAAGGCCCAACTCAAGAAGGTAGGCGAGAAGCTGCCCGACATTGTCATTGGCTGCGCGGGCGGCGGAAGCAATTTCGCCGGCCTGGCTTTCCCCTTTGCCCAGGACATGATCAACGGCGCGCAGATGACCATCATCCCGGTCGAGCCTGCGGCCTGCCCCAAGATGACCAAGGGCCAGTTCGTGTACGATCACGGCGATGTGGCGTGCATGACGCCGCTTCTGCCCATGCACTCGCTTGGACACACGTTCATTCCCAAGCCTATCCATGCGGGCGGGCTGCGCTACCANNACCGAGGGCACCATCTGTGCGCCCGAAACCAGCCATGCCATCGCGGCCGTGATTGACGAAGCCAACAAGTGCCGCGATAGCGGCGAGCAAAAAGTCATACTCTTCAACTACAGCGGCCACGGCCTGATGGATCTGTCTGGCTACGATGCGTACCTGTCAGGCGGGCTTACCGACTACGTGTTGCCCGACGATGAGATCCAGAAGAACCTGCAGGCATTGAAGGGCATGCCCAAAGCGGAGGCACGCAAGACGGGCCGCTGGTAGGGCACGTCACGCGAGGGGCGACCACGTGGTCGCCCTCTGTGAGTGAGGCGAGACTGTCCGCTGGTTTGGCGCAATAGGCTAGATAGCGTCAGATTTCTGCACGAATAGGCAGCGCTCTCCCACTCCAACGGAAGAAGTGGCTTTGTGTCTGGTTGAATCGCCCGAAGGTTCCAGCGAGTTCCTGATGGTGTCCACACCCGGACCTCCGGAAGGAAACGCGGGTGTCCTTAAGCCCGTCGCATGTCAATCTGTGTTGGCGGGCCGATTGAACCGAAACTGCCTCGGGCGCTACTGCTAGGGAGTAAGACTAGTCACGTCGCGCATGACCATGCTCACCCACGCCCATCAAGGAGATCGAGAAATGCATCACGGAAGCTCTGGAATACGTCTTTGCACGACGCTGCTCTTCCTGGCAGTCGCGGGATGTGCGGGAGGCAATGGCGATAGCACGCCACAAGCCGGCAGTCCCGCTGCGGGCACAAGTGCGACGGCGGGAAATTCGGGGGCTGGGGGTTCGCAGAGCGCCGTTGTCCCATCCGGCGGCAACAGCAGCACGAGTAGCAGCTCGGGCGGCTCTACTGAACCGGCGAGCACGGGTGGTTCGGCGGGGCCAGCGAGCACGGGTGGCTCGACGGGGCCAGCGAGCACAGGAGGCTCGACGGGGCCAGCGAGTACGGGCGGTTCGACGGGACCAGCGAGCACAGGGGGATCCACGCGAACCGGGGGCTCGACGAGCACCACCACGGCCTCGACCGGCGGAAGCGGTGGTACCGCTACGGGCGGCGTGACCGGCCGGGGTGGCACGACGACGACAGGCGGGACGACCGCGGGTGGGACGACCGCGACGGGCGGTACGATCGCTGGTGGGACGACCGCAAGGGGCGGCACGACCGCGACGGGCGGTACGGCTGCGGGTGGGACGAGCGCGACGGGCGGTACGACCAGCCGGGGTGGGACGACCGCGACGGGCGGCACGACAACGGGGGGGACGACCGCAAGGGGCGGTACGACTGCGACCGGCGGAAGTTCTACCGGCGGAAGCACCAGTACGCCACCGGCGGGCAAGGTCTTCAGCCAATGCCGATTCCACTTCGGTACCATCGATTCGAAGGCGACAGGTACTGGCGCATCGATGATCTCTCAGTTGGACTACTTCACTCCTGGATGGATGATGGGCACCTGGAGCCAGAGCTACGTGTGCACCGAAGCGAAGGGCTCTCTCGCGGGTTTGGTTCCGGTGGATGTGACCTACATTTCTGCCAACTACGTGAAAAACCAAGACAAGCTGTGCGACTGCAACATGAGCGGCTGCAGCGGCGGCACCCTGTGCACCTATGGCGCGCAGTACATCACCCAGGACTGGTCGGCCATCCTTGCCGCTTATACAAGCAACTCAACCGGTTTTGCGGGCTGCCTCGGCGGAAAACCCATCGTCTTCGAGATGGAGCCGGATTGGTACCAGTACACGGGCACCGGCCAAAGCCAGCCCTGGTCTGGCGCGGACGCAGGGACCAAGATGACAGCCCTGGTCAATGCCCTCAAGAGTTCGTTGCCAAACGCAGTCTTCTCCATGGATGTCTCACCCTGGGTAGGCCCAAACAATGGCTCGGACAACGGCAAGAGCTGGTACTCGAATTTCGACATGTCCCTCTTCACCTTCGTCAACACTTCGGGCGGCGGGACGAGTGCCGCTACGGCCAAGATTCGATCCTCAAACGGCATGACGTGGGCGGGTCTGCACCAGGTCACCGGCAAACCGATCCTGGCCGACACAGGCTACGGAGCGGGCGGAGGCTCAGCGGGACATGACACCGCCTGGGATGTCCCGGCGAACATCAATGCGCGTATCGCGGATGGTGTCGTGTCGATTGCACAGTACAACCCCAACAGCAGTTGGGGTTCGACGATATCGAGCATCCGGAGTCAACTGAACACGCCGTCCGTCTGTCCGTGAATCTGGGCGGGCAATAGCCTGTCGGTTGTCCTTGCGCGGTTTCCGTCTATAACCACGGGCGATGATTAGCCCCAAGACGCCCGCTCAACTTGGCTTCGCCATGCCCGCCGAATGGGAGCCCCATGAGGCCACCTGGCTGGGCTGGCCGCACTGTCGCACCGACTGGCCTGGCAAGCTTTGCACCATCGAATGGGTCTATGGCGAGATCGTGCGCAAGATCGCGGAAGGCGAGAAGGTCCGCATCATCGTCGATGGACCAACGAGAGAATCCAGGGCGCGGCGGATTCTTGCCCGAGCCCACGCCAACCTTGCCAATGTGGAGTTCTTCCGCGCCCCCTCGGATCGTGGCTGGTCGCGCGACTTCGGGCCCATCTGCGTGCGCAACCCTAGGGGCGAAGTCGCCATCGCCAAGTTCAAGTTCACCGCCTGGGCCAAGTACGCCAATTGGCAGAAAGACAACCGCATCGCGGAGCGAATCGCCAAGCAGCGTGGAATGCGGCTTTTTCCGGTCACCTGCAAAGGCGAGCCGGTCGCGCTCGAAGGCGGCGGCATCGATGTGAATGGCCGCGGCACCCTGCTGACTACGGAGGAGTGCTTGCTCGACCAGAAAACCCAATGTCGCAACCCCGGCATGACCCGTGAGGAATACGAGCGCATTTTCGCCGCGGTCCTGGGCACGCCCAACGTAGTCTGGTTGGGCCACGGAATAGTGGGCGACGACACCCATGGCCACGTCGATGATCTGTGCCGCTTCGTCAATCCCAGCGCTATGGTCGTCATCCAGGAGCAGAACGAACGCGACGTGAACTTTCGGCCGCTGCGCGAGAACTGGGAACGGCTGCAAGACGTGCGCCTGCAGGATGGGACGCGGCCTGAGGTGATTGCCCTCCCCATGCCGGCGCCGCTTCACCACGGCGACTGGCGCCTGCCCGCGAGCTACGCCAATTTCTACATCGCCAACGCCGCGGTCATCGTCCCCACTTTCAACGATCCAGCGGATCGCATCGCCCTGGGAATTCTGGGCGAACTCTTCCACGACCGTCCCGTGGTGGGGATACACGCCGTGGATCTGGTGTTGGGCTTCGGCACCTTGCACTGCCTGACCCAGCAGCATCCGGCGTAGCCTTCGCGACGGCGGCTGCGCAGCTCTCTCGCTTTCTTGTATTGGCCTTCTCTGCTTGGGCGAAGGGCGATTCACCGATCCCTGGTGGAGGAGTCCAGCAGGGTCGGCTGCTCCCAGAGGCTGTCCGCCTTCCGCATGCCGCGGGCCGGCTCTTCGGACAACTCAGAGTTTCCCGACAAGCCGAAGCTACTCCGCGTTCCTCGCCGCCTCGATCGCCGCGCGCAGCGCCTTCTCGAAGTCGTCGCCCTCGTGCTCGAAGATAGCGCTGACGTAGCCATGGCCATCGACCACCAGGCTCCGAGGCAGCGTTCCATCGACGCCCAGGCGAGCGGCGATCTTGGTGAACTTGTCCGGGATCACGGGCAGTGTCAGCTTCTGCGCCTCGACGAACGGGGCCACGACATCAGGGTCTTCGCCAAAATCGATCAACACGCCGCGGACGTCTTTGCTGCTGGCGACCACGCGCTCGATCACGGGAAGCTGCGCTTTGCACGCCTTGCAGTGGGTAGCGAAGAAAGAGATCACCGCCGCGGCAACCGGGGTTCCCTTGTCGGGCGCGAGCAGCTTGCTCAGCGAGAGCGTTTGGCTCTCCAGGGTCAGGCCGGCGAAGCTGGGACAGGGCCGGCCGACCTTCAACGGTCCCATCTGGTTGACTGTGCGGCTGGGCGGAGCGGCCCAGGCCGTGGTGGCGGCGCAGGCCAGGGCCAGGCCAATCGCGGTCCAGTTCTTCACGTTCATCGCTTCTCCTCACCGGGCAGTTCGGACTTCAGCGCAGCTCGCAGCTCGTCGCGGATGGCTTGTGGGTCCAGCTTCTGCACCATCGCACGCAGGGCTTGATCTTCGCCGCGCGGATCCGCGGCGTTTATCTTGATCCTTCCCAGGCCAGAGTGGAAAATTTGTCTTCCCGAGCCGCATTCCTGGCCCTGCACTTCAAGGGCCGGCCGACAAGTCGCCCCCAGGCTGCCGCGGCCGCAGTCGGCATCGGCGCGCACGCCAATCAGGTAGGTGGCGGCGGCGCCTTCGGGGCACATCGCGGCCAGGCGGACTTCGCTGCCCAGGGGGGCCAGAGCACGACGAAAACACTCGGTCACGTCCCCGGCCACTGGGCGCATGCGCTCGCCGACCTGCACATCCAGCACAAAACGCACCTGGGCGCGCAGTTTGGTCGATGCCTCGACCATGGCCAACCAGCGCGAGGTCAGACGTTGCTCAACCGGCGCCGGCCCGCCGGCCAGCGCGCGAATCTGCACCAGGGTGGGCGCGGCCGCGGACATGGCCGCTGACAAGTTGCCCAGCGCCGCCACGAATGCCGGCCGATCGGCACGATTCTGCGCCTCTTGCCCGGCCTTGTCCCAGGTGTCGAAACGCTTCACTTCGGTGTCGAGATCCCCTTCCAGCCGCGCGATGGTCGGCCCTCGCGGCAGGCACGCTACCACATAGATCCTGTCGCCCCAGTGTTGGGCGGCGTCCACGATCGCGACTAGATCGGAATGCGCGAAGTCGACCTTTTCCAGCACGCGCTGCACGTCGCGATACTCGGCTGCCTCGCGCCCGTCCACGCTGACCAGACGAGAGAATGACTCGGCCTCGACGTGGATGGTGTTGCCCAGCTTCGTGAGTAGGTTGCGTTTCGCGTGGGCCAGCGCCGCCTCGTATCCCTCGGTCGACGTGCCCACGGCGGAAAGGTGGCTGTAGCTGGGGCACGAGGGCGGCGGGTGGTGGTCAGGGTCGGTCAGGTGCGGAGGCAAGAGCGGCGCTGACCCCGTGGACGTCGTGGCGTTCGCGCAGGCCAGTGCCAGGACAGGCAGGGATAGCAGGGCTCGCATGGCGGCAGTATAGACGTGCCTCCCCTCAATCTCTAACCCAACCGCCTTCTCTGTGTCCGCTGTGCTCTCTGTGGCGAGAAAAGCTTCCTTCCCATTCTTCCGCTCTCAGGCGAGAATCGCAATCGATGGCCCGTTCTTCTCGTTCCCAACCCGAAGGCGGCTTGCTGCGCGACGCAGAGAACCCGCGCGCGGCCATGCTGGACTCGCTTCCACCCGAGGAAGTGGTCAAGCTGCTGGTGGAGGAGGAGACCAACGCGGTCAAGGCGGTGCGGGCGCGGGCCGCGGCGCTGGCTTCAGCGGCGCAGTTGATGGCGGACAAGCTCGCGGCAGGGGGACGCCTGGTCTACGTGGGCGTGGGCACGGCCGGCCGGGTGGGCGCGCTGGAGGCGGCGGAGTGCGTGCCCGCCTTTGGTCTGCCGGCATCGCTGGTGGTATCGATTATCGCCGGTGGTCCGCATGCTCTGGCCCGGGTGGCCGAGGCGGCGCAGGACAATCCGCGTGAAGCCGACCAGCGCATGCGGCGCGCGGCGGTGGGACCACAGGACGTGGTCTGCGCGGTTGCCGATGTCGAGATCTCGCCGTTTCTGCAGGCTGCGCTGGACTACGCGCGCTTCCGGCGCGCGACTATCATCTTGCTCACCTGTGCGGGACCGATGCCTTCAGCCGAGCCTCTGGCTGACGTGGTGATCGATCTTGTCCCAGGTCCCGAGATGATCGCCGGCTGCACGCGACTCAAGGCCGGCACAGCCATCAAGCTGGCTCTGGAGGCCGTTTCTAGCACGGCATTCGTGCGCCTGGGCAAGACCTACGGTGGCGTGATGGTGGATGTGCGCCCCACCACGCCGCGCGGCTGGCAGCGCGCCATCCGGGTCGTGACCCGACTGACCAATCTGCCGGCCGACGAAGCCGCGAAGCTGATCAAGAAGGCGGGCGGCCGGGCCAAGGTTGCGTTGGTCATGCATCATGCGCGCGTGAACGCTGCGCGCGCCAAGGAGCTGCTCATCCAACACAAGGGTCTGCTGCGGGCCGTCATTGGTGATCTCGATCTTGTGGGCTGATCACGGCGACACACCCGTGCGCAAGCCAGATTCATTCGAGAACACAGGGGTGCGCGGATAGGAAACAGAGAGGAGCTTCGGAGGGGATCAGGATTTGCTGGCCCGAGATCGACGACGGCTCAATGCCCGTGACCGCTGAGACTGCAAGCCACGCGGCTGCTCCCTGTGTGCTCCCCTATCCCCTCTGTGTTCTCAGCGGGGGAGCCAAGGGTCCAGGATCCGTTACTCTCGCGCCCGAGCTTGCATCCCTGGCAACGATGCCGAACACCACAAACAGTAGTCGGTGGAGCCCACCGCCCAGAAGCGGCACTGGTCACCGAACACCGTGACGCCTTGGCAGCGCTTCTTGTGGGTCTCCTTCATGCTTGCGGCACGAGCAGCCTCAGCCGTGGGCTTGGGCAATGGGTAGCGGGGCCGCCCCGCCTGCTCGCACCAGTAGCAGAACTCGCTGTCGGGCAGCGCCCAGAACCGGCAAGCATCGCCGTAGCGGGTCGCGCCCTTGCAGCGAATCTTGGCGCAAGGTTCGCGTTCGACAGGGGACGGTATCATCGCCGCAACAGAAGGGTTGCTCGCCGCAGGCTTGGAAATACGGGGGCTCGCCCCGTGCTCGCCTGGTGGCCGCTCGCCACCCGAACTCTGGCGCCCCGATTCCACCTTCTTGCGCATGGGCGGCACTCTAGCCTGGGGGCGCCGGCGAATCCATCGTGATCTATGGCGCAGGATCAACGGGCGTCTTGCGCGATGGATCCCTGTGCTGTGCGCGGCGCCGCTCGATCCACAACAGCGTGCCAGGCAGGGCCAAGATCGCCGCCGTGATGCAGGCAAGCTCGCCCAGAATGGCCATTGCGCCAAAACCCTGCAGCGCCCGGTTGCGCGCGGCGAGCAGCGAGCCGTAACCCACGATGGTGGTCCACGAACAGACCGCCACCGCCGTGCCCGTCGAGATCACCGCGCGGATCATGTCGCGNNATGGGCAGGGCGATGAAATTCAGGAAAGTGATCCTCACCTCAAACAGGCCCGCCACTCCCATCATCCAGATCACGCCCACGAGAAGCGTGGCGATGGCTGCGCCCGCGGAGGACATCGGCCGCAT
>PMCR01000279.1 GCA_003155465.1 Myxococcales bacterium | reverse complement strand
ACGTCAGCGTCGATGAACACGCGCGATCCTTGCGCGCGAATCTGGATCTCAGTGCGCACGCCTTTGGGGCGCGCAACAGTTACCCGCAAGACTTCGCGACAGGCGAGGGCATCCATACGTGCCTTGATGGTGCCGTCGGCGCGCAGGAGCGCAGCCAATCGCTGGGCGGTGCCCGCGTCGCCGTGCTCGCGCAGGATGGGGCTCAGGCTGTCCAGGTCCACGGTGACCATGGTCGACCCGAGGTAGGTATCCTTGCCACCGCGTTCCGCCCGTTGCCCCTCGGAGATCACCTCGGCTCGGTCCAGCATGGCGTCGAGCGCCGCGCGGGACAGGCGCTCGCGCACCTCGCGTTCGAANNGAGGCGCTAAGGCACCAAATTTTTTGATCTAAGAAACTTCCACCTTCGCGTCCGGATCAAGAGAAGCATGTCTAACGTCGCATCAAATGTACGATGAACTTGACGTAACTCAGTTTTGACGTACATTTGTGCGGCAGGAGGAACGACGATGGCAGTCAATCCCGGCGGACGTTTGGCAATGACCGATGTCGTGGGCCGCACGCACGAGATCGCTCGCTACTGGAAAGTTCTCGAGCGGCAGAGCCTGGTTCTCGGCGGGGAACGCCGCATCGGCAAGACGCACATCGTGCTGAAAATGCACGAAGAGCCAAGAGAGGGCTTCGTCACCTTCTTCCAAGAACTCGAGAAGGTGCATGGCGTTCTGGAACTAGTCCGAGCGCTCTATTCCGCCGTCGGGAATCACCTGCCCCGCCTCACGAGAGCCAAGGCCAAGCTCATCGCTGCGTGGGACGCCCTTCTGCCCACTCGCTACAAGGACCTTGAGCTGCCGACGGCGAAGTCGAACTGGAAGACGCTTCTCGAAACTGCCATGTGCGATGTCTTGGAGGCGGTCGACCCGAAACAGCGCGTGGTTTTTCTTTGGGACGAATTGCCCCTGATGCTGTTCAACATCCTGGACCGCGAGGGTGCTTCGACGGCGAGTGAGCGTCTCGACCTGCTCCGCCACCTCCGGCAGGTCCACGGCGAGCGGCTGCGTTTTCTCTTCAACGGTTCCATAGGCCTACATCTTGTGCTTCGCCGTCTGCGGACCGCCGGGAACACCAACGCACCCATCAACGACATGTATAAGGACACGGTTCCGCCCATGCGCCGCGAGGAAGCCGAAGAGGTTGCACGCCGAGGGTTGCGCGATCTCGATCCACCGCCGGCAAGAACAGACGAGGATGGCATCGTGGCGGCGCTCATTGATGCCATCGGTGGCTATCCCTACTTCATCCAGCATGTGGTGGACCAGCTCAGCCTGCTCGGCCGTGCCCCTGCCCTCGCCGACGTGAATCACGCAATTCGTGGGCTCTTGTCTGCTGATGACGACCCGGCGCAGTTGAAATACTTCGTCGATCGCATCAACACCCACTACCAGGCCACCGAAGCGGCACAGGCTTTGGCCGTACTGGACGCGATCGCAGGCCAGCCGAAGTCGTTGCTGCTTGCAGATGTGATGAATCTTGCGCGACACGCGAACGAGGGCTGGTCGGACAACGACTTGAAGGACACCTGCTCCATGCTTCGAGAAGATCACTACTTGATGGTGCAGGACACGGGCGATCACGCCCGATACGAATTCCGCTGGCCGCTGCTCAAGAGCTGGTGGAAAGGAAACCGTCTATGAGCCGGGGCCTGGTACAAAGTTCGCGCTACAGCCCGGGCAACATGACGCCTGAGGCGCTCGAACGCCTCTTCGTCGGCCGCGACAAGCTGATGGCCGACGTGTTGAAGAAGATCGCCGCGTCGGCGACCTCCAAAGAGAAACACTTCATCCTGCTGGTGGGCCCGCGCGGCGTGGGCAAGACCCACTTTGTGGAGTTGTTGCATCACCGGCTGACGACGGCCCCGGCATGGAAGAAGGCTCGCGCGCACCTGAAGATCGCCTTCCTCAATGAAGAGGAATGGGGTGTGGCTTCGTTTCTGGACTTGCTGATGCGGATCCTCGCAACCCTGGCCAAGAACGACGCCACCCTCGGCTCACGCATCGACGGCGTCTACTCGCTGCACGAGCGCGATCCCGCGCGTGCCCTGGAGGCAGCCGAGGCGCTACTGGTGGAATTTGTCGGCGAGGGCACGCTGTTGCTGCTCTGCGAGAACCTCAAGGACTTCTTCGAGGGGCTTGGCGCCGAGGGCCAGCAGCGGTGGCGCGCCTTCATTCAAGAGCATCCCTTTTGGACCATCCTCGCCACTGCACCGACACTCTTCGCCGGTGTGCAACTCCAGTCATCAGCCTTCTATGGCTTCTTCACTATTCGCAAGCTCGACCGGCTCGACTTCGAGGGTGCATTGGACCTCCTCAAACGCAAGGCGGAGCACGAGGGCGATCCCGAACTGACAGCCAAGCTTGATACGCCCGTGGGCCGAGCTAGGGCCCGCGCCATCCACCATCTGGCCGGCGGTTCACCTCGCGTCTACGTCATCATGTCCGACTTCCTCATGCATCAGTCGCTCGACCAGTTGGCGCCGCCGTTCATGCGCATGGTCGATGACCTGACCCCTTACTACCAGGACCGTGTCCGCTTGCTGGCCCCGCAGCAGCGCAAGCTGGTCGAGTTCTTGGCGCATGAGCGACGTCCCCTTGTCGTCAAGGACATCGCCAAGCGTTGTCTGATGTCCCAGCAGACCGCCGCCAAGCAGTTGGGCGAACTCGTGCGCCTGGGCTTCGTGCAGCGCACGCCAGTAGGCCGCGAAACCTACTGCGAGCTGGCCGAGCCCCTGATGCGCATCTGCTTCGAGGTCAAGGACCGGCGCACGGAGCACATCGAACTCTTCGTCGAGTTCTTGCGCCGCTGGTTCACCGTGCCGGAGCTGCGCACACGCTACGAGGGTCTGAAGACAGAGCCGCCGACCTGGCGGCCCTTTGAGCGCTGCCATCTGGAGGTGGCAATCGCCCAGTCCGAGCAGGACGGCCAGCAACCTCTACACGAGGCATTGGAGACGGAAGCGCTCCGCTTGGGCAGATTGGGCGATCATGAGCAAGCCGCTGGGATCTGGTCGAAACTAGTGCAAGAGCGCAGCAACGCACGCGACTTTTCCAACTTGGCTTTGGCACTGGAGAAGAGTAACCGCTTTGACGAGGCCATAGCGATCGCACAGCGTGGACAAGAAGCGTTTCCCGCAGATGCCGAGGTCGCCATTCGGCTCGCAGAGCTACTGCTTGAGCGCGACCGCGCGGGCGAGGCACTTATCGTTGCACAGAAGGGCCTGGATGCCAGTCCGAACCACATACGGTTGCTCAGCCTGGCTGGCAGCGCGCTGCTGGAGCAGCGTCGCTTTGAAGACGCGATTTCAACACAAGAGCAGATTCTCGCGCTGGAGCCGCATCAGAGCCATGCGTACTTTATGAAGGCTGTCTGTCAGTCCAGACTAGGACAGTCGCGCCCCGCCTTGGAGACCGCCATGGCCTGCATCAAGCAGTTCCCGAAGCAACCTGATGGCTGGAGAGCACTTGTGGTGCTCCATTGCGCAGAATCGCCCGAGTTGGCGCTCCAGGCTCTCGATGAACTCCGTAGGATCTCACCAGACGACCCAACTGCTCTGAACTATCGTGTCGGAGTCCTTTTTCGGATGCGGCGTCTCGATGAAGCCCTGGCGAGTTTGATGCGGCTAATCGAGCTCCAGCCCGACGATCTTGGCCATCGCGCACACCAAGCCATGATTCTCCGACATCTTGGCCGCACCGACGAAGCCGCGGCGGAGGCACGCGACCTGATGCAGACGCATGCGGACTACAAGGACGGATGGATAGAGCTCTGCCTCGCACTGGACGCCGCTGGCGACAAGTCGGCTGCGTTGGACGCCATCGAACGGGCGATCGCACTAGATCCCCGCGATTCGTTCGCTCGCCATCTGCAGTGTGAATTGTTCGTCAGCCTTCAGCGATGGACCGACACTCTTGCCGCCGTCGAGGCGGCGCGCACTGCTTGCGGCTCGTCTTTCGATTCTTGGAACCTCATGGCATCAGAAACTGCGGCCACCGTTGCCACGCGGGGTGCTGGTGCGGCGATGGAGGTCCTGGCAAAGGCACTCGCTGCCACCGAGAAGCCCGACACATCCCTCGTGGTCGAGACAGCCGAGGGCATTCTGTCGACAGAGCTCCAACTCCGCGGTCCGGTCGCAACCGCTCGCGCTCTCGGCGAGTTGCGCGCCACGCTTGCGCGGCACCGGCAGCAGGGAGTGCTCGCCGACGTATTCACCGGTTTCGTGTCGAAGGCTCTGGGCCGGCCCGATGTGGGGAGCGCGCAGTGGGCCGAGGCCTTGCCGATGTTCGCGTCAGCGGTGGATGGCTCGGCCGACTGTCGCCTGCCCCTCGAGATGCTGTCCGTTGGTACCCGCTATCGGCGTGAGGGCGACGAGACCATCCTGCTGA
Organism: Myxococcales bacterium; assembly: GCA_003155465.1. Next base: position 9,318 of record PMCR01000279.1, on the reverse strand, counting down.
CTCTGCCGCTTGAACAGAGGGCCCTTCTGCGTGAGGCGCTGGGGCTGGACAAAGCCTCGGACGCCGACGACACGCGCAGTTGAACCTCTACGAAACCTCCACCTTCGCGTCCGGGTCAAAGGGATTGGTCCGCACGGCGAGGGAGAACAGGTACGGGTAGGTGGCCCGCAGATGCCGCATATGGCGCAGCCACTCCCTCACCAGCCAGTCATAGGCGCGCTTTATGTCGTTCTCCAGGTGCATGCGATCCGCATCGGGCAAGCTGGCCACGCTGGGCCGATGGGCCAGCTCGTCAGCCAGGTGGAACACCGACCACAGCATCTCGGTCAGGGTCTCGTGTTCGAGGAGATTGGGATTCTCAAGCAAACGCAACAGGAAGTCGCGCTGCTGTTCAAGCGTGAGCTTCAACAGCGCCAGATCGCCCCGTCGCACGTCGATCGCTGGTTCGTGGCTGCGCAGCACGGCCTGCATTTTTGCGAAATGCGCCTCGGTCCAGGCCCCGTCGACCTTGAGGTGTTTGCGCGCGTCTTCTGCATGGCCGTCGAACGCAGAAAGCAGCCGTAGCAGCGGGGTGCCGACCTGACTGAAGAACACGCCGATGGCCACGTTCAGTTTCCGCCGAATCGTCTGCCGTTCATGGGCGTTGAGCAGCTGATCAAAGACCAGGGTGGCCAGCACCGCCTGCACGAACAGGAAGGCGATGTCCATCAGCAGGTAGAAAAAAATGTCGTGGGCGTTGCGGAAGATGACCCAGTGGAGCGCATAGGCCGCTGCCGACGGCAGGAGCAACAAGACGGCGAGGAGGATCTTCTGGCGTAGTTGGCGGTTTCTCACAGGGCCAGGTTACATCGGAGGCGGTTGGATTGACCCATTCTTCACCTTCGCGCTACTCATAGGGGTAGTGAGACTTGTCAACGGCACGAGCGGTCAGGGGACCCAGGATGCTCTTCTGGAGTTGGCGCGCCTGGCTGGGGATCGCGATCGCCACGCGACGCACAGACTGGTGCAAGAGGTCGGACCGGCGATGCTGCGCGCTGTCCGCAAGGTCTTGGGGCACGCCACCACCGACGCGGAGGACGTCCTGCAGGAGGCGGTTGAAGGACTGCTCGTGGCGCTTGCGTCCTTCCGGGGCGAGTGCACGGTGCTTCACTTCGCGTGTCGGGTGGCGGTTCTGACGGCGCTCACCTCGCGCCGACGGGCGACCTTTCGCGCCCAATTCACGCTGGATGCGCCCGACGCAGCGGCGGCCTCGGCGAGCCCAGACCCATCTCCAGTCGAGGGGGTGAGCGCAATCCGACGACGAGAGACCCTCGGCCTGCTGCTCGACGAGTTGCCGCCCGCACAGGCGGAGGTCCTGATCTTCCATTGTGCCTTCGGGTTTACCGTGGAGGAGGTCGCGTCTGCCGTCGGCCGTCCGGCAGAAACCGTGCGCAGCCGGCTGCGTCTGGCCAAGCAGGCCCTGCGAGAGAGAATCGAAGCAAGCAGCGAACTGGCAGAAATCCTAGAGTTAAAACGATGATTCTTGCAGATCGACAGTGTCCAGACGATTTGCTGGCGCGCGGGATACGCCATCAAGTCTCGGAGCTTGAGCGGCGCGCTATTCACGCCCATCTTGGGCAGTGTGCCGCGTGTCGGGCCGCATCGGCGCTGGCGACGCTGTTCGATGCCGTCCCCGAAACCCTGCCGGGGGATGGCGAATTGCTGGGCCGGGTGTTGAGCCGCGCGACAGGAAAGCAACCGTTCGCCCGACGCTGGATCCGGGCGGCGGCGATGGCTGCCGGGGTGGTTGTATTCACCGGGGGCGCGGCAGTGGCGTGGGTGACGGTGGGCCGCAGAGTGCTCGAGATGCGATCTGCGGAGAACGCGGCCATGCTATCCCCGGCTCGTGGGCGTGTGGCGCATCGTGTCCCTGCCATTCCCAGCGAAATTCCTCCTGTGGCGCCGACGGTGGAGGCACCGCCGCCGGCACCAGCGGCCATCGAGAACGCGGTTCCAGAGGCGGCCAAGCAGCGCCCTGAGCCGCCGCGATCCGTGGCCGCTGTCGCGCCGTCGATTGAGCCGCAGCCGACTGCGCGATCCCTGTTCGCCGAGGCAAACGCGGTCCGACGGGCGGGCGAGATCAGGCGAGCTATCGGCCTCTATCAGAGGTTGAGACGAGACTTCCCTGGATCCGCCCAAGCCATCCTGGCCTCGGTATCCATGGGGGACTTGCTCCTCCGACTCGGAGATCCGGCCGGCGCGGTCACTGCCTATGATTCGTACCGGGCGCATGCTTCTGGCGGCGCTTTGACGGAGGAAGCATTGTTTGGCCGGGCTCGCTGTCTCGCACGACTGGGCCGCGCGGCCGAAGAGCGGCAGACCTGGGAGGAACTTGTGCGTCGCTTTCCACGATCCGCCTATCAGCCGGCGGCGGCCAAGCGTCTGAAGGAACTTGGGAATTGACCGAGCAGAAACCCCACGGCGGATGGCTGCGGATCACACGTTGGAACGGCCGGCTGATTTGGGCCATTCCGGTCTTGTTGCTTGGCGCGCATTTTGCCTCGGCCGCAGAGGTCGGCGCCGAGCCCACGCCTCCCCTACGCGCACACGTCACCTTGCTCGGCCGGGATTCGGCCCAGAGCGGCGTGCGCGAGGTTGTCGCCGAGTTTCTGGCTCGGGAAGGGTTCGCCGTGTTGTGGTCGTCAGGAGACGCCTTTCAGCCGCAAGATCTCCTCGACCGCAAGGGGGAGGGAGACATCGCTGCAATTGGCGTGTGGATCGATCTCTCATCCTCGGCCGAGGCGCGCCTGTACTTTCGCGGTTCCCAGGCGGATCGATTCTTCATTCGTTCCTTGCCCCTGGTGGAGGCTGTTGACGAAATCGCCAAGGAGGAAATTGGTCACATCGTGGCTTCGGCAGTCCTGGCGCTGAGCCAGGGTAGAGGCCAGACGCTGACCCGGTCCGAGGCGCGCGCGGCGCTGCACGTGCAACCGGCCCAAGACTCAGTTTCGAGGGTGCCTCCGGCTGCGCCGCAGCCATTGCGGCTCGAAATCGCGGCCTCGGGCGGCGCCCAGGCTTGCGGCCGCGAGCTTCCGTTGACCGGGCTGCTCACGATGTCTGGCGCGGTCACGCGCGGGCCGCGCTGGAGACGGGTTGGTGGCTGGTTTGGCGCGTGGTTGGACCTGGGCTATCAGATTCCCGCCAGCCGCTGGAAAGATGCCGTCGGTGTGAGTCTGCAGGCGATTTCGCTGCGAGCCGGCGGACACTGGGAGATCGAGCGCCGTGGCGTGGCTGTGTTCCGGCTAGGCCTTGGCGGCGGCCTAGACCGGGTGGATTTCCGGCCGCGCGGAGACACCACGCTGGTCGACCTGGCCCCTGGGGGCGTGTTCTATCTGCCGGCGGCCTGCTTCTGGGGTGGCATCGACCTGCGTGTCTCCGAGCACCTTGCAGTGACCACCAAGGTGTTCGCCGACATCGCGCTGATGGATGTCCACTATGATGTTCGAAACAACCGCGGCGCGAGCACACGGGTGCTGGCGCCGCTTGCCTTTCGCCCTGGCGCGTCTTTGGGAATGGCCTTCGTCTTTTGACCCGATCGACGTGGTCAGATCACTGGCTCAGTATGAACATCAAACTAACCCTAGCTCGAACTTGTGTCTTCCTGACCCTCTGTGGACTGGCCCTGGGTTGCGTCAACTCTGATCACTCGCTGGGGACCACACACGGCTCGAATGACGGTGCTGCGGGGACAGATGGGACGGCTGCTTGCCCCGCAGGTCAGGTACTCTGTGAGGCCTGTCGGAAGAAGTCCTGCTGGGATGGGACGGAGTGTCCCACGGTCAACTGCGCTCCCGAGCCTGACGCCGCAAGCGCAGGAGGCGCAGCCGCAAACGGCGGCGCGGCCAGCACCAGCAGTTCCGTGACTGAAATAGGCGGCAGCATGGCTGGGACCATGGGCGGGAGTTCAGGCAGCGGAAGCCTGGGCGGGGCGATTGGTTCGGGGGGCGCCACTGGCAAGGGCGGCGCTGGTGGTACGGGCGGCGATCCCCGTTGCAGCACAGAAGCGACCGATGCCGCTGTCCCAAGTGGTTGCCACAACAACAGCCAATGTCCTGCCAATCAGTATTGTGACACGCAGCACTGCGGGTCATCATGTTCCTGTGTTGGCGGGTCTTGGATGTGCACCAACGTCTGCGTCTTCAGTTGCGTTCCCTATGCGACGACTGACGGCGCTGCCAGTGCCCCGCAAGATGCAGCCCCTGTCACGGTGGTGATCGTGCCTGGGCTGAAGACCTACAACCCGGCGATGTCATCAGTGCCCGGGTTCCCGTTCACGCCGCTGGCGAGCGGGTCGGTTCCGGCCAATCCCCTTTACCGATGGCGTACCGACTACGGCACCTTCGCCCTCTGGAACCACTCGGATGGCAAGGTGACAGACCAAGGCAGCGATTTTGCAGTGGGCGACACNNTCCATCAGACATGAGCATTCCGGTTCGAATCCAGCTCGATCTAGTCGACGGCATCGGCGGAGAATTACTGGCGTCAGACGAGCTTTCCCTGGGTTGGACCTTGCCCGCGACGCTCACGGTTGCCGGGAGTTCGGGCAGCGGAGGCTCGGGCGGGGCGATTGGTTCGGGGGGCGCCACTGGCAAGGGCGGCGCTGGTGGTACGGGCGGCGCTCCGGAATGCGAAGCGACCGATGCCGCGGTTGAAAGTGGCTGCGCCAACAACAGCCAATGTCCCGCCAATCAGTACTGTGACACGCAGCACTGCGGATCATCATGTTCCTGTGTTGGCGGATATTGGCTGTGCACCGACGTGTGTCGCTTCAGCTGCGTTCCCTATGCGGCGAATGACGGCCCTCCCTATCTCCCACAGGATGCCGCCCCGGTCACGGTGGCGATCGAGCCCGGGCTGACGAAGTGGGGTCCGTATATGTCATCGGTTCCCGGGTTCCCCTTCAAGCACTGGAGGGATCCCCGTTCTTGAGGCGCAGCGGCCGGGCGCTCTTTCGCTGTTGCGTATGCGAAAGTGTGGAATGTCCCTGCACACAGCAGGGCTGGGCGGATCAATAGGGGGCCGATCTCGGCCAGCGGCAGCCCGGTACGGTGGTAGAGGCAGATGTGTCGCCGCCGCGCGTCATCGCGGGCGGTGTAGTGGCGGTAGCCGTTGCGCAGACGGCCCTGCCCCCTACGGTCGACTCGGCCAGCTGCGGAGGGCAAGACTAGCCGGGAGTTCCATTCAGCCGGATTTGCTGTTGTTCAGCCGCCGGACGCGGCGTAGGTTCTGTCGACCAAGGGCATCGTCACTATTCTGGAGCACCCGATGTCCCGGGTGTATCGGGTATTCGCAGGACTTGCTGGAGCAAAGACTTCCTGCAGATCAGCCAGGTAGTACCCGGACGATCCGGTGGTATGCGTCGGGGTTGGCAAGATCGACGAGGAGCGTGAGGTCCTCCACCCGCTAGGCACACCGTCCTCTGCCACTACGCGATCGGCGCGCGGCGCATTGTCCTCCAACGCGGGCATCTCAGGAACGGGTCGGCGTGCGTATGGGCCGCCATGGAGCCCATTTTTCCAAGAACCATGCCGGTGCTTTCGACTGGCATCAGCTCAAGCTGCATGGAATCCGCCTCCTCGGGGGGAGCATCGCCGACGTTCCAGTCGCTGCTCCAGCGCTCCGTTGGCCGCCGATTCTCCTCCTCAAGTTGCACGCTGCCCCGCGCGTCCGGGGCAGCATGACCGACGTTCCAGTCGCTGCTTCGGCGCTCGGTCTGCCACAGGTCGGTTGCGTCGAGGGAAGTGATCACACAGGCCTGATGTGGAATTCTCATACCTGATTCGTACTCCGATCGGAACAAATCGTCGGCGCCATGTCGGCAACATTTGTGTGGCGCTCCGGTTACAGCGTGACGCGGCCGACTACGGCAAGACGGTGACCTGATAGCTCGCGAAATCGACGCCGCCTCGTGAATCGCGCAACACCAACCACAAATAGACCAGGGTCGGCTCGCCCGCCGGTGGCGCCGTCCAGGTGTTGTCCGATGTGGTTTCGGGATCCGTCTCAGCACGCCCGGTTCGATCATGTTCGAACTCTCCAGCCGAGGCGAACCAAGCCAGGCTCAGACTTTCGCGGTGATCGACTAGGCCCTGGGTGTCCGGATCGAAGATCGGATAGGTCTCGGCAGAATCGGGAGCAAAAGTCGCCCGCAGAACGACACTGGCCCCGGAAGGAAGGGAGGTCAGTCCATCGGCGAGATTGGTGGGAATCGCGTCCGGCACGACCAGATCAAGCTCGGCAATCGTCGGATTGGCGTTGGGCTGATAGCGCGCGTTGTAGTCCTGGATCACGAGCGGGGAGGCCCCCACCAGATTGCAGGTGATCCGTTCCAGCGCAAATGTGGTCAAATTGCGATCAGTCAATCCCGACACCACGGCACGCACCGGCAGGTAGTAGCCTCCCGTGCTGTCAGGATCCCGCGGACGGGATGGTGGCTGGCCTTTCTGTTGTGGCGGCGCAATCGGGCCGAACAGGGTGCAGGCATCCGAGGGAACGGCAGCGGAAAAGGTCGCGCCTTGCGCATCCCCGGGCGCCGCGTCCACGCACGCCGCTGCCACCGAGTTGCTTTCGGCTGGCGGCTTGGGCGTGATGCACACGTCCCAGTTGGCCACTGGATCGGTCACGGTTCCGGTAAGGGATGCGACCAGCAAGTCGTAGGTGACGGGGTCGCCGGGCTTGCCTTCTGCGGGCACGCCCCGCACCGCCAACACCTCGGGCCCCACAATCAGCGACGGCGTGCGGCCCACATTGGGCTTGCAAGCCGCGACCAGGGCAAGCGCCACAGGCAAAATCGTCTTCAACTGGTCTTGCATTGTCCCCGTGCCTCAAAAGTCAAGGCGCGCCCCCACGACCGCAAGGGCGGGCAGGCCCGAGATGGTGCTGCGTTGGTGATAGTCCTGACTGTAGATGATTTCCTCGGGATTCTTCCGATTGGTCACGTTCTGTACGTCGAGATGCACACTCAGTTTCTTGCGCAGCACGACGAAACCCTTTTCCAGCCGCAAATCGAATTGATAGAACGCCGGAATGCGGATGCTGTTCTGCGCGCCCAATACGGGCTCGTAGAAGAGTCCGGCGCGGTAACTATCCACCGCAGGCGTTCTTGGCATACCTGTCGAGTAGCGAAATCGGGCGCCTACCTCGAAGCCTCGCCCGAGTTCGTAGCTGGCCAGGATGCCCAGCACATGCGTCTGGTCGTAGTCCAACAGACGCCAGGCCCGATCCGCATGGTCGCGGCGTTCGCTCCGGCTGAGGGTATAGGTGATCCAGCCNNGCCTGTACTCCATAGCTGCGCCCGATGCCATCCTGGGTCAGTGATTCGCCCACCGCCGGCGACGGAGACTCACTGCGGGACACCAGGCCATAGAGTTTCTTGTAGAACCCCACTGTTTCAAAGCTGAGGGTGGGCCGCAGTTTGACCGAAACGCCCGCGCTGGTGTGGATCGCTCGCGAGGATCGGATGCCAGGGTTGCCGAATACGGGCGACATGTCTTCCGGGCTCGGCGGCTGCCCGTATACACCCGCGCCTGCCGTGAAAGTGATGCGGCGGCCGGCGCGATAGGCGAGTTGGAGGCGCGGATTGGGAAGACTTCGCAGAAATGCGTTGCTGGCCGGATTGGCAGGGACTTCCAGCCGCGAATACCCGACAGGAGGCGTGGTCGCGCTGCGCGGATAAAGACGATCTCCCTCGATCAGGGTGGGTTCAAAACGCACGCCCGGGCTCAAAGTCAGATTGCCGAGATTGATGTCAAACAGCAGATAGGGCGCGACGTTGAGCACGCGCACGTGCCAGGTGTCCGACCCGATCTGTGCGGAAGGACGCTGGCCGAACACCACGAGATCACCCTCGCGCGGCGGTTGATTGACCGATCCGCGGCGGATCGCGGATGTGTCACGCCCCTGCAGGTCCACCCCGACCAGCAGGGTCGCGGCGCTTGCCACGCGCCGACGGTGACTGGCGCGCAAACCATAGTGCCAGGTTCGCAGATTGAGATCCGCGCTTTCGTCGCCAAAACTCTCGTGTAAGGCACTGTCATCCACCCCGAAGGATGGCGTGACACGCACACTCGACCCGTCGGGGCTGAGGCGACTGTAGGTGAGAAAGGCGTGCTTGCTGGAGAGATCATTGCTCTGCGAGCGCACCTCGGCGGGGTCACTGGCCGGGATGGTTCGCCGTAGGTGATCGTCCGAGGCCAGAAAGGTCGCGGTCACATCCTCGTCGCGGTCCAGCGACAGGCTGGCGCGCGCCTGGTAATCGTCGTAGCGGGGAATGGGGAACGAATCGCCGATGTCCGCATTGGTGACAAGCGGCATCAGCCGGTCGAGGTAGCTCACCCGACCGGCAGCGGCGACATGCAGGCGCGGTGTCAAGGCCGCCGTGACTGACGCCGATGTGTCGAGCACATCGGCCGCCACGCTGCCATGAATGCCTTCGCCGGTCAGAGGGCGCAGTTCGATGCGCACCATCCCACCGAGGCCGCGACCATATTCGGCGCCGAACGCGCCTGGCGCCAGTTCGATCGAGTGCACCAGGTCGGAGTTGATGGTCGAACGCAGCCCGCCCACGTGATAAAGGGCCGGAATCTCCACCCCATCCACGTTCACACGCGTCTCATTGGGCGCTGAACCCCAGACCACGAGCTGACCCGAGCCGAAGCTAGAGCGTCCCACGCCCGGCAGATTCTGCACCACCTTGAGCGTGTCACCCTGGGTGCCAGGCACCCGACGCGCCTCCTCGGTGCGGATGCGGGTTTCCACCGCCTCCTTCTTGATACGGGCCGCGCGAACCACGACCTCCTCGTCCACGTCTTCTCCCTTTTCCTCGACGAAGTACTTGACCGTGCGTTTCTGCTCCGGCCGCAGCGTCTCGTCAGTCAGCACCGCGACCAGCTTGGGGTGCGCGATTTCGATCTTGTGCGCTCCCGGCGGCACATCGAGAAAGGCGAAGTATCCATCCTCGTCGGTCGTGGTGCCCAGATCGAGATCCTTGATCTTGACCCGCACGCCAGCCAAAGGACGCTTCTTGAACCTTTCCAGCACCACGCCCTCGAAGTTCACCTGGGGACCGACAGCCACGGTCTTGGTCACGATGGTGAAGTCGTAGCGGTAGGTGATCTTGACCGGAATGGGCCGGCCGTCGACTTCGGCCGGTTCAAACACGAACTGGCGAGCCGCGGCCACTGCCGCCGCGTCGAAATCGGCCCCGGCCCCTTCCACCACCTCGACGGCGCCCACCTTGCCGTCGTCGCCGATTTCGATGGAGAGCAACACGCGCGCGGT
>PMCR01000107.1 GCA_003155465.1 Myxococcales bacterium | reverse complement strand
GGCAGGTTGCGCAGGTACCAGGTTGCGTTCTTGGTATCCAGCTCCCAGGTCTTGAGGCCGGCAGTGGCCCCGGTCGAGGCCGTCGCGTTGGTTGCCGTGACCTGCCGGCGGCGCAGGCTGTCGTAGGCAAAGACAGGGAAAGGCGGGGAGACATCCCCACCATTGGGATCTTTGCCGAAATCCACGAAGTCGCCACTGTCCTGGAATGCCCAGCCGGCAGTGACGGGATCCCACAGCCAGAAGACGCTGTTGCTCTTGGTGGCGTCCCATATGCTCGCGCCACCAAAGACAAACATCTTGTGCAGGCCCTCGTCGAAAGTCAGGACCGGACCGACGCTATTCGAGCCCGGCGTGGTCACATAGAACAGGCTCGGGGCTGCGACCGCGAGGGGAACGGGCGTGCGATTGGTCCAAGTCGCTTTGCTACCATCCCACTCCCAGACCGCGTTGTTCGCGTCGGCGAACAGCAGCACCTTGGCACGCGCCGTATCGGCAACCATGCCGTGACCGAAAACTGTGCCTGGGGTCGACGCGGGGTGAAGCTGGGTCCACTTGCGGGTCCCGCTCTGCCATTCCCAGGTGTCGTCGAGGCCCTGCGTGTCGGTTTGCACAGACGTCTCGGTTGTACCACCGTATAAAATAAGCGACTTGCGAGACGGGTCGTAGGCCATGGCCGTGTTCCCGCGAGCTGAAGGTCGCGCAGCACTGCTGATTTGAGACCACGCGCTCCCGTCCCACTCCCACAGGTCGTCGAGCATCTCGGCCTTGCTGTCCTGTCCGCCGAACACGTAGCTCTTGCCCGTGGCAGGACAGAAAGCCATGGCGTGGCGATAGCGTCCGCTGGGTGCGTTCCGGAACGCCGCACGGTTGCTGAACGTTGCCTTGGCAGGGTCCAACTCCCACAGCTCCGCTGTGGCAAGCATCAGCTCCCCCGTGTCCGCGAAGCCGACCAACCCCGCCACCAGATCAAGGCGGGTCCGCGCCGGGTCGGTGACCAGCGAGGCGAACATGCGCCCCGGGGGCAGATTGGGCTCGCTGCCGGTCAGGCGCTCGCTCCACGCCCCAGTGTTCGGATCCCAGTCCCAAACGTCGGCCAGGCCGTTGCCTTGGGGTGGGCCGTCGCCGGTGTCGCTATCCCAACCACCCACCAACACGGTTAGGCCGCGGCCGGGGTCGTACGCCATGGCGTGGCCGTGGCGCGCGCTCGGCGCGCGCTCCGTGGTCGTGCGTTCAGTCCAGAACGACTTGGCTGGATCCCATTCCCAGGTGTCCTGCGTGGGAATGCCGTCCGGATAGGTCTGGTCTTTTTGGGTTCCGCCGAACAAGACAGCGCGGCTGCGTTTGCTGTCCCAGACCATGGCAGAGTCGTATCGGGCACTGGGCGCCGCAGAGGGTGCAAGTTGAGCCCACGTGGCCGTGGCGGGATCCCACTCCCAGGTGTCTCCAAATGCGAGCGAGATGCTGATTCCGTCGTACCTCTGGTTGGCGACGAGACCGCCGCCAAAGAGCAACACCTTGCCCGTGGATTTCTCGAACACCATGCTGTGCTGACTGCGGCCGATCGGCGCCAAGCCGGAACTGGTGCGATCGGTGAAGACGCCAGTCGTGGGATCCCATTCCCAGGTGTCAGCGAGATCATAATTGGTCGTCGAACGCCCACCAAAGATGATGAACCTGTTGCGGGCCGAATCGAAAACCATGCCCGCGCCCGAGCGCGCGGTCGGCTTGCTACCCGAGGGGGTGCGGTCTGTCCATGTGCTGGTGGCGGGATTCCACTCCCACAGATCCTGGAGCGCCTCTGCGTAGGGATCGAGATTCACGCTGGACAGGCCGCCGAACATGACCAGCACCTTGCGGGTCTCGTCAAAGGCGGCCGACTGCAGGTAGCGCGGGGCGGGACTTGGAGGCGGGGGAACGTCTTTGCGGGTCCAGGTCGCAGATTCGGTCGCGGGTACGGTGCCCAGGGCAGCATGGGAGGTCTCAGGCCGAGGGTCGCTGCCTGCAGGGGGGGCGGAGCAGGTGGAGAGCAGAAGCAGCGTCGCGAGAGCCTGTCGGATGATCCCGGGCCGGCCGAAGAGCTGGCCTTCGGATCGCGGGTCGCGTGGGAGTGAGCGTGGGCATGAGCGCGACGGGCGAGCGCAAAGCGCGAGGGGTGGGCAGGGTGGGTTGTCCGTCCCGAAGCTCCCCAGGGGAGTTCGCGTGCGGTCCGCGGGAGGCGAAGAGCGAACCGTGGGCCGCAAGCGCCAGTCGCCCACGCAACCCGCGGCACGCTCATCGCTCACGCTACCACTACCGCTCACGCCCACGCTTGACCGACGCCGAACCAGGCGCCTCCACAAGAAGACGACCGCGAACAAGGCAAAGGGCGGCCCGGGAGTGCCCGGGGCCGTCCGGCCCAAGTCACAACTGCAGCCAGAGTGGCCCAGTCGCGCGGCGCTGCCCGTGTCGGGCGCGCTCGAATCCCTGGCGCCATCGGCGCTGCCCGCATTGGGCGCACCTGCATCTCTTCCTCCGTCTGGACCAGCGCTGCCGCCGGCACCACGGCCGCCTCCGCCGCCGGTGTTGCCTCCCGTACCGCCCGAGACCAGGCCACCCGCTGGACCTGCGCCGCCGGCGCCACCGCGTCCATTTGCCCCTGCCGCACCACCAGCACCGCCGCTGCCGCCCCTGCCGCCGGTCCCTCCCGCGCCCGCGCCGCCCCCGCCGCCGATGCCGCCCGTGCCACCCGCGCCGCCGTCGAACCCGCGGATGTCACTGGGAGCACAGGCTAGGGGATCAGGGACAATGCATGCGCCGGCGCCGTCACAGATCTGGCACGGCCCGCAGACGATTCCTCTCTGCGGCGAATCGCACCCACCAGCGCCGTTGCAGGTCGAGCGGCAGATCCCGCTGCCCGAACCGCATTCGTTGTCTGGGTCGATGCCCGCGGCATAGTCAGAACATTTCCCCGCGCGATTGGCCTGGTTGCATGACACGCACTTGCCGTCGCACGCGTTCTCACAGCACACGCCATCCACGCAGAAGCCCGAGGCGCAGGCGCTGGCGCTAGAACAGGTGAGGCCGTTCTTGCTCTTGCAACTGCCGCTGCTATCGCACGCCTGTCCGTCAGCGCAGCTTCCGGGAATCTCCGTGCCGGCGGCCGCGCTTGTGCAGGTTCCTTCGTGGCCGGCGACGTTGCACGACTGACAGGCTCCGGAACAGGACGCACTTGAGCAACAGACCCCCTCCACACAGAAGCCGGAGGCGCAGGTCGACGCCGCGGCAGCCGTGCACCCCTCGCCGTTGCCGAGATTCGTCACCTTGTACTCCCAGACGTCGTGCGTGTCCCCACTACCATTGTCGCCAAAAAGCACGACCACGCCGCGCTGGCTGTCAAAGGCCATGGCTCCGTTGAGAACCGCTCCTATTCCTGGGGACAGGACGCGCTGGTATAGAGTTTGACCCTTGCTATCCAGCTCGAAGGTCTTGAGGTCCGAGTTGTCCGGCCAAGTCACCAAGATCTGCCGCCGGCGCAGGCTGTCGTAGACCACGTAGGGGAACGCAGAGGTGCTGGCAAAGTCGACAGCATCCCCACTGTCGCCGTGCGCCCACCCGCCTGAGATGGGATCCCACTCCCAAAAAGCAATGCTGCCGCTTTCGCTCGACGTTGCACTCGATCCATCGAGAAGAAACACCTTTTGGCGACCGTCGTCGAAACTCAACACTTGGCCCTGTGGCCAAGCCGGCGCGCCCGTGGCGGGAACGGGCATGCGGTTGCTCCAGGTGGTATTGCTGCCATCCCACTCCCAGATTGTGCCGGCCAGGTCACGGGGATCTGGGGGGGCTCCCGGGATCGGATACGTGGGGATGCCCGTGGATCGGTAGCTGCCGAAGAACAGCACCTTGGCGCGCCCCGAATCGGTCACCATGGTCCCGCCGCTCCGTGGGCTGGAAGAGGGGTGAAGCTGGCTCCACTTGCGGGTGCCGCTCTGCCATTCCCATGTGTCATCGAGCCAGCCCCCTTCGAGCGAAGGGACGTCGTTGTTCACGCCGCCAAACAGAATGAGGGACTTCCGGTATGGGTCGTAGGCCATCGCTGCATTCGAGCGAGCAGAGGGGCGCCCATCGGTTTGGACCTCTACCCAGGAGGTCCCGTCCCACTCCCACAGGTCGTCTAGGCCCACAAGCGCGCTGGACCCTTGGACGCAGCCGCCGAACAAGTACATCTTGCCGGTGGCAGGGCAGAAGGCCATCGCTGGATTCAGGCGCGCCTTCGGCCAGGGCTTCGGTGGTGGCGTGCGATTGGTGAAGGCTGCCACAACAGGGTCCAACTCCCAGATCTCCGCAGAGGGGGCGGAACCGTACCTTGGGTTGTCGGGCCCTGCGGACTGCTCGTGGAAGACCATACCCGCCAGCAAGTCGAGGCGGCTTCGCGCCGAATCGGCAACGAGTGAAGAGTAGATGCGCATGGCAGGCGAGTTGGGCTCGCTGCCGGTGAGCCGCTGCNNGCCGTGGTCGGATCCCATTCCCAAAGGTCGGCCAGTCCGGCGCCGGTTGCGATGTCATAGCCGCCCGCGAGCACAGTCAAGCCACGGCCGGGGTCGTACGCCATGCCGTGGCCGTAGCGCGCGCTCGGCTTCTGTCCCGTGCTCGTGCGATCGGTCCAGCTCGAGGTGGCTGGATCCCACTCCCAGATGTCCTGCTTGGGAATCGCAACCATCAAGCCCTGCGGAATCTCCATTCCGCCGAACAGGACCGCGCGGCTGCGCTTGCTGTCCCAGACCAGGGCCGAGTCGCTGCGGGCGCCGGGCGCAGTGGCAGGCGCGAGTTTGGTCCACTTGCCCGTGGCCGGATCCCATTCCCAGGTGTCGCCAAACGCGCTCGGGACACTGGGCTGATTGCCGCCGGTGTAGATTGCAGGTCTGGCACCCCCGAAAAGCAGCACCTTGCCGGTCGACTTCTCGAACACCATACTGAGCTCGCTGCGGGCTTCCGGGGGCGTACCCTGGCTGGTCCGATCGGTGAACGTGCCGGTCACGGAATCCCATTCCCAGGTATCCTGGTAGTTGTCGAAACTGGTGGGACCGGTTTGCGAGCTCCCACCGAATATTACGAAGGTCTTGCGGGACGAGTCGAAGACCATGCCTGCGCCCGCGCGCGGGCTCGGTTTCTTGCCACCAACAGGGGCACGGTTCGTCCAGGCAGAAGTCGCGGGCTCCCACTCCCACAGGTACTGCGACACCGGAAGAGACGCAGCGATGATCTGGCCGTCCACGACAGCATCCCTTTGCCCCCCGAACATAACCAGCACTTTGCGGCTCTCGTCAAAGGCGACGGTCTGCAGAGAGCGCGGGTCAGGACCCTCCGCCGGCGGAGAAATGAGCGTCCAGGTGGCGATCTCGCTCGCGGGCACAGTGCCCAAAGCCGCCCGGGAAGATTCAAGGCGGGGGCGGTTGCCGGGATGGTCTTCGTTGCAGGTGGCGAGCAGGAGCAAGACAACTACGGCGCTTCTTCGCAGTTTCATGATGGGACTCCAAGGGCTTGTCGGTCAGGACGCAATGACGATCGTGCAATGACTGAACGTTGTCTGGCTACAGAGTGGCCCTGCCCTTTCGCGGGGCTCGTATCTCTTCCACACAGCTGAACACGAAAACTAATCGTCGAACGCGAATCAGAAAATGGGTCTAAGGGTCCTGGGTAAAATGGACAATCCCGTAACTGTTGAAGATCCCATCGACCCTGCCAGTGGCGGTGCCATTCGAAAGCACCAACTCGAAGCCAGCAATTGACGAAAAATCACTCGGGCTGTAGGTACAGGCGTCTATCGAACAGATGCAGACCGGATTCAGAGTACAAAGAGCGAGCTTCCCGCAGTCACGAACAGTTGCTTGCTTATTGGTGGGGTTGTTCTGATAGCAATAGGGTGCGCCACTCGCGAGGGTTGTGCTGACGCTTTCCCAGCTTGGAAGGCAAGAGCCGCTGTCGTTGGCCCAGGTTACCGGTTGCAGGGCGCACCATCCTGCCCACAATTCATGTTTGTCGATAACAAAGTGAAGACGCTCGGGTTCGAAAATCCCTTGGGCCATCGAATAGCCAAACCCCTCGGCCCAATAGTCGCTGGGGTCTTGGTTGCTCGCCACCCAAGGTTCAGGTGGGTACCCGACATCCGGGTTGGTTGCAGGTGGCGGCGCCGGACCAGCGCCAAGAAAGACCATCCCCGCGACCTGGCCGTAGGGATCGACGGCGAAGGTGAACCTGATCGCATTTGAGCCGGACGGAAATTCATGGTCGATGTCTTCCGTGAATCCGGTCCATGTCGTGGGGCCCGGGACAAGGGGTTTAAGCACGCCCGCGTCCGCGGCATCGTCCGGAGGTACCCCCACTCCCCCGCCCGTGTCGTTGGCAAGAAGGCTTTGCGCATCTGGGTCATTGGGCAACGAGGTCTGCGCTTCTTTGCCCATATCGACTGATGCACTGCCCGCCTCCCAACCCGACAGCGCAACCTCTTTGCCTACGTCGATGGAGGAAGTGCCCGCATCCCGACCGGACGGTGCAACCTCAGCGTCGGGTCCGAGCGCCCCGATCCCAAGCTGGTGATCGCACCCACCGGCCGTGGCCAGCGCTGTGAGCAGCAGTTGCTTCATCATGAGGTGTCTTCTCGGGCGGTCTTGTGGAGCCAACACGACAAAACCTTTCACTTGCCGATCGCCACCCGGGCCTGATTCGCAAATCGGCCGCTCGGGAACCTGGTGAGATAGTGTTCTAGGTCGCTGCGCGCTCCTGCCCAGTCGCCCTGCTGCGCCCGGCAGGTCGCGCGGCCATACAGGGCTCGTTCGGTCACCAGATCGGGCGCCGCTTCGGTGGCAAGCAGCAGGTTGAAATCGTTCAACGCGGCCCCGCACCTTCCCTTTTCAGCACGCAGTTCAGCGCGCGCCACCAGCATCTCGCGCCCCACCCCCGTCGCCGTCAATACCTGTCCGTCGAGCAGCTCCAGAGCCTGATCGTGGCGGCCCAGGCGCAAGAGCGCTTCAATCCGCGTCACCTCCGCCTCAGGCTCAAGCGCGCCTCTTGCACCGAATCGGGCGCGATGCTGGTCCAGCATGGCCAGCGCTTGTCCCGGATTGCGTTCCTGCCTCAGTTTGTGAATCGCGCCTGCGAGCAGTCGCGATTCCTGCGCCAGCGCGGATGGATTGGCCAGTGGGGCTGGGGACGGCTCAGGCAACGCCTTTCCCGGCGCCGATTCCAGCTTTCCCACACTGGTGGTCAGGCGAGGCGGGGGGGATTCCACGCTGGGCGCGACCGGTGTGGGCTCGGGCACTGGCGCCGGAAGGGGCGCGACGACCCCATGCCTGCGCCGGACTGGCCCGCTAGGTGGCACCGAACCTGGGGCGGCAGGCAAAGGCGGGCCGACCGAGGGCCCACGTAGAATGCGCAGGACCCCCGCAGACAGTGCCCCGCCGCAGAGCAAGAGGCCCACCGCGATCGCAATCTGCCAGCTCCACGTTCTCGGCACATGCCGCTCCCGGCAGCGCAGTCGCGTGGCAACTTCGGCCAGGTTCTTCGCGCCAAACGGCGGCACCACCGCTGCTGATCGCAGCAAGGCCCCCGCCTGCGCTTCGTCGCTGTCGCCGGGAGGCCGCACAGTCCAGCGGTCGCGAATGGGCGCCCGCTCATCCACGTCAATCTGTCTGCCTGTCGCACTCGGTTCTTTCATTTGCGTCTCCCCGAATCGCGCTTCATTTCGGCAATGAACCGCACCCGCGCCCGATGCAGATGCACCCAAACCGTGGCGGGCTTGATTCCAGTCAAGACGGCGATCTCTTCGCCTGACAGCTCTTCGATCTCGAACAGAATCAGCACCTTCCGGTACTTGTCTGGCAGTCGCTCAAGGATCCGGTGCACGGTTTCGCTCGACTGGCGCCGCTCCAACTCGTCAACCGGGGTCAGATGGGGTGGGGCCGTCGCATGCTGGATCTCAAGGTTCCTAGCGCGGGAAAACCAACGCCGGAACCGCGCCTTGCGTCGGCTTTCTTGCGCCACATGTTCCGTGATTCTGAATAGCCAGGTGGTCAACTTGGCATCGCCGCGAAACTCCGACAACCGACGTCGGACCACCAAGAAAACCTCATGCACCAGATCTTCGACGTCAACCAACGGCCCTGCGAGTCTTGCGGCCCAGCGAGCCACCGTGGGCGCGTAGGTGCGGTAGAGGGTGTCAAGATCCGGGACGCCGGAGGAGCCGTCGATGGCAGGCGTGGCGTCGGGTCGGACGGGCGTCATGTTGGCCTAGTCCTGTGTTTCGGGCTGCCGCAAACCTTTCACGGGAAACGCCCCAGGCTGAGCCCAGAAGCAATCTGGATCTCCACCCGCGGAAGCTGGCCGCCATCGCCAAGACCACCGACTTTGAGCTGGTCGCGCCCAGGATAGACCAGCAAGTCCAGGCCCATCCACCCCGCAGCGTTGTTCCAGGCCCACAGGCCGCGCAGTCCCGCGCTGACGCCAAGCTGTGCTGTGGTGTCCGAGGTGGTCGACGGCAGACCGACGCCATCGACGCGCAGAAGCGCGATCACGCCGCCCGCATGAAAATCCAACATCGTCGCGCCTCGGCCCAGACGGTACTGTGGTCCCGCTGCCAGCGCCACGCGCGTCCAGTGGGCCGCTCCGGTCAGCGATGCGAGCGATTGGGAATGGGTCGAGTCTGCCGAAAGCGCAAGCGCAAGACCAAGCCGTCCACGAGAGGGGGCAAGCGACGCTGCAGCCGTGGCTCCGGAGACAACCTCACCACCTGTGATCGAGGCGTGCAGGCCAAGGCCAACATCGAAGCGCAGGGACGGAACCGGCGACCGCTCCACTGTCTTTGCCGCAAGAGTCGGCGGTGGGGGCGGGGCGGGCGGCACCAGCGGCGGAAGCACCACAGCCACCACGACGTTGGGATTGAACTCGGCCTCCCAGGTCGAAAGGACCACAGCCACGGCCTCGGCCAGGTCTGCGCAAGAGCCGGTCCGGTTGAGGGTCCGTTCGGCCAGCAGACGACCGTCCGATCCGAGGAGTTCAACGTGCACCATGGCATCCGTGCCGGACAGATACGCCCGATGCTGCTCAGATGTTCGGGTGGCGGCTGACCTGGTGGGTGCGGCAAGTTGGGCCAATCGGTCCCCGACCTCGGCAGGCGTCGGGCAAGCACTGTCACCGGCCAGCGGCAAGATCGGACGGGCGAGCCACAGGGTCAAGAGAGCTGCAATCACAACGTCCCTCCCCGTCCCGCCTTTCGGCCAAGATCGCGCGACACGTGGCCCTCGAAGACAGCCAGGCGAAAAATGCTTGTTGTGTCCACGCGCCCACCATCCTCGTACGGAACTGATGCGCCTGTCTAGATCATGCCGACGGCTTCAGCCACTGCCATCGCCGATCTCGATGGCAACCGCGTCTCGGACATCGTTGTTGTGGACACAGACTCCGATTCGATCCGCGTGCTCCTCTCAAGCTGCTCGCCTTGATGCAGATCTTGGCCAGGCGAACCGCGGGTCTGTATTGCACTTTGTGATCCCAGGAAGTCGCGTTTGCCCTCTCGGGCGAGGCGCCGCAAATTTGAGCGATCGTCGGAGGTCTGAGAAACCTTGGCGCGCGTCGAGCGGGGCGTGAACCTGGGCGCCGCGGGCGAGGAATTGTGTGCGATGCGGGTGATCGAGTCGCAGGCGCGCATCTGGCACGGCGAATTCGTGGAAACGGAGAGAGCAGCACGCGGGGCGCTGTCATCCGAAGTGCTGAAGACCAGATTGCAGGCCATGGGCTCTCGGTTCGAAACACTGGGCTGCAGGGGCTCACCAACATCTTCGCGTACCGGGGATCTCTTGCTGAAGCACGCGCCACCGGCCTGCAAGCCATCGACGTGACCGTCGCTCAGAACGATCGTCGCTTTCTGGGCTGCGCGGAGGCCTGTCTTTCTCTGACCGAGTACCTTGCATCTGACTACCCCAGCGCCGAGCACTACGCGCGCGCGGCCGTAGCGACGTGGGAGACTGTGCTTTCAATCCGGCACTTCGCGATCGCACTGCTGGCACGCGCCCCTCTAGCGCAAGGTCGCCAGCCGCATCCTCGGGTTGGCAGAAGCGATCGACGACCCAGCAATCCGGGAGTCGTTCCTCACTCGTATTCCCGAGCACCGCCGCATCTTGGGACTAGCTCGCGAGCTGGCAGCCTCCGGAACCGGCGACAAGCCACGTTCCCATCTGGTGGCACCGCCAGGGGCCTGTGCTACCGATTCGTAGCACGCGAAGTGACGCCGCCTTCTCAGGCTGCGTTGGCGTGGCGAGCCGTCGGGCCAAGTCCTTTGCGCAGCTGGGTCCGGCCAGAAGCCCGCTGCCGACGCAAGATCCGCGAGAGGAGGTTTTCCAGCTCTCTTGCATCGAGGATCGAATCCAGGACTCGCTCGGGCGAGGTCCAATCGGTCCAGCCAGATCCGTGCACCGCGATGGTGGCAACATTTTTGGTTCCGGCCAGAAGCCCGCGGTTCAGATCGATAGCCGGTATGTCGAGGCAAGTTTGCTCAACCGTCTTGGTCACAGAGCCCTTTTCGGCCCAGAACCGAGCCACCGCCTCGGCCTGCATGGGGAATTGACGCGCGGCCAGGTACCAAAGGTGTTCGATGCGGGCCATGATCGTCGACGTGTTCCACAGCGCGCCGGCCGCCGCCAGCTCTGCCGCCTGCAGGGGCGAGGCGTCGTCCACCAACCCTGCTACCGAGAGGATCTGCCCGCTGAGCGGCCGCCCAGGCACGATCCACGCCTTCCTGCCTCTCCCTCGGTCCACGGCCACACCGAAAAGAATGGCGGCAACCTCGTCCAGCGCTCGGTTGGCGGCCACCACCGATCCCACCAGCCCCTCGGGATAGGGCACGTAGTGTTCAGCCGGCGTCACCAGCACGCGCGCGGTCGGTGCGCGGCCGAAAACCTCTCCCAGTGCCAAGAGCATGTCGAAACCCGCGCCGCATTGCACTGGCCGCGCGATGATTTCGATCCCGGGCCAGTCGCGCAACTGGGTGCGCGCCAATCCCTCATGCTCGGCGGTCACCACGGCGATCATGCGCTCGGCGGGAACCAGGTTGGCGTAGCGTGCAACCGTCTGCCGCAGCAGAGTTCCGCCGCCCGCAATCGAAGCAAACTGCTTTGGGGTATCCACTCCGCCCAGCGCCTCGACAAGAGACTTGATGGAATGGTCCTCGCCGCTGGCCAGGATGATTACGTGTAGGTCTTCGCATTTGGACATAGCCACACTCCTTGGCGACTCGCAGTGCGCCGCAGTCGACCTTTGCGACTTTGCAAGTCCAAGGCCAGTGCCCGCGCGCCGACCCGGCGAAGGCGGGATGGGAACGAAGGGCTCGACTATCAGGCTTTGCTGGCATCCTATTGGAAGACCGCTAGAGGGTCTTTGACTCCCAGCGGCGGAGCTATCTTGTTCAATCTCGCCGCTGCCCCACAGGTGACCATGACCGCCCCGATGGCGGCGCGGTCGCAAGAGGCTGCTCTGCGCGCCCGGCTAGGAATTCCGCCTGACGCCAGGCAGGTCCTGGTGTTCGGCGAAACCAGCCACTGGGATCCCAATTGGCTGCATACCACCGAGGAGTACTACGAGCTGTGCATCCCGCGCATTGTCGAACGCGCCTTGCTAGCGCTGGAGCAGGAGCCGCGCCGAGTGTTTTCCGTCGAGAGTCTGTTCTTCCTGCAGCGCTATTGGCAATCCAACCCGGCTCAGCACGAGCGCCTGCGCGGCCTGGTCAACCAGGGCAGGCTGCGCCTGACCGGCACGGGCATCACAACCCCCGATACGGTGCTGCCGGAAACCGAGGCCATCCTGCGCGACTACGCCGACGGACAGGAATGGCTCAAGGCCAATGGCATGACCGTACAGCCGCGGCTGGCGTACTTGCCGGATGACTTTGGCCATTCGCCCGCGCTGCCCACCCTACTCGTCGCGCTGGGCTTCGACATGGCGGCCATCACGCGCATTGATGGCATGTATTTCGTCGGCAGCGACTATCGGCGCAAGTCGGCCTTCCCCCTGCCGGGATCGAGCGCCGAGCTGCTGGCAAAGAACCTCAAGACGGCCGATTTCGTGTGGCGCGGTCCTGATGGCTCACAGGTCCTGTGCCACTGGAATGCCCACACCTATTTCCAGGGCGATTTATTGGCCCACGTGGGCGTGGTCCGTTGGATGGACCGCATCTTTGGTTTTCCGTGGCGGACCGAGTCCCACGTCGCGCGCCGAATCCAACGCTACGTCCAGGACCTCGCGCCGCTCGCCCGCACGCCATACCTGTACTGCCCGATCGGCGGCGACTTCAACGGTCCGATCGCGGGACTGGTGGAACTCCTCGACCGCTACAACCGCACCCGCTACGAAAGCAGCGGGGTCTGGGCGCTCAATGCCGGCCTGGACGACTACCTTGAATTGGTCGCCTGCCACGAGTCCGTGCTTCCGGTGCTGACCCTGGACCCGAATCCCTACTGGATGGGGTTCTATGCCAGCCGACCCGAGGCCAAGCGACGCGCCAAGCGCATCGTGCGCAAGCTGGTGATCGCGGAGAAACTGACCGTGCTGCCGGCGCTGGCAGCGTCGAGTTCGTCGGCGGGAGGTGTCCACAGCGAGGTCGAGATCGCGCGCGACCTGCGCACGGCCTGGGACTTGGCGGTGATGAGCAATCATCACGACTTCATCACCGGGACGTCGCCCGATCGCGTGTGGCGGGAAGAACAACAGCCCTGGCTCGCGCAAGCCGAGGAGCTGGCGGACCATGCTCTGGCCCGCATCCGCGCCATTCGCCCGCCCGCGTCCGCATTCCCGAAGAGCCCTCTGCCTTTCTTCCAGCTTGACGGAGGGAGGTTGGTGGTCGAAACGGACTCCTACCGCGTGGTCCTGCGCGAACAAGAGGGAGGCGCCATCACCAGTTTCCGCCTGGCCGGATCGGGCGAGGAGTTGCTTTCCGGTCCTGCCAACGATCTCGTGAGCTATCGTGACAGTGGCGGCCTGTGGCGCCTCGGGCACGAGTTCCGCGGCGGAGTCTTTGCCGAGCAGGCGCGCGCCAGCCATTCCCCGGCGCGCATCAGGGTCAAGCCGTGCGGCGATGTGCTGGAGGTACGCGTCGACTCGGAGTTCGACGAGCGTCGGTTTGTTCGCTGGCTGTGGATGCGCAAGAATTCGCCGGTCTTGCGCATGCGTCTCGACGGCTCGGCCCGGCGTGGCCGGACGATCACGTGCCGTTTCCCGACCCAACTGACTGGTCAGGAACTCACCATGGACGTGCCGGGTGGGATCGTCGTGCGTCCCGCGCACAAGCTCTTTCGTCCCACCTTCTGGCCAGCGCGTTCATTCGTGCATTTGCGCGACCAACGGAGCGGGGTCGGGTTGGCCGCCTTCCTGGGCGGCCCCGCAGCGATCGCCAGCGACGGCGCCGGCACCCTGGAGTGGATCGCCCTGCGCTATGCCCCGCGCGAGATGGCGTTTCAGTTGCTGCCGATTCTCGCGCACCCAGCGTCGGGAACCGATCCGCACCAGGGCCAGCTAGACTACGCGGTCTGGTTCACCCCCGACGGAGATGCCCGCAGCAATCGGCTGCCCCACCATGTGCGGCGGGCCCTGCGAGCCGCCATGTTCAGCCCGAATGAGCCTGACCTCGACGATCTGGCCAACTCGGTCATGGTGGTCGATTGCGACGACGCGCATGTCACGGCGCTGAAGCCCGCCTTCCAGGGCGATGCCGTGCTGGTCCGTCTTGCAAGCTTCGCCAACGCTCCGATTCAGGTGCGCCTGTCCTGCCCAAGCCGCCCGATCAAGAGCGCCACGTTGTGCGACGCACGGGAGCGCGAGATTTGCGCACTTCAGGTGAACAGCGGAGAAGTGATCGTGCCGATGCCCTACGCGCTGGCCAGCGTCCTGGTTTGGCTCTAGCGCAATTTCCGAATCCACCGCAACCTCTGCAAGGGGTGAGCATCCAACTGGACAGGAATGGATGGCTCGCCTGGACGCGGATTTGTGTGGCTTCAGGGTGCCGTCCGAGGAGGAGGCGTGTGGAATCTACAACTGTCTTGTTTGGTTTGATGCTTCTGCTTGCGACGATCTGGGACCATTTTCGACTCCGTCGCGCGCTGCTGGAACAACGGGCTGCCGAACGAAGCCCCGCGCTTCCAGAGGCTGGTGGTCGAAAACTCTGGCCGTCTATCACGGTGGTGCGTCCAGTGAAGGGCCTGGACGTGGACGAAGGCATGAACGTGGCCGCGGCGCTAGACAACGACTACCCGGGAGAAGTGGAGACTATTTTCGTTTTCGACGACAACCTTGATCCGGCCATTCCAGTTGTCCGCAAAGCCATTGGCGCACACGCGGACGCCGGTAGGCGCGGCACGGCGATGATCATGGTGGCCGGCCAGCCGCCCGCGACGATGACTGGAAAGCTTCACGCGATGATAGCTGGCCTAAAGCTTTCCACTGGCAACTTGGTGGCGTTCGGAGACTCGGACACTCGCCCGCATCCGCATTCACTGCGCCGGGCGGTTGAGAAGCTGCTCACGACAGAACGAGCCGGTTCCGTGTTCGTTCCCGTTGTGGACAGCGAACCCCCGCAAACCGCGGGCGATGCAGGGGTTGCCCTCATGCTCAACGGGCTGTATGGGCCAGCCGTGGCCGACACGATCCGCAAGACCGGCGACATGCCATTCATCATGGGCCAGCTGATGGTGTTTCGGCGCGAGACGCTCAAAGCGCTGCACGACTTGCAGAGTGTGCGGGGCGAGTTGGTCGACGACATGCAAATTGGGATGCACGTAGTACAGGCTGGGTGTCGCAACGTGGTCTCTGCGGATACGCTCCCAGTGGTCATTCGCGGACTCGGACTGCTGGAATTTGCCCGCATGTTCCGGCGGTGGCTGATCTTCTCTCGTTCGGGCCTGCCGACTTGGTCTTTCAAGTTGCCGGTGTGGCTGCGCGGTGTGGAGTTCTACCTTGGGTTCATCGTAGCCACGATGGCTTTGGTCCGCGGCCAATACATTGCCGCAGCCGTAGCTGCCGCCACCATGGTCGCGGTTAGTGTCAGCGTGGTCCGCCTGCACCGCGCCCTCGGCGGAGCGCCCATAAGCTGGCGCCACGCCTGGGTCACGGCCGCTATCTTGCTGCTCGGCCCCCTGGTTCTACTCAGCGCTCTGCTCAAGCCAGAAGTGTCGTGGCGAGGCCGCACCTACCATCTGGATGCGCGTTCCAAGCTACACGGCCCGGAACCCGCCCACGCGCACCGGTCCTGAGCTTCAGCACCGCGGGTCGTCTTGGTGTGACGTTTGCATGTGTCTGGGGCGGGGAACCTTCATGCCTACGCACGATGACAAGACTCCGCCCGACCTGTCACTGGGAATTCCGAGTGCCGACCTAGTCGAAGGGAAGCCGCTGCTTGGCAAGGTGGCAAACGATCTGGTCCTGCTGGTTCGCCAAAATGGTCGGGTGTACGCGGTTGCCGCCTCATGCTCCCACTACGGCGGTCCGCTCGTAGAAGGGGTGGTGGCCGAAGGAGAGATCTGCTGTCCCCTGCACCACGCCCGTTTCGCGCTCGCCACTGGCGAGTCTGCGCGCTCGCCTGCGCTGAGCCCGATTGCCTGCTGGGATGTCGAGCAAGTCGAGGGGAAGGTCTTCGTGCGAGGACAACGATCAGCGGTTGTGCCACGACAGAAGCATGCGGACGGCCCAGCCTCGGTCGTGATCGTGGGTGGTGGAGCCGCTGGCCTCGCCGCCGCAGAGACACTGCGCCAGGAAGGCTATGGGGGGCCAGTAACCGTGGTCAGCGCCGATAAATCAGGGCCCTATGATCGACCCAACCTTTCCAAAGACTACTTGGCCGGCACAGCGCCCGAGGAGTGGATCCCGCTGCGACCAGCCGATCACTACGACAAGCTCGCTATCACCCTTCTGGTCGACGCGTCGGTGGTGAAGCTCCACCTCGCGGCGCGACTGGTTGAGCTGGCTGACGGACGCTCACTTCCGTTTGGAGCGCTACTGTTGGCAACCGGGGCGCAGCCTATCAGCCTGGACGTGCCTGGCGCTGACCGTCCGTCGGTGTTCACCCTGCGAACATGGGCCGACAGCAAGAGGCTCCAAGCAGCGGTAAGGGGCGCACGCCGTGCGGTCGTGGTAGGCGCCAGTTTCATCGGCTTGGAAGCCGCAGCCGCGCTTCGCGCGCGGGGACTGGAGGTCACGGTGGTTACGCCCGCGGCTCGTCCTCTGGAGCGGGTCTTTGGTCCTCGGGTTGCCGATTTCCTTCGACGCCAGCACGAGCAACATGGGGTCACGTTCCGTTTTGGTAGCCGGCCGCTGCACATCGGTCACCGAACTGTAGCCATGAGCAATGGCGAGGAGCTGCCGGCGGATCTGGTCGTCGTTGGGATAGGGGTCGAGCCCGTGACTGGCTTGGCGGAGCAAGCAGGCATTGATGTGGACGGTGGAATTCTGGTCAGTGACCAACTCGAAACCAGCGCACCCGGGATCTTCGCGGCAGGCGATGTCGCGCGATTCCCCGATCCCGTGTCAGGGCGGCGCGTTCGCATCGAGCACTGGGTGGTGGCGCAGCGCCAGGGAGCTCTGGCCGCGCAGAACATGCTCGGCCGAAAGAAGCGCCTGGCGATCGTTCCTTTCTTCTGGAGCCAGCACTACGACCTCACGTTGAGGTACGTGGGCCACGCCGAGCACTGGGACGAGGTGCGGGTGGACGGGGATCTCGATGCTCTGGACGCGCGCATCGACTACCTTGTCGCGGGGAAATGCCTGGCGGTGGCCACCATCAACCGCGACCGGGAAAGCCTTGCGGCGGAACTGGCCTTCGAGCGCCAGTTGGTGGCCGCGACATCGCAATAAGGAGGACCGCATGGGGATCAGCCAAGACGGCGCTCTGGCCATGGCCCCACGGGGGCGCGCCTCGTTTGCCCGCCGTTCGCTGCAGCTCCTCGACTGGGAACCTTCGGAGCCGCGCGCTCGCTGGGAGCCCTGGATCCGCGCCGGCTACGCGGTGTTCGCCGTCGTCTTCTCGCTGACCGTAGTGGTCGATGCGTTCGCGCATGAAACCGTCATGCTCGGGCTCGGGCTGGTCGACGAAGCGGGCAACGTGCTGACACGGCTGCAAAGCCAACTCGGCGGCGTATCGCCACACTGGCTCGCGGTCATGCTTCCTCTGTCAGGCTTCGTGCTGGCCTGGAACGGCCTCATGCTCTATCGCGGCTTCTCGCTTTCCCAAGGGTTGCCGCGGCGACAGATCGTCTCCTTCTTCCTGCTCACCGCCGTGGTTTCTCTGATGCTCTATGTGGGCCTGGCCATTGCCGGTGCCGTCAGCGCGGCCATGGGGTACGACTTCTTCTCCGGCTTCAGTCTCGTTCGCCACTACACCATATGGTCCAGAGCCGTGGTGGCTCGCGTGCCGACTCTGGTGCACCTGCCCTACCCGCTTCCGCTTCTGGCGAGCATAGCTCTCGTCGATCTCTTTCAATATTGGTTCCACCGTCTCGGCCACACCTGGCGACCGTTTTGGCTGCTCTGGCATCGCCCGCACCACATGCCCCCGTTTCTCACCATTCCGACCACCCAGCCGGTCTTCGCGGCTTTCCCGCTGTTTGTTCTGCTGAGCGTGCCTTTTCAGATCGGGGTTGGCGTGTGTGCCAAGCTCTTCTACTCAGAGTCAATGATCGCGGAGGCATTGCTCGTGCGCATGATCGGCCAAATCGCCCTGATCGGCTCGCACAACACGGCCCTTTACGGGACGTTTTGGCGGAGCCGCCCGCTGCGCGTGCTGAGCGCCTTTTTCGGCGAAGGTCCCTATCACTACATGCACCACTCTGCCCTGCCGGGGCACTCGCTGATCAATATTGGCGGCCCCTTGTTCATGCTATGGGACCGCGTCTTCGGCACTTACGTCGCGCCCACCGCCACACCTCCGCCGGTGGGACTGGGCGGCTCGCCACGCCTGCACTTGAATCCGCTCCGGCTTGGGCTGGCCGGCTTGCTGCAACTTGGATACGAGCTGCGCCACAATCGCGGCATCATCACCCGCTTGCGCGTTCTCTTTGGCAGTTCGAACTTCGTCCCAGCCCAAACCAAGGACTACGCACTTCCGTGAGCGCACTGAGCGCACCTCCTTCGCCGCTGAAGCATCCAATAGGTAGGTCAGACTTGGCCTCGGGGGGGCAGTTATGAGAACTGGGAAAGGCTTCGCGGATCGCATCAAGCGGCTGTGGATAGTGCAGGTTGCAGGCGAGTACCCCGCCGTAGCCGCACCTCGCCCTGCACACGGTGCGGTTGCGGCCGCTGTGCTTGGCCGCGTAGAGAGCCGGCCACACGCGCCGGATTTACGACGCCCTGGCGTCGGGTGCGGCCGGGATCTCTGCCTCGGCGTCGGGCTCGGCCGTCCAGCCACAACCGTCGGCCAGGCAGCGCAGGCCTACGCCAGCGCGCGACACCTTCTGCACCACGAAGGCAGCATCACACTGCGGGCAACGCTTGGCGAGCGGGCGATCCCACGCCAGTCGCACTTGGTCTGGGAGTAGTTGGAACAGCCAAAGAAGACCTTGCCCCGCCGCGAACGCTTCTCGGTCAGGTACCCGCCGCAGCCAGGACGGGGACATGCGACGCCTAGAGAGATCGGGCTGGTGGTCTTGCAGTCCGGGTAGCGCGAGCAGGCCAAGAATTCCCCGAAGCGCCCGCGCCGGATCACCATGGGCGAGCCGCAGGTGGGGCAAGTCTGGTCCGACGGTCGCGTGGTGGGCAAAACCGTCAGCGTGCCATCCGCGTTGCGCGTGTATTCTTTGGTCTTGCGACACTCGGGGAAGCCGGAACAGGGCAAGAAGTAGCCGTTGCAGCCCCACGTGATCACCATGGGCTTGCCGCATTTTCCCCTTCACCTCGTGCCTCCTCCCAATCCCCGCCCCATCCATACAAACCCCGTGCCATCAGAAGCGAGGTGCGGCGCGCGATCTGTCGCGCAGACACGCGATCGGGCTACGAGGTGGTAATTTCTCCTCGGTCGCGTGGCACGGAATGGGGACAGCGAAGGATCCTGGCTAGTCCGGACGCGCACCGGCCGGGCTGCTTTCGACTAGCAAGGCACTGATACGGTGGGCGAGTTCGTCCACATCAAACGGCTTGACCACATGCCCGGCAAAGCCGGCCTCGCGGGTACGCCTCAAGTCCTCAGGCCCGCCAAGCGCAGTCACGGCAAGGGCAGGAATCGAGGCACAGCCCGCAACCAGGCGCGCCCCACGCAGGAACTGGTATCCGTCAATGCCGGGCAGGTCAATGTCGACGAGCATCACGCCCGGCCGCTCGCGGCTCAGCCAGTCCAGCGCCGCCTCGCCGGTCGCACAGCCAGCCACCGAGTAGCCCCGCATGCCCAAGCAGGCGGTAACCGCCTCGCGGGCGTCGTGATTGTCTTCGATCACCAAGACGCGTGGCCCGGTTGGCGCGAGCGTGGCAGGTGCCTCTGCTTGCGCGGGCAACGCGATGGAGGGCAGCTCGACAATGAAACGCGCGCCCCGCCCCGCGCCTTCGCTTTCTGCCCGAGCCACGCCCCCGTGCAACTCGACCAGCGACCGCACTATCGACAGGCCAATGCCCATGCCACTCGGTCGTGACGCCCCGGCCGATCCCTGCACGAAGGGCGCGAACAAGCGCGGCAGAAGCTCGGGCTCGATGCCGACGCCGGAATCTTCGACGCTGAATTGTACGCTCTCGCCCAGGCGTTGCAGGCGCGCGGTCACCCGCCCTCCGGGCGGGGTGAACTTGAGCGCATTCGACAACAGATTGATAGCGACCTGACCCATGCGCGTGGCGTCTGCGTTCACCCACAGGCCCGGCTCGAATGTGCCCTCAAGGTGTAGCCCCAAGCGCCGCGCATCCTCGCGCATAGTCCCCATTACCTCCACCAACAGACGGCCCAGGTCCAGCGGCTTGCGCTCGACGTTCAGCGCGCC
>PMCR01000014.1 GCA_003155465.1 Myxococcales bacterium | reverse complement strand
TTCCGCATCGAGCGCACGATCGCCAGTTCGCCCCGCAAAAAGAAGCGCGAGGTGCGCCATGAGAAATCGAAGCCAATTGTGGAAGCCTTCTTTACCTGGTGCGAGGCGGAGCAGGGACGTGTTCTGGACGAGTCACCAGTGGCCGATGCCATCCGCTACGCTATCAACCAGAAGGCGGCGCTTATGCGGTTTCTCGATGACGGCAGCCTGCCCATGCACAACAACATCTCGGAGTTGAACCTGCGCCGGCAAGTGGTCGGAAGACGGAATTGGCTCTTCTGCGGCAGTGAGGACGGCGCCGAGATCAACACCATCTTCGTGTCCCTGCTGGCGAGTTGCCGCATGCACCGGATCGAGCCCCTGGGGTACATGCGCGACCTACTGTGCCTGCTGCCGCGCTGGCCGAAACACCGCGTGCTGGACCTGGCGCCGGTCAACTGGACGCAAACCGTGGCGCACCCCGAGGTGCAGCAGGCCCTGGCCGCCAACGTCTTTCGCCAGGTCGTGCTCGGCCAGCGGACCTGAGCCCTGCACGCCCCGCCCGTGTAGCCGAGGCGGCGCCAAGCGCGGCCACGACCTCGCCTGTAGCCATGCCAGAACCGCGCCGAATCCTGGACTGGACCCCCACGCGCTCCTCCGGACGGATACGAAGTGTCGGCGGACAAAGCCTACCTCGGGCACGAGAACCTGGCGGCCATCGAAGCCGTCGGCGCC
Source organism: Myxococcales bacterium (assembly GCA_003155465.1). The sequence continues at coordinate 1,885 of PMCR01000014.1, read as the reverse complement.
GTCCCCTACGTGCCCTTCAAATCGAATAGCAAGGGCGAAGGATCGGTAGCGTGGCGGAAGATGTGGGCCGTTTTCATGTTCAAGCAGGAGGAGTTTCTCGCCGCGTACCACAAGCGGAGCAACGTCGAATCCACGTTCTCAGCCATCAAGCGGAAGTTTGGCGCGGCCGTGCGGTCCAAGCGCTTCACCGCCCAGGTCAACGAAATCCTGTGCAAGATTCTTTGCCACAACCTGTCCTGCCTCGTACATGCGATGCATGAGCTTGGCATCGAGCCGAGATTCCTTGGAAAGGTGGCAGCGTGAACGACCTTACCCAAGAAGAACAGGATCGCGTGCGGGTTGCGATCCGCTTCCTGCGAATACGGTTCGGCAAGGCGGTCTTGCTCGCTAAGGCGTTGCGCTTCAAGCCCTCAAGCATCCGCCGGGTACTGGGAGGGCACGATATGGTGAGCCCAACGATGGTCCTTCGGGTAGCGCGGCTAGCCGGGGCGGGACTGGACGATCTTCTAGCCGGCAAGTACCCGGTCAAGGGGATGTGTCCGCACTGCGGGCATGTTTCTCCAATCAAAAGTCGGTAAGGATTCTATGCCGCCGCCAGCGAGACTCCAGCCCCGTGCTCTTCTTCGATGCATCGAAGAATCTCGGTTTCCTGCTCGGCTTGGCGTGCTGCCCGCCGTCTCAAGATCCCTATCTCCTCTGACCATGTCTTGGCCCACGCGATCCGCAAGAATGCGGCAATTGCTGACAGAACCACGAAGATTGCCGCGGCGGCTATCATCAGCCATCCGAGCGGGGATTTTATGATCATGTAGAACCCGATCGTTTCCGCCGCTCGGCTACGAAACGATATGAGCCTCTCTCTTGTGGAAGGAGGCAACGAGGCAATCTCCTCCTCGATTTTGAGCATCCGAGTCTTTCCATACTCGCCGATCGTTGCGATACCAACGATAGATCGTGTGAGCGAAAGGCCATCTGCGTAGCGAATCGCAGTGTTCATGAAGGTACGCACATGTCCATATGCCAGACTATCCGGATCTATCCCACCATCGGCCATGAACAAGAACATCTCGCGACGGATCAAGAAGAGCCGCTGTCGCATGTGATCTCGACAAGCAGGAACAATTACATAGCGATATGCGGCCCAGAGAATCACGCCGGCCATGAATGTCCAGATGACATTCGCGATCTGAAATTCAATCGTCATTCTCTGTCCTCCTTCCTCGTCGACCCGTCGGGTAGCAGTCTGCTACTACTCCTCTTTGCATCGAATCTTCGTTCCAATTGCTTGATGTACTGCTCATGCTGCGCTGTCACGGTGCGTCTAAGCCTGGTCTGACCATATGCGACACCAGCACATCCTAACGCTATTCCGCCTAATATCCACCTTGAGACGTCTCCAGAAAAAATCGCTGAGGTGACCACGCCCCAATCTACCTTGCCGTTCGCCAGCGACGTAACCATATGATGGCTGACGACAACGCTGAGATATGCAAACAGGCCACTGGATGCTGTCCGGAGAAATAGGAATCCACGATCTATGATCAGAGCGTAGGTTCGATGCTTAATTCGCGCAAGCGCGACCTCTTTCTCTTGCTTCTCTTGCTTCCTCGGCGACACCGCCCAAGTCTACTACCAGGGATTCTCGCAGATAGTCAAGCGGTGGCCCCATCGTTCCGGCCTTCCTATTCTGTGCCCTTTCTTGGCTGATGCACAGATCTCCGTCTGCCCGCCAATTCCCCGCGCTGCCCGGCATTTCGAGTCGATGGGCTAATCATCGGGCAAAGCCCCCCTCTCCCTAACCCTCTCCCCGCTTTCGCGGGGCGAGGGAATCGGACAGTGCCCGGGCGTCGCAACCGCTGGATTTCACGGCTGAGTCAAACTGTTC
>PMCR01000482.1 GCA_003155465.1 Myxococcales bacterium | reverse complement strand
GGCGGGCGCAAGCACCCCCAGCAGGAATTCCTGCAGGTCGACACCACGCACATCTTGTTTATCTGCGGCGGCGCGTTCGTGGGCCTGGAAGATATCATCGAGCAGCGCATCGGGCAGAAGCAGATCGGCTTCGGCGCCAAGATCCAATCGAAGAAGGAGCGCCGGGTGTGGGAGCTGCTGCGCGAGGTGCAGCCCGAGGACCTGCTCAAGTACGGCATGATTCCCGAGTTCGTGGGGCGCATGCCGGTCGTCGCCCCCCTGCACGAACTTGATGAGCAGACACTCATCGACATCTTGACCAAGCCAAAGAACGCGCTCACCAAGCAGTACCAGAAGCTGTTCGAGATGGACGGGGTGAAGCTGCGTTTCACCAAGGGATCGCTGTCGGCCATCGCGCAAGAAGCGCAGAAACACAAGTCCGGGGCGCGCGGCCTGCGTGCGATTCTCGAACAGGCGATGCTGGATGTGATGTTCGAGGTGCCTTCAGCGTCGCCCGCGGTGCGCGAAGTGGTGATCAGCGAGGAGACGATTCAGAAGGGCGAGCAGCCGCTGCTCATCTATCAGAAGAGCGCCGCGGGCAGCAGCGCCTAGCCATTTCCTTACTAGGGCACCAGCTTCCCGGTTTCCGTCAGCACCTGCACGATGCTCGGGTCGAAGCGCGGATCAGCCTCGGCCGGCATGGGAGGCGAGATCGGGATGAGGTCGTTGGTGATGTCGTCGACCACGATGACGGGGCCCACCGCTATCATGGAGGAGAAGATGCGGAAGAACGTGCCCAGATAGATGGGTTTGTCATCCACCTTGACGACGAAGGGGCTGCCGCTCAAGGGCACGCTCGACGAGGGACTGCGCAGACCGTTGCCGATGGTAGACGCAGAGGGAGTTCCGATGTTGCCGGTGGACTGTTCGACGTAGTAGATGGGCCACAAATCGAGCAAAGGCGTATCTGCCAGAACCAGAGAATCGAGGCTCTGGGCCTGCGCCTGCGTTGGCGTGATGGATTGGTCCGCCAAGCGGAAGATCTGGAGCCGGCCATGCAGGCTGTAGGGGATCATGGTCACGTGCGGGACGTAGAGGCGGATCCCAGCAGAGGGCGACGACGCATTGTCGGTTTCCAGGCACAAGCCCATGTCCCGCGCCGTCAAACCAGAGGGAAGCCCGGGAGTGGTCACGGTTCCCGACATGACAAGTGCCGGGGGTGTCGTCGGGTTTTCGCCATACTTGCGCATGCTGACGCTGCGAAATGGACTGGCAGACAGACTGAGCCCGGGACCAATGGGGTACTGACCCGGCGTGATGCTTCCGGCCGAGTAGACGATATCCAAGTCGAGATCAAAGCCAAGTTGGGCGAGGGTGTGCAGATTCACACCGAGACCGCCGCAGCAGTCCATGACGATGGCAGAGGGGAAGTTCGTGGCTGCGGGAGACAAGTCCTGACCAAGATAGCTGAGCTTGTTGCGATCCCCGCTGCAGTAGTCCGACAAGCCAGCACCCGCGTCTCCTGCCGTGACGACGCTCGAGCCGCCCATCCCGCCACTGCCAGCGCCTGCCGTGCCGCCGCTGCCAGCACCTGCTGTGCCGCCGCTTGCGCCGCCGGCACTCCCGCCCAAGCCGACGCTGCCATCGGTCGACCCACCACCTGTTGTCAGCGATATCACGCCGCCCGCACTGCCCACCCCGACGGTGCCTGCGGATCCCACGGAACTGGTGCCGCCCAGTGTTCCGCCACTGGCGGGGACTGTGGCACCGCCAGAACTAGTGGCCGAGTTGCCACCAACCCCCGACGATTGAACGCCTGCTTCGCCACCAGATGATGTCGTCACGACGCCCCCACTGCCAAGAGAAGAGCTTGGTTGGTTTCCGCCCGAGGCAGACTGTGCCGCGGTCGCGACCCCAGCGTGGCCTGATTGACCTGCCGAGGCGGCGCCGTCGCGCGTGGTGGTTCTGCCGCCGCAACCAGCGGCTGCGGCCAACAGGACCAGCAGCCTCATGCATGGGAGAGCACGAACAGACGACTTCGGATCCCGACGCTCAGTGACTGCCATAACGGACCGATCTTGCCATCCGCGGCAATCCGACACAAGGTTCTTGAGACAGAACCGCTTCTCGACGGTCTTGGCGATTTCGTGGCGGGTGGTGACTGTCTGGAAACCCTGCCATGGAACACGTGCGAGGCCGCGGCCGAGCCACTGGCCGCGGTCTCACCGCTCCCGGAGATGCATCGTCTCAGCCTTCGCTATCGGAGCCTGCTTCAGAGCTGGGCCGCGCTGTGAGGGCAACCGTGATGCCAGGACGCTGGTGAGTTCTTGCGCTGGCCATGCGAATCTCAGGACTTCCCGAGAAGCACGGTACAATGTGGCGACATGACCGTGACTTTGGCCAGCAGTTCGGATAACCCAAACTTCCTCCGCCAGCTCCGGCTCTTTCTTGAAGAGATTTGCTGTGACATCTGCCGCGTGCACGCAGTCCAGCACGACGGTGTCCCCGCCGACGAAGTCGATGTGGCGCGCGAGGTCGACCTGGGTGCGCCGGGTGCGTTCGCCGACATGCTGGTGCGCCGGCCGGGGCGACCGCCGTACTTCCTCGAGGTCAAGTACGGCTACGCCAGCGACCGGCTGGTCCATCATCTGCAGCACAAGTACGGGACGGCCTCCACCACGGTGCCCGACGCCGACCGCGTGGTCCTGCTTATCGACCGCGCCGGGCGGGCAGAATGGGCCGGGTTCTTCGCGCGCCTGCGCGCCGCCATCCGTCCTGAGCTGGAGTTGGAGATCTGGGACGAGACCAGGCTGCGCGAGCTGATCGTCGAATGTTGCAAGCTGGATCTGCCCGCGGTCACTGTCGACAGCCTGACCGAGCTACGCAGCGGCATCGATCAGGCCAAGTGGCACTGGGCATTCGGCGATCGTCATGTAGCAAGCCCGCTGAAATCGTCGCTGCTCTGGCACTTCGGGTGGTCACGTTTGCTGCAACTGCACACGCTGTACGGCCTGACCCCCGAACGCATCCTGCCGCCGCAGCGCTACCGCAACGTCGTGGTGATTCTGGCCGACCTTTCCTACTTCTCCAGCTTCGTGCGCGACACCCGCGACGACGAGATCATGCGCGGCGCTCTGACCTCGTTCTATTCCAACTCGCGTTACGCCATCATAAACTCGGGCGGCATGATGGGACAGTTCGTGGGCGACGAGGTGCTGGCCTTGTTCGGCGTGCCCGAGCCCGAGGACAACGTCACGCTCCGGGCGCTCGAATGCGCGCGGTCGCTCCTGCAGATCGGCAATTCGGTGTCCAACCGCTGGCAGCGCCAGCTTGACCGGGTGCAACCAGCGGGCGGAGTGCACCTGGGCATCGCGATGGGCGACATCCATGTGGTGTTGTACCGGCCATTCAGCCAGACCCACATCGGTGTCGTGGGCGACGCGGTCAATCTGTCAGCGCGTCTTCTGGCCGAGGCCAAGCCCAACGAAATGGTGGTGGCCAACACCTTCTACCAAAGGCTTCCGGAATCGGTGCAAGCCGGGTTCAGCGAGATGGAGCCCATTGAAGCCAAGAACGTCGGCCTGATCAAGGCCTGGAAGCAACCCGGCCGTTCGCGTTTCTCGACCCGCGGGGCGTGAGGCTGACGAACCAGCGGGTCAGACGGCCTCTTTGTAGTGAACCTCGCTCAATTCCCGCAGGCGATCCGCCGCCTGCTCGGGTGTCAAATCCCGCTGGGGCATGCCGAGCATTTCGAAACCGACCAGGAATTTTCGCACGGAGGCGCTGCGCAGCAGGGGCGGAAAGAAGTGCATGTGCAGTTGGAAATCACCATCCCCTTCCGTCTTGGGGGCTTGGTGGAAGCCCATGGAATAGGGGAAGCTGCATTGGAAGAGGTTGTCGTAGCGGGTGGTCAGGCGCTTCAGCAGGTCCGCCAGTGCGTCGATTTCCACGTCCTCCAGATCCATCAGACGTCCCGCGACCCGATGGGGAAGCACCAGTGTCTCGAACGGCCACACGGCCCAGTAGGGCACCAAGGCGGTGAAATGCTGGTTGGCGCAGACGATGCGCTGTTTGCGCTGTTGCTCTTGCGCCAGATAGTCGAGAAGCAGGGAGGAACCATGGCGCTCGCGGTACGAGCGTTGCTGCGCGAGTTCCCTCTGGACCTCGTTGGGCAGGTGGAAAGTGGCCCAGATCTGACTGTGCGGGTGCGGGTTGGAGCAGCCCATCAGATCACCCTTGTTCTCGAAGACCTGAACATTGGCGATAGCGGGGTCCTCCAGCAGCAGGTGAGTTTGGTCGGTCCACGCGCGGATGACGGAAACGATCTCCGGGACGCCCAGTTCTGCAAGGCTCAAATCGTGACGGGGGTGAAAGCAGACCACCCGGCAGCGGCCGGGCTCGCCCTCGCTGCGGAACAGGGGGCTCGACTCGCCAGGAAAAGCGGCAGCCTCGGGCAGCAGGGCAGCGAAATCGTTGTCAAACACGAAAGTGCCTTGGTAGGCGGGATTTCGTGCCGAACCCGCGCGGGCGTTGCCAGGACACAGGTAGCAGGCGGGATCGTAGCGCGGGCGCTGATCCTCTGGCGGACGCTCCACCTTTCCTTGCCAGGGCCGCAGCAGACGGTGGGGCGATACCAGCACCCACTCGCCGGTGAGGGGATTGAAGCGGCGGTGGGGATACTGTGCGGCTTCCATCAGTGCATTCGCTCCGTTCCGCAATGGGGAGCGCAGTCGTGAATTTTCGGGGCCTTGCCGATCCTGGCAAAGGCGGGCGCCATGCCTTGAATGAAAGCCCTTTCCTGGCCGGCCGCCACAAGGTTGATGGTACATCCCCCGAAGCCGGCGCCCATCATGCGTGCACCCAGCACGCCGGGAAGTGCGACGGCGGCTTCCGCCAGGATGTCGAGTTCGGGGCAACTCACCTGATATGCCTGGGAAAGGCCCTGGTGGCTCTGATTCATCAGGCGACCGAGGGCCGCCAGGTTATCGCTGTCGAGGGCGTCACAGGCGGCGATGACCCGCAAGTTCTCCTCGATGACGTAGCGGCAGCGACGGTAGATGATGGGTTCGAATTCGGCGCGATGGGCGTCGAGCAACTCCAGCCTCACATCGCGAAGACTGCGGATCTCCGGGGCGTGTTTCTGCAGCAACGCCACTCCCGCTTCGCACTGGCTGCGGCGCTGGTTGTAGCCGCTGCCGGCCAAGGCGCGCTCCACCTGGGTGTCGCAGAGAAAGATCTTCGCCGGGCAGTGGAAGGGCACGAGCCGGAATGAGAGATCCTGGCAGTCCAGCATCATCACGTGATCCTTCTGGCTCATCAGGCTCGCCATCTGGTCCATTATGCCGCACTTGACGCCCACGAAGGTGTGTTCCGCCGTCTGCGACAGTTTCGCCAAAGCAAGGCGATCCAGACCGAGGTCAAAGAGTTCATTTAGGGCAAAGGCGAGACCGCACTCCAGGGCGGCACTGCTGCTCATGCCTGCGCCCATGGGCAGATCGCCGCCGTACACCAGTTCGAAACCGCCCAGTCGATGCCCTGCCTGTTGCAGTTGATCCACTACACCCAGCAGATAGTTGGGCCAGCGTTCGGGATGGGGAGCCAATTTCCCCAGATCCCCTTCGAGTCGTCGACCGAGATCCAGAGCGTGCAGGACGTACCGGCGATCAGAACGGTGTCGGATCGCCATGGCTATCCCGCGATCCACGGCGGCGGGCAGCACGAAACCATGATTGTAGTCGGTGTGCTCTCCGATCAGGTTCACCCTGCCAGGGGAACGCACGACCACGGCCGGCTCGCCGAATTCTTGACGAAAG
>PMCR01000532.1 GCA_003155465.1 Myxococcales bacterium | reverse complement strand
CAACTGATGCGATGAAGCTCGGGCCCCGAAGACAATGCGCCACGGATGTCCCAGGTGTAGGCCGCGCAGCCCACGGGACCATGCACGAGGTGAAGCGCGTCCGCGATGGGATATAGCACGACCCGCGAGCCGCAAAAGGTACACGCGCGCTGGCTGACCGAGCCGGCGACGCTCGCTTTGTTGCAGTCGAGTGCAACAGCCCGGTCGCGATTGTTGCGCACCATCTGGGCGCGGCGCTCCTTCAGTAAGTCGAAGCTCATGGTCCTGATAATCACATCAGCAAGGGCTCGAAACTGAACGCCTTTTTGGAGCAGGTGCGTCCGCATGCCTGGCAACCAATGCAGTTGTCGGGGTTTTTCACGCTGGCAAACATCTTGGCGGACTCTTCTTCGTCCACCTCCTTGGGTGCCAGCACCTCGTGTGCGCAGATCTTCATGCAGCGGCCGCAGCCAATGCACTTGTTGTCATCGACGGTCTTGACAAACCGGGGCGTCCATTCTTGCCGTCCACGGGTGATTCCAGTGACGTAGGCCATTGCAGTCTCCTTCCTGTCATGCGGTTTGGTCGAATGGGTAATCGGGTGCCGGCGGCGCCAGGCCCATTGCCTTGCGCAGCCAGGGTGGGGGATGGCCGCGAAAGACCGCCTGCAGGCGTTGCACAATGTCAGCGACAGGCGCTGATGTCTTCATGGGATGAATGTGACGGGCGACCAATTTGGCGGCAGCCGGGCCCCCGATCTGTTCTGTGCACACGATCGCGCAATCCGAGAGCAGACTGACCCGCGCGGCTATGCGATCTTCCGGCCCATCGCTGGCGGGAACTGCGCGCGGACCCAGGCAGCATGCCTAGTCCAAGTCTACTTCCCAGACAAAGAAGGCTTCGCAGCTGCCGAAGTGGCAATCGACACCAACTCCGTCGGTGCTGGTAAAGGCGACTTTCATGGTAAACTCCCTTCTTAGCGCATCATCTCGAAGAAGCGGTCCTCACAGGTCTCGTCCTTGATATCGATGAACTTGTTGCAGATTTCGGTCGTCATGTTGATGACGCCTTGGTAGCCGATGATGGGACGCCGGTGCAGATTGACCCGGTCAAAGATGGGAAAGCCGAAGCGGAAGAGCGGAATTTTGGCGTCGCGTGCGGCGAATTTGCCGTGCGTGTCGCCAATCATCGCGTCCACCGGGTCCGTCATCAGCAGCGAGCGCAGGTGCCACAGGTCGCGGTTCATGTAGACTTTGCCCGCCTTGCCGTAGGGTGAGCCGTCAAGCAGGCCTTGCAACTCACGTTCAAGTCTCTTCGAGCCTTTGGAACACAGGATGTGTACGGGCATGGCCCCCATTTCGAGCAGGAAGGCCACAAATCCGACCAGTGGGTCCGGGTCTCCATAGACGGCGAACCGCTTGCCGTGCATGTACTGGTGGGCATCGGTCATGGCGTCGACGGCGCGACCGCGTTCGGCTTTCAGCGATGCTGGCACAGGCTTGTCAAATAGTCCCGACAGCTTGAGCATCAGCGCATCGGTCCTCGCAATGCCAAGTGGCATGGGCAGGCTGGCGTGCGCGCCAGCGTACTGTTCCTTGATCCACGTCAGTGTTTTTGACGTCGCGTAAAGCGCCACACTGAGCGTGGCCTTGCCATTGATGGAATCGGCCGCATCGTCAAGCGACGTGCCACCTGGATAGATCCGGTAGGTGCCATCGTTGGGCGAATCGAAGACCTCTGAAATGTCGGCCAGAAATGTAAAGGGAATGCCAAATTCATGGAAAATGCGCTTGTACTCGCGGTAATTGCCCGTGTTGGCGTCAAAGCCGGCCAAAAAATTCAGCTTGCCGGTGCAGCGCCCTTCGATGGCCTTGCTTTCAGTCAGGGTCTGCAAGATAGCCAGCAACATGGAATCGTAGCCGTGAACGTGCGACCCGGTGAAGGAGGGAGTGTTGGCGTGGGCCACGAGGAAGCCCGCCGGGACGCAATTCTTCTGTCGGGCGTTCTTGATAAAGGCGCTCACATCGTCGCCGATGATCTCCGGCATGCACGAGGTGAACACCGCGATCATCTTGGGCTTGTAGAGCGCTATGGCGTTTTCCAGCGCCTCGTGCAGGTTGTTCTGTCCACCAAACACGGCGCCGTCCTCGCTCATGGCCGAAGACACGGCCGGGGCTGGCTCGCGAAAGTGCCGATTGAGCGTCGACCGATAGTACGAGGCGCAGCCTTGCGACCCATGGACCAGTGGCAACGTCTCCGCAAACCCATGCGCGCACAGCTCGGCGCCGAGGGGCTGACAGGCGTGCGCGGGATTCACTACCAGGGCCTGTCGGGCAAAGTTCTTCAGTTTGTATTCTTCAGTGTTGATCCATGCCGCCACCCGTGTTTCGTCTTCAGGCGAAATGCCGGTGACCGGCTTCACTTGCAATCCGAGTTCGTTCGACATACTGCCCTCCGTTATCAGGGTCCAATCTGGCCCATGACATAGGGGTCTCGATTACGATTCAGAACGGCGTTTTTACGAGCTTCCAGGTCGGGCTATTCACTGCCATGTCAATGTCCCGCGCGAACACAGGGAAGCCCTGGTAGGCGTGGTACGGTCCTGAGTAGTCCCAGCTGTGCATCTGCCGAAATGGCAGACCCATCTTTTGGAAGAGGTACTTCTCTTTGATTCCGCTGCCCACCAGGTCGGGCTTAAGCTCCTGCACGAACTTCTCCAACTCGTATTCGCTGGCATCGTCGTAGACCACCGTGGCGTCTGGCATTTCAGGATGGGTGCGCTCGTAGTCATCCCCGTGCGCGAATTCGTAGCCCGAGCCCACCACAACCATGCCCAGGTCCTCGTAGGCTCCCACCGTGTGTCGGGGCCGCAACCCACCCACGTACAGCATTACCTTCTTGCCCTCGAGGCGTGGACGGTATTCGTCGAGCACGCTCTGCATGATGGGGTCGTACTTGGCGATGACTTTCTCGACGTTTTCCTTGATGCGCTCGTCGAAGCGCTCGGCCAGCTTGCGGAGGCTTTGGCGAATCTTGGTCGGCCCGAAGAAGTTGAGCTCGACCCAGGGAATGCCGTACTTCTCCTCCATCACTCGCGCCATGTAGTTCATGGAGCGGTAGCAGTGGATGATGGCCAGCTTGACCTTGTGGGTGGCAGCGATCTTTTCGATCTCCCCGTCGCCGGTCCAGGTGGCCTTTACATTCAGGCCACACTCTTCCAGTAACGGCTTGACCGACCAGACGTCGCCGCCGATGTTGTAGTCGCCGATCAGAGCCACGTCGTAGGGGCCTGGCTCTTCCGTGAATTCGCGTGTCTCGATGATGTAGTCACGGATCGTGTCATTTGATATGTGGTGCCCCAAGGACTGCGAGACGCCACGAAAGCCTTCGCAGTTACACGGTATGACCGGCAATTCCAGCTCCTGGGACATCCGCTTGGCCACGGCATTGATGTCGTCGCCAATCAGCCCGACGGGACATTCCGACAGCACCGAGATGGCCTTGGCCAACGGGAACAGGTCCTTGACCTCTTTGAGAAGGACGGCGAGCTTCTTGTCCCCGCCATACACGATGTCCTTCTCTTGGAAGTCCGATGTCATCTGCATGGCGAAGTTGGACACGCCGTTGATACCGGACATCAGGTTGCGCCGCGTGCCCCACGAGTACCAACCGCAGCCTACCGGGCCGTGCGACACGTGCGCCATGTCTCGAATCGGTCCCCACACGACACCCTTGGCCCCCGCGTAGGCGCAACCGCGTGCGCTCATGACTCCCGGCACGGTCTTGCGATTCGACTTCACGCACGCGCTCGTGGCGGTCGGGTCATTGGGCGCCAGGTGGGGCGCTCGCTTGCCCTTGGCCTTTTCAGGATAAACCTGCAGCGTCTGGTCGATCATGGCCTGGGTGGACTCGCGCGTGATGCCTTCGATTTTCCTGACCGTTCCTTCGGACATAGTGAGCCTCCTTTCGTGTGTGTCAGGGGCGGTTCACGCGTTGGCAGTTTTGGCCACGCCGACATTCGGGTCGTCGTCTTGGATGATGCCGAACTCCATCAGCAATCCCTCCAACTCCTCCATCTGCAGCGGCTTGGGTACGACGAACATCTTGTTGTCTGCGATCTTGCGCGCCAACTCGCGGTACTCCTCGGCTTGCTTGTGCTTCGGCGAATACTCGATGACTGTCATTCGCCGTAGTTCGGCTCGTTGCACTTCGTTGTCGCGCGGGACGAAGTGAATCATCTGTGTGCCGAGCCGTTTGGCCAAGGCATCGATGAGATCGGCCTCGCAATCGGTATTGCGCGAGTTGCAGATGAGGCCGCCGAGACGCACCTTGCCTGAGGTCGCGTATTTCAAAATGCCCTTCGAGATGTTGTTGGCCGNNCGGATGGGCATCGCGAACCCGCCGCACACCACGTCGCCAAGGACGTCGTAGAAGACGTAGTCGAGGTCGTGGGTATAGGCGCCCTCGGATTCCAAGAAGTTGATGGCGGTGATGACCCCGCGTCCCGCGCAGCCGACCCCTGGCTCGGGACCGCCTGACTCGACACACTTCACGCCGCCGTAGCCGATCTTGAGCACGTCGCTGAGTTCTAGGTCCTCGACCGTGCCGCGCTCTCGGATGAGGTCCATGACGGTGTTCTGGGCCTTCGCGTGGAGCATGAGCCGGGTGGAGTCCGCCTTAGGGTCGCAACCGACGATCATCACTTTCTTGCCGAGCGAAACCAACCCGGCGACCGTGTTTTGCGTGGTGGTCGACTTTCCGATGCCGCCTTTGCCGTAGATTGCAATCTGTCTCATGTGATCCTTCCTAGTGTGAGGCTTGGTAATGGCACCTCACCAATGCAAGCGACCTGCCAGCGCGGCGGCGGGGCGGACTATCCACTGGAAGTCTGCAACGAGCGGCCGTTTGCTGTGTGCCTGGTGCCACACACAGGGACGCCCGTCGCGAAGAAGCTACATCCGTGTAGGAACCGGGTTCGGCGGGTTACGCTCGGGTAGGGCCGAATCCGAAGGGTCGATTCGGCCCGCTCTGGTCCTTGCGCGGCATTGCACCTCTGACAAATGGCCTTTGGTCGCTAAGATCGCCGCGCAGCTCAAGCCGTGTCTCAAGGTGCTTCGCCACGCGTCCTTCGCTTCTCGCTGTTTTTTTCTGAGCCGGTTGGCCGTGGCGTTTGCGGATGGCCTGCGCGTAGGCAAATCATGTTGGTGGGCTGAAAGGCAAGTCGGCCATAGAAGGCCAGCGCCGGACGGTTGCGGCGATCAGCCAGTAGTTGCAATCGTGCAACACCTTTTGCTTGCGCCCAACGTGTGATGTCGGCGATCAGCAGCCTTCCGATGCCGGCTCCGCGCCGGTCTTCGCGAATGACCACGTCCTCGATCCAGCCCGAGCGCGCGCCTTCTGCCGTGGACACCACAGTCTGCAGTGTGGCCATGCCAATGACTTCTCCCTGGGTCTCCGCCACTGCCACGTAGGCGCGGCCACGACGGACCGAACCCAGGAGCAGACGGAGACCACGCGCGTGTCGGTCGGGCCTGACTGCGAAGTCGGTCTCGATGGAAAACAGCTGACAGAGCAGTTCGACCAGCACCGGCAAATCGGTGACGCGCGCCCGCCGGATCTTGAGCGGCGCTGCGTGTGGCGCAAGAGCGGCTTGGGTGTGGCTGAGCATGGTTGATTCTATACGTGGAGTGTGGGTTTGGGAGTGGCACGGGCTTCCGCCTTGCTGAGCGCCTCGCGCGGCACGAGGAAGGCGGTCTCGACAGGGAGCGCCCGCTGTTCGCCTCGCGCGCGCAGGTTGGCGTGGGCTTGGCACCAGGTTGCAAGTGAAACCCGACAATGGCCGCTCGGTCGATCCCACGGCGGTGGCGAAGTGCGCCCGCGCCGCGAGCAGGGCTCTGCTGTGGTCACGGTGGCGTTCCGATTCGGCCCGAGACCCGCCTTAGCTTGTCGAGGTCGACGTGAAAGCGCTCCACGCGCAGTCCCATGATCCGCTCTGAAATGCCGAGCTTGCGCGCGGCCTCGGCCATGTTGCCGCGGGCGCTTTTGAGGGCCTCCACGATCATCTCGCGCTCGACGGCGTCGAGGGTCGTGCGCAATTTGCCTCGCATGGGCGTGTGGCTTGCCTCTGCGGTTTGCAGGGTGGGCGGCAGATGATGGCCGTGGATCACGCCGTCGCTCGACAGCAGGACGGCGCGTTCGATCACGTTCTGCAATTCGCGCACGTTGCCGGGCCAGTGGTAGGCGACCAGCATGTCGATGGCGGGGGTGGAAATGCGCCGCACCGGTTTATTGGCCGCCTTGGCAAATCGCTCGACAAAATGGTCAGCCAGTTGCAACACGTCGGTGCGGCGATCGCGCAGCGGCGGGACGTACAGGGGAAAGACGCTCAGCCGGTAGAAGAGGTCCTCGCGGAATTGGCCCTGTTGTACCAGTTGCTCCAGGTCGCGATGGGTCGCGGCGATGATGCGAACATCGACGTGCAGAACTTCGTTGCCGCCCAGACGCTCAAATTCTCTCTCTTGCAACACCCGCAGCAGTTTGACTTGCGTGGCCTGTGGCAGGTCCCCGATTTCGTCGAGAAAGAGGGTTCCTCCGTTGGCCAGCTCGAAGCGGCCCTTGCGCCGAGCCACCGCGCCGGTGAAGGCGCCGCGTTCGTGACCAAAGAGCTCGCTTTCCACCACGCCGTCGGGCAGGGCGCCACAGTTCACGCGAACAAACGGTTTGTCTGCGCGCGGGCTGTTGTAGTGGATGCATTGGGCAACCAGTTCTTTGCCCACGCCGCTCTCGCCGCGGATCAGGGTCGTGGTGAAGCTACCCGCCACTTGAGCGATCTCGGCGAGCAAGCGGGCCATGGCAGTCGAGTTGCCGATGATGTTGGCAGGACGAAAGCGCTGGGCCAGCTCACCGTGCAGGCGCGCGTTTTCCCGCTCCAGCGACTCGACCTGCTCGTGCGCGGCCTGTCGCATGCGCACGGCTTGTGCAAGCATGGACGCGATGATGGTCAGCAGGCGGACATCCTCGTCGAGAGAGACTTCGTCGTGCGAAAGCCGGTCGACGCTGAGCGCCCCCACGACCTCCTTGCCGTTGATGATGGGCACGCAAATGAAGGAGACCCTCCCGCCTTCACTGGTGCGGTTGCGCCGGCGCGCGCATGTGCGATCAAGGAACCGCGGCTCCTCGACCACATCGGGCACAATTGCAGGCTCGCCGGTCGCGATGACCTTGCCCGTGATCCCCTCGCCCAGGGCGTAGCGGCCGCGTTCCATCTCATGCGGGCTGAGCCCGAAGGCATCTTCGATGACGATGGCGCCGGTGGCGCGATTCAGAATCGTGATAGTTCCGCGCAACATGCCCATCCGCGCCGCCATCCGTTGCAAGACCGGGCCGGTGACCTGGTTGATGGCGACGGTTCGCGTGATCTCCTCGCTGACTTCCAAGAGAAGATCCAAGTCTTGCCGGCCATGCGGATGAAGGGTCTTGGCAGTGTCGTTCATGTTGGATGGTGCGGCCGATGACAGAGCGATCTGCCGGAAGCGGCAATCTCCCGGGAGCTTGAGGAGGCACTAATTGAGGACACGCGAGAGGCTGGGTGGCGAGGGATGGGCGATCCTTCTCCGCAAGCGGTTGGCCCAGATCGAGCCGGCCACCGCGCCAACCTGCATGACAATGAAGACGGTGGCAGCGGGCCCTAGGTCGGGCGCCGCAGCCCGGTAGGTCATCCAGCAGACCAGGCCGATCGCCAACTGTAGGGCCCCTAAGGTTTTCGTGTAGTAGCGTCGCATGAGCATCTCGCTTCTGTTCTCGGACACCGTGAGCTTCACGGGGTCACAATTCAGGTGTACCAGAAACATGTGGCCGCTGTGTTTCCGACCGATGAAAGCTTGGTAAAGCCTCAACGAAGCCAGCGTCGGAGGCGATTGCCGAGGCCGCCGGTCGGCTCTGCCTTCGCCGGTGCGCGTGTGATACGGACGACGGCCGCGGTCACGTTATCGGGGGCACCGATGCTGTTGGCCGCGTCGACAAGAGCGCGACAGCCCTTGTCGGCATCCAGACTCCCTACGATGCGGGGAAACTCGGCTTCGTCGAGGGAATTGTAAAGCCCGTCGCTGCACACGATGAGCACGTCATCTTGCTCGATCTCGCGCGTGAGGCGGTCGACACCCACAATAAGTTCGCGCCCCACACTGCGGGTGAGCACGCAGCGATCGGGATGGTTGCGCAGACGTTCCTTGCTCATCAGTCCCAAACTGGCGCGTTCGGCAGCCACGGTGTGGTCCTTGGTGAGCTGCAGAACCTGTCCCTCGCGGATCAGGTACAAACGGCTGTCGCCCACGTGGGCGGCAAGCGCCTCGCCCCGATCGAGCACGACGGCCGTCAGAGTTGTGCACATGCGGCGCAGTTGCGGCACCACCACCGCGGTGTCGTAAATTTCGATGTTGGCCTGCTGAACCGCACGGACCAGCCGCTTCATGGTGACCACGCCAGGACCCTGTTCCTTGAAGGATCGCACCAACACTTCTGTGGCGCGCTGGCTTGCGACCTCGCCGCCGTCGTAGCTGGAAACGCCATCGGCCACCGCCACGAGGCCGCATTCGTCGCTCTCGCGATGGCTGACGCAGGAATCTTCGTTGTCGCCACGTTCGGTTCCCGGGTGGCTGAATGCGGCCATGTCAAAGGCATATACGGGCGCCGCTGGCGGAGACGGTTCGTTTCCGGCAGGTAAATTCCCGCTGTGTCCTGGGTCGTCTTGATTTGCTTCTTTAGCGATCGACATTCAAGATGGCCTCATGAATTGCCTCGGATCGGTCTTCTGATGCGCGAAGTGATTGTCGGCGAACGTATCGACCAGTACCAGCTGACCGACGTGCTGGCGCGCAGTGGAATGGCGTCGATTTTCAAAGCCGTCGACAGCGCAAGCGGTGCCACCGTGGTGCTGAAGATCCCCCATCCCCAGTTTGAAAGCGACGTCGTATTCTTCGAGCGTTTTCGGCGCGAGGAGGAACTGGGCTTGCGCCTGGAGCATCCCAACATCGTGCGTGTGCTGCGGCCAAAGCAAAAGAGCCGCATGTACATCGTGATGGAATTCGTCGAGGGCAAGTCCCTGCGCGCTGTCATGCAAGAGCGGAAGGCGATGACCACGGAGACGGCGCTTGGACTGGCGATTCCTGTCTGCGAAGCCCTGGCCTATATGCACGAGCGCAAGGTCGTTCATCGCGACATGAAACCGGAGAACATTCTGGTGACCCCAGCCGGCGTACCCAAGATCCTGGATTTCGGCATCGCCTTCGACGCCTCGGCGCGCCGGCTGACCTGGGCGGGCTTGTCCAACACCATCGGCACCCCCGACTACATGGCGCCCGAGCAGATCGGCGGGCGGCGCGGCGATGCCCGGACCGACGTGTATGCGCTCGGCACCATCCTCTACGAAATGCTGACGGGGGAGCTGCCCTATTCGAGCGCCAATCCCCACGCGCTCCTGCGCGCCAAGGCCAACGAGGATCCCACGTTGCCGACTTACTACGTGCCGGGGCTTGATCGTTCCCTTGAGGCGATCTTGATGAAGACACTGGAACGCTCGCCGCGCGATCGCTACGCCGGGGCGGCCGAATTGCTGGTCGATTTGCACAATCCCGCAGCAGTTGCGCCCTACGACCCGGAAAAGGGCCGCGTCCGCCGTCGCTTCTCTGTGCCGCGGCGGGTGCTCATGCCGGTGATTGTGGTGCTCGTGCTGGCCGGGCTGACCGGCTTGATCTGGTGCAGTCATCCTCACCGAAGCGGGTCGGGCCGCTCGACCCAAAGTAAGAGGAGTCTGTAGCATGTCAGCGTCTTCCCTTGAACACGCGCTCAACCTGGCCTGGGTGCTGCTGGGCGCATTCCTCGTCATGTTCATGCAGGTTGGATTCGCCATGATGGAGACGGGATTCACCCGCGCCAAGAATGCGGTGAACACCATGGCCATGAACATGATTATTTACCCGGTGGGTGTGCTGGGATTCTGGCTGTGCGGGTTCGGCTTCATGCTGGGCGGCGTACACGGCTGGCCCAGCCTGGGGGCGGCGCTGGCGCCCGCACACGAGATCAGCCTTCACTTTGGCGGACACAGCTACGGAATTCTCGGCGCCGGCAAGTTCGCCCTGGTCTCGGTTGCCCATGACCCAGTCAACCTGGCCATGTTCTTGTTTGCTGCGATGTTCATGGACACGGCCGCGACTATTCCCACCGGCGCCATGGCCGAACGTTGGAAATTCCTGCCCTTCTTGGCCTACGGCCTGTTCATGTCCATGTTCCTCTACCCGCTTTATGGCAACTGGGTGTGGGGCGGGGGCTGGCTGGCCCAGATGGGTGTGAATTGGGGCCTCGGCCACGGCCATGTGGACTTCGCTGGCTCGTCGGTCGTGCATATGACCGGGGGAATCACTGCGCTGGCCGGCGCGATTGTGCTTGGTCCGCGCGTCGGCAAGTACCGGCGCGACGAAACCATCGCGGCGATTCCCGGTCACAATTTGCCGATGGCCATGGTGGGCACCTTGATACTGGCCTTCGGCTGGTTCGGCTTCAACGCCGCCTCGACATTGAATGCCAATGACGGTCGCATCGCGATAGTGGCCAGCAACACCCTGCTTTCGTCGGCTGCGGGCGCCATCGCCGCGCTGGCCACGGCCTGGTACCTGTCGCGACGGCCCGACATTGGCATGGCGTGCAACGGGATGCTCGGCGGATTGGTGGCCATCACCGCGCCCTGCGCTTTCGTTGGCCCGGCCTCCGCCGTTCTGATCGGCGCGGTGGCTGGCCCGCTGGTGTTCCTGGTGGTGACCCTGCTTGAACGCCGCCTGCGCATCGACGATCCCGTCGGCGCCATCGCCGTTCACGGAGCTTGCGGAACCTGGGGCGCCCTGTCCCTGGGACTCCTGGCCGATGGAAGCTATGGCGAAGGCTGGAACGGTGTGACCGGCCCTGTGCGTGGCCTGCTCTTCGGGGACGTCAGCCAGCTTCTGGCACAATTGATTGGTGTCGCCGGCAATGCGATTCTGGTTTTCGTTCTCGCCTACGGGTTCTTTCGGTTCATTGATCGCGTGATGGGCAACCGGGTGCCCTCCGAAGTGGAGTGGACCGGTCTCGATTCTCTGGAAATGGGTTCGCAAGCCTATCCTCACGCCTGAAAACGCGGCACGGGCGCCACCCCGGGGAGAGAGGAGCGACGCCCGCGTTGCGTTGGCCATATTCGACTCTCTAGGCTGGCAGGTGATCTGCGCTGACCAACGGCCTTTCCACCATCACGGCACGTGCCTTGGCCTTGCTGTTGCGCAGGAAGTACACTGCCCCGTAGACGCCCCAAAGAGCGCAGGCCCCAAGCGCTATGTACGGTTCCTTCACGCTCATGCCCGCCACCATGAACGGCCCCACCAGGTAGAATAGCATGCACAGCAGATTGGCCACCAAGCCGAACAGTGGGATGAACAAGTGCTTGAACCCGTTGAATGACTGGTGTTCGCGGAACGCCACCATCGCCACAATGCAGGTCATCATGTACAGCATGAAGGTGCCGAAGTTGCTGACCAGGGTCACAATGACCAAAGTATTGGGCAATTTGGCGTAGGTCTCTGGGCTGAACACCCCAAAGCCGTACCATAGGTTCTGGAACTTGGGCTCCAAAGCTGAAGGCGTGGTCCCGCCGAGATAGAGTGACACCGTGATGATGCCGACGACCGCCGAGATTGCCGCCAGAATCCAGATCGAGCGATATGGCGTGAGGGTCTTGCCGTGCAGGAGGCCGAAGTGTGAGGGCATCTCCTCGTCCCGGCCCATGGCGTAGGTCACGCGGGCCCCCGTGCTCAGACAGGACAGGGTGGTGCCAATGAGCGCCAGGAACACAGTGACCGCCTGCACCAACATGAAGGCGCGTCCTGCTTGGTAGCTGCCGAAGAGCCACGTCCCCACTATCACCATCATGTCCCCGAGGGGCGCGCCCGAGCCCGCCGCATTGGTCATGGTATACCCCTGATTGAGGAAGTAGTTGGCCGCGAAATATTCAATCAAGTAGCAGAAGATGCCTTGAATGCCGAGAGACAGCAGCACGGCGCGCGGGATATCTCGTTTGGCGTTGCGCGCCTCCTCGCCCATCGACGTGACCGACTCGAAGCCAACCAGGATGAGGATGGCGATACAAGCCTGAATCACGATGAGCGAGAATCCGTGAGGTGCTGGCACCGAAGACGCCTTGTCGTGAAACTTGAAGTGAGGGGTCAGCGTGTTGGGATGGTCGGCATCCACCGGCTCCATCTTCATGGCCTCGCTGGCGGCGTAGGTGATGGTAAAGGGCACCGGCTTGCCATCCTTCATTTCGGCCACCGGCATGCCGTCGTCATCCATCTTTGGCGCCGTGACTGGCTCCCCGGCGGCATCGAGTTTGGGCTTGCCATCCTCAATGACGGGCTCCTGCACGACGTTGTAGTCGACCGGAATGCCATTGACAAGCTGGAAGGCGCGCGAGCCCTCGGGGTGGTGGACCCGGTAGGAGATGGCCATCACGGAAAAGACCAGCAGGGCCGTGATCTGTACGATGTTGATGAGGACGTTCACGCCGGTGGTGCCTGTCACGCCCCGGAACGCGATGTAGGCAACTCCGAAAGCAAAACCCACACAGAAGAGTATCATGAATAGGGGGCTGTTAATGGACCCACTGAACGTGTTTGGGAAAAACTGGTTGAGCAGATACCCGGTGAGCAGGGCGGTGACTCCCACCATGCAGCCTGGATAGACCCAATAGTAGAGGTGGCTCGCCCAGCCGGTNNGCCTTGGTGTGATTGAGGAAGGCCTGTTCAGCAAAGAAGTACGACGATCCCGCTCCGGGATAGAGTTTGGACAATTCGGCGTAGCTCAATGCCGTGGCGAAACACAGAAGCAAGGCCGCTACGATTCCGAACCACATCGACGAACCGGCCAGCGGCGCGCCGTACAGGGANNCCCGGCGCGATTAGCGCCATGGCATTTACCGTGAGGCCGGTCAGGCCCAATGTGGGTCGTACCGAACCCTTTCCAGCACTGCCGTTGCTTGTTGCCGATTTGGATTCCATTTTGCGTCCCTCTTTCTCGCTATTGCGAACTCTCGCCAAGGCATTGTGTCTCAGTGATTGTTCGGCCTTGCATGGAACAACTATACTCACCGCGAGTTAACAACGTATTTCCCGACGGCCANNGGCCAATTTGCCGTAACACTGTGGGCCCGGTCGGGGATCTGCAGGGGAGCGCTATCTGACCGGAAACAGGCTGTGTGAAACCGCTGGTCCTTGTGGCCGTCATCTGGCCGAAACAACCCAGATCCACGCCGGAAGGATGGGCACTGGGACAGCGGAAGGCCAAGGGTCCCGGGACAGTGCGGCGCCGAATCATGAATGCGGCGCGCTCTGGGCTACAGTCGCCTGGCTATCGCGTAGATAGCGCGCTCTCAGTTCACAGATCCAGTTGGATTCCGACCTCGACCACTTGCTNNCTGCGCGCGTTGCGTGCCAGGAACGCAAACAGCGGCTCCGTTAGCCGGCCCATGTGCCCATGCCGGGTGGCGACCAGAGTCTCGCGTCCGATGATGTACGCGATCTCGCCCGGATCCCCCGCGATTCCAAGCTTGCCGAGCGTCGGTCCAAGCTCCGCAGGCACGCGAGGCACTTGCATGAAGCCGTAGTGCAGAAGCACCCGCACGAGGCCGCCTCCCAGCTGTTCGACGGTCGCCCGCCCGGAATTGGACACCAGCGGAACGTGTTCAGTCACAACGGTCAGGAGTACGACGTGTTGGTGAACCACGTGAAACCGCTGCACCAAGCGCGAAAGCGCCGGCGGTACACCGGTCGCGTTGGCGGACAGCACGACCGCCGTGCCAGGGATTCGCGCGCGAATCTCGGAGCCGAGGTGGTTGAGGAACACGTCCACGGGACCCGACTCCTTGCCTACCGCATCGGCCAGGTAGCTCCGCCCAATGTTCCACGTAAGCATCACACACGCGAAGGCTGCGCCCACCAAGCAGGGGAGGTAGCCACCATCGAAGAATTTGATGCCATTGGCCAGTACGAATGGGATGTCGAACGATAGGAACAGCAGAAGCACGCCCAGAGAACGCGGACGCGACCAGCCCCAAGCATGGCGGACGACCATGTAGTAGACGATCGAGGTGATGGCCATGGTTCCGCTGACCGCCAGCCCGTAGGCGGCGGCGAGACCGGACGATTGCCGGAAGATCACCACCAGTGCAACGCAGGCCAAGGCCAGACCCCAGTTGAGCAGCGGCACGTAGGTCTGACCCTCCGCTTGCCCGCTGGTGTGTCTGACCGCCACCTCAGGAAAATAGCCGAGCTGGATGGCCTGATGGGTGATCGAGAAGACCCCCGAAATGAGTGCCTGCGAGGCGATGACAGTGGCCGCGCTGGCCAGGATGACGGCCGGATAGATCCACGGACCACGGGGAATGAGCGCATAGAACGGCCGAGCCGAGCCACTCGGGTCGGTGAGTAGCGCTGCACCTTGCCCCAGATAGCACAGCAGGAGCGCGGGGTAGATTAGACCCAGCCACGCTTTGCGGATGGGTTTGCGGCCGAAGTGCCCCATGTCCGCGTACAGCGCCTCGCCTCCGGTGACCGCCAGCACCACGCCGCCGAGCACGCGGAACCCGGAGGCCCCGTTCTCCGCGAAAAAGCGCACCCCGTGATGGGGCGAGAGGGCGCCGAGGATGGCGGGCTGCCGGACGACGTGATAGAGGCCAAGGGCGCCGATGGTCACGAACCAAGTGACCATGATCGGGCCAAAGAGCTTGCCAATCTTTCCGGTGCCGCGCGGCTGTACGACGAACAGTGCGATCAGGATGGCGACAGTCAGGGGAACGATATAGGGCCGAAGCGTGTCAGTCGCGACCTCGAGCCCCTCCACGGCCGAGAGTACTGAGATGGCCGGCGTGATGATCCCGTCGCCATACAGCAAGGCAGCGCCCAGCACGGCGAGCGTGGCGACCCACCCGATGCGCCCCACGCGGGGACGGCGGGCCTTGGGCAGCGCCAGCGCCAAGAGCGCCATGATGCCTCCCTCTCCCTTGTTATCGGCGCGCATCATGAAGCCGAGGTACTTGACCGTGACCACCATCGTGACCGACCAGACAATCAGCGACACGACGCCCAAGACGTTCTCCGGGCTCGGCAGTACCCCGTGCCGGGAATGCAGGCATTCCTGCAGGGTGTACAGCGGGCTGGTGCCGATGTCGCCGAAGACGACCCCGATCGCACCGAGAATGAGCGCGGCTGCGCCCCGATTTGCGGGCGGCTGAGGGGCCGCGGTCGGGTTGGTCGAATCCGCCATGTCGCAACCGGAAGAATGCCTCCCAAGACGGCCCCAGGGTAGTCTCATCCCGGATAATCGTATTTCTCTGGAACTCCCCTTTGGCTCTCAAGAGCCGTTCGCGTGAGCCTCGTTGCCAATCGTGGCGCGCATCGTCTGCACGAACGCGCCGCCGGGATCCATCGATGTGATGAAGCTCGGGCTGCTACCTCGAAAACTCCTTGAGCGCATGCTTCGCATCCTTCACCGCCACCGTCGCGGCGTGCTTGATATCCTCTACTGTCCCCTCAACCTGGCCCGCGCGTTCGTTGTCTTCGCCCTCTTTCTGGAGCGCCTTGTTGGCAACGTTGCTGCGGGAAATGCGAATTTGATGGGTTGCCCTTTCTTGCGTGGTGCGTTCGGAATCCGCCGCACCTGTTCTGGCTATCCACACGCATCCACAGCAGATTTCGAGCCGCTATTCGAACTCAAGCAAGTTCAGCTAGTTACATCGCGGACCGCTCCAACGACTGGCCGGATCAATCAAGATGACCTACCCTGTCGATCAATTCGAAGACTCTTGCATTGCAACTGCGCTGGCGGGACGGCAGAAGGTAGTGGCACAGGAAGGGGTCACAGGTGTTACAAGACGTCGAATCAGTTGCGTCAATCCGCGCACGCGCCGAACAACGGCTGGATAGACACCAGCGGATGATGGAGGTGCTCACCGCGGCGCTGGGACGGCCGCGCACCGTGTATGTGACCCTGTCATTCGTCGTCGGATGGGTGGCTTTCAACATGGTGACACCCAAGTTATTTGGTTGGCAGAGAATCGACCCGCCGCCCTTCTTTTGGCTGCAGGGGACGGTCGCGCTGTCCGCTCTCCTGATGACGACACTGGTCCTCATCACCGCGAATCGCCAGACGCGGAACGCCGAAGAGCGATCACACCTCGACTTGCAGGTGAATCTGCTGGCCGAGCACAAGGTGGCCAAGCTGATCGCGCTGGTCGAAGAACTCCGCCGCGATCTGCCCATGGTACGAGATCGGATCGATCGCGAAGCCGACGCCATGCAAGAGGCGGTCGACCCACATGCGATGCTCGAGGCGTTGGAAAGAGCATCAGAGGACGAGCCGCCCTCGCAAGGGGGTGGGTAGCGTTCGGATTCACGATGTTCTTCTCACCCACCGCACGGGTGGATTGGCTACGGGTTGCTGTTCATGAGACAGGTCCATCCTTGGATGCCCCCAGCAGCTCCACGCCCAGGTCAAGAAGCAGAATCTCGCTCTCTTCCCGCGCCGTGAGCGAAACCGCGCGCTCGGCCGTGAAACCAGCACCATCACCCGTGGTCAGGACGACGTCGTCGAGGGTGACCTCTCCCTCTACAACGTGAAGCCACGCCCTCCGTCCCTGCGAGAGTTCATGGACCAGGTGCTGCCCGGATTCGAGCATGGCCGAGTACACCAGTGCGTCCTGGTGGATGCGCAACGATCCTCTGCGAGCGTCGGGCGAAGCGACAACGCATAGCCCGCCCCGGCGCTCCGCCGCGCTGAAGCGTTTCTGCTCATAGCCTGGTTCGAGCCCGACTTGCCGGGAACGCAGTCCGATCTGGAAGACGTGGACGCCGTCGGTTCGCGACAGATTCATCTCGTTGTGGCGGATGCCGCGTCCGGCGGTCATACGCTGGAATTCGCCTGCCTGGACGACACCCGAGCAACCCATCGAATCCTCGTACGCAAGCGCGCCCGCGCGCGCGTAGGTGACGATCTCGACGTCGTGATGCGGGTGGCGCGGTAAGCCTGCGCCCGGTGGAAGACGGTCCTCGTTGAGGGTCTCCATGGTTGCAAAACCTCCGGCAAGTGGGTCCGCCAAGTCCTGTGGCCAGAAGGTGAGCCAACCTTCCTGCTTGCGGCGTCGGTCGTGGTGGCGCTCCTTGGATCTGCGTAGCGTGATCACCGTCCCACTTCTCCTCCCGCTCTTGCGGACAAAGCTCCAGCTTCGCAGCCGGCCGCCTCGATCGGCAGCAGGTCACTTGTGTTGCCCACGGTCAGGAGGCCGAAATCCTTCATGAGACACCTCCACTCCTGCGGGGTGCACGTTGCGGGCCATTGACGCTTTCCTGTCGTTGACAGGAGGTTGAACGACCGCCGCGCGGTCGACTTCATCAAAACGATGGTTGGGCAGACAGCATTTTCGCGGTCTGGGCCACGTGCCTACAATTTCGGCGCGGCACGTATCACTGCGGCGAGCTCAGGCAGGACGCTCTCCACACCACGGATGACGAACTGGACTGCGACGGCGGCGAGGACCAGGCCCATCAGCCGTGTCGCGATGTTGAGCCCGGACGGCCCCAGGTACTTTTGGATCCGGGCGGCGTTGCGCAGCATTAGAAAGACGATGACCATGGCCACCACGATCGCCAGGAACAGGATGGCCATGTTGGGGATGGCGCGAGCTTCACCGGAGAGGACGATGACTGTGGTGATGGCGCCCGGCCCAGAAACCATCGGGATCGCCAGGGGCACCACGGCGATGTCCTCGCGGCTCATCGCTTCGTCCATTTCTTCGGGTGTTTGTCGCGTGCGCGAGGCGGTGGCATGAAGCATCCCCATCGCGACGGAAAAAAGGACGATGCCCCCGGCGATCTGGAAAGCGCCGATGGTAATCGAAAAGAACTTGAAGATGAGCGTCCCGGAGATGGCGAAGACGAGGAGAACAAGGAAGGCGATGATGGTCGTCTTCCTGATGATCGTCCGCTTTGCCTGCGGCGTGGCGTTGGACGTGAGGGTGATGAAGACCGAGGTGACCATCACCGGGTTGATGATCACGATGAGCGACGGGAACGCTACCAGGGCGAAAGGCATCAAGTGGTGCACGGCCCTTCACCATACCTATCAGGCCGCCCCGTCAGTCCGCAACCATATCAGGCTAAAGCTTGTCCAGCCTCGCTCTATGGGTTGGATGCGTGCGGCTCGGGTGCGATGACAATCTCGACCCGGCGGTTGTTGGCGCGACCCTCGGCGCTGGAGTTGTTAGCGATTGGGTTCCCCTTCCCAAGCCCGTGGGCCTGGATCAGGTCGCCTTGGTAGCCTCGCTCAACCAGATAGCTGCGCACCGCGTCTGCCCGGCGCTGCGACAGGTCCAGGTTGAAATTCACGGAACCCTGGGAGTCGGTATGTCCCTCAACTGTGAGGTGTCGCTCGCGGGTGGTGAGCAGCACCTCGGCCACCTGGTCGAGTCGCGTTCTCGCCTCGGGCAACAAGACCGCCCGGTTGGATGCGAACAGCACGCTCCCGGAGAGCGTGATGACCATTCCGCGGGGCTCCTCTTTGACTGCGGCCAGCTTGGCTAGCGCCGCCTGGGCGTCAGCCGCTCGCTTCTCGGCAGCAGTCCGCGCCTCTTGCTCGGCGGCAAGCCGCTCTGCCGTCGCTTCGCCGCTGAGCTGCGAATCCGCCAGCGCTTTGCGCGTCTGGCTCAGGTCCTGCTTCGCCTTCGCAACAGCCTTGCCCTGTGTGACTTGGAAATCGTTCTTCGCTTGCGCCTGGCTCTTCTGCTCGATATTGATAGAGGCAGTCGCTTCAGCTAGCTGTGCCTTGCGCTCGGCGACATAGGCGAGGTCTCGCGTGCGATACGAATCGGGATCGTTTTGGAAGGATTGCTCCGCCTCGGCGAGCGCCTGGTTTGCTACGTGCAACTCCGCCGGCGCGGCCTGGGCCGCACGCCCCGTGCTTGCGCGCCGGTAAGATTCCCGGGCGTTGACAAGTTCCGTCGGGGCGGTGGTCGCGCAGGCGCTGAGAGCTCCGGCGCAGATGACGGCGATCAAGAGACTACTGGTTTTCATGTGAGTTTCCTTTCACTTCACGGTTTCTGCAATTCCACGATTCACTTGTTCTCTAGCCGCAGTTGGCGCACACGGTCCACTGCGCCTTTGGCCTCTGCCTTTTCGGCGTCTTCGCGGGAGAGCGCAACCGCCAGCTCGGCGTCGGCTTCGGCCCGCGACAACATCGACACAGCCATTCCCTTCTGGTCCTTCGCGGCCAGTCCCTTGGCATTTTCCAGCTCCTCTTTCGCCAGCTGCAGATGCAGCGAGGCTTGCGGTACCTTGGCCGCCCCAACCTCCTCGGCTGCCCGAATCCCCGAGCTGGACGCCTCTGTGCGGAGTGGCGGGGCGCTGGCGCAACCCGCGCCGATTGCAGTGGTCGCACCGGCAATGGCGAACACCATGGTTGTGATCTTGAATATGTGTCTCATCGAATCCTCCTTCTTGTGCTTGGATGCCCGTTTCACTGAACGCCTGCTAGTTCTTCAGCTTCTTGAAGGCGGCTTCGAGCTCGCTCCATGCGCTCTCTACGCCAGTCTTCAGGGTCTCCCACTTTTCGCCGCCCGCGGCCTTGACTTCGGCGAGCCTCGACTGTGCGGCCTGGTACTTCGCTTTCAGGTCATCAACGCGCTTGCGATGGTCCGCCTTGACTGCCGTGCCGGCCTTCTCGACTTTCGCCACGATCTCGTCGAGCCTCGCTCCCCATTGCTTCAGTTGCGTTTCCATTCTCCCTACGTGCCCTTCCGTGCCTTCCATGAAGTCCTCCCTTCAGTCAGTTATGCCGATTGACATGTGCTTGCTGTCCTGGTGCGTGTTGCTGCCGCCACAGTGAAATCGATTCCCTCTGCGTGTGTCGCAGCATCAGCGATACCGCCCCGGCCGCCAGACGTGATACCTCCAGCGGATCCCTGCTGTACTGGGCCGCCCCATCGAATGCGGCCACGACAAATTCCCCGAACTGTGCAGTCTTGTTAACCTGGCTCTTCATGGGTCACTTTCCTTCTTGCCTTGGCGCATTGTTGCGTCTCGGAACCTGCCGCGAAGGCGGCTTGCCCCCATCCGCGCACACGCATACAGCAGCTTTCAGGCCAGCTGTGCGATGCAAGTGACTTCAAGCACTTGCATCGCAGACAGATGCGAGGGGCCGGACAATTCTATCGAAATGAGGTACCGCCTCATTCAATTCGAGGGAATCAGACCCCCGGCGCGCGCGGACGCTCCGGAACCCGCGCCGATGACGGTGTGGTCCTCGCCGCGGTGGGAGCGGATCGCGGATTCGCTTCCGCGCATGCTTTGCGCCGGATGGGCTTGATCAGTCGGCATTGTAGAGAACTTACAATGGGCAACCATTGCCCGGCACCGAGACGACGTTAGAGTCGAATACGAACGCGCCGGAACCGCCTACCCACGCCCCTGCCATCGACCTGCCACAGGCCGTTGCGCCGGTCTTCAGCGTGATATCGTAAGCAGCCAGTATGTTGCCGCGGAACTCAGAGTACGATCCAAGCGTCGCTGAGCTGGCCACCTGCCACCAGACGTTGGAGGCCTTGGTGCCGTGGCTTAGAAGGATGCGGGTGTGTGCCCCGGGGCTGGCGGCGCCGTCTGCCGTAGTCAGCGAACTCCCCGACTGGAAGATGAAGACGGCATTCGGGTCGCCCTGCCCGTCAAGCGTGACATCCCCGGTTATCAGGATCGAAGTGCCGGATGTATAGACGCCGGGAGTGAACCAGTTGTCCCCGAGCACGGGTGGGTTCCCTGCCACGTCTCCCAAGGTAGTGGGAGCTGCAATAGGGGTGCCCCCTCCCAAGGTACCGACGGCTGGGGGGCCGGCCAAAGGAGTGATGGTGAGAAACGCCGCATTCAAAGCGGCCCTGATCGCGGTTGACCTGGTTGTGTCTGGATACAGGTTGGTGATTACCGTCCCGTTGATTATCGGAGGCATGCCTCCGCAAAGGCCAAAGCCCCCCGCGTTGTCAACCGTCACGGCGTTGCACGTCTGATTTGGGTCCAGCACCACGTCGCCATTAATTCGGGTGAGTGGCGCGGTAATGGTGTTGGTGACTCCCGCTGTCGCCGCAATCGCAAACGGGGTGGCCAATCCAAGGTTTATCACGATGACCGGTCCCGCGTCGCTGTTCGCGGCGTCGCTATCTTCGGCGTCGGGGTTTGCGGCTTCGGCATCTGCGGCGTCAAGGTTCGGGGCGTCGATATTCGCGGCGTCGATGCTCCTCACGTCGGGGCTACCGGCGTCGGAATGCCCGGGATCGGGGTTCCCGGCCTCGATGCTCGCGCCGTCAATGTTCCTGACCTCGGGGTTGCCTGTGTCGCTGTTTGCGGTGTCGGGGTTGCCGGCCTCGATGTTTTTCGCGTCGCTGTTCGCGGTGTCGGGGTTGCCGGCCTCGATGTCCTTCGCGTCGCTGTTCGCGGCGTCGGGGTTGCCGGCCTCGATGTCCTTCGCGTCGCTGTTCGCGGCGTCGGGGTTACCGGCGTCGATGGTTCTCGCATCGGGGGTTCTCGCATCGATGTTCCCGACCTCGGGGTTCGCCACGTCGGCATTCCCCACGTCGGGGTTCCCCGCGTCGAGGTTCCCCACGTCGGGGTTCCCCACTTCAGGATTCCGCACGTCGGGTTTCCCGGCCTCGGTGGCTCTCGCATCGGTGCTTCTCGCGTCCGTCGTGCCGGATTTGGGGAACTCCACCAGACGCTGTCCGCACGCGGGCAGCAGGAACAACAGCAGGAACAGCGCAGTACCTTTGAGTGTCTTCATGTTACTTGCTCCCGTCATTGAGGATGATGAAGTGGACAACGAACTCTACGCGTCGGTTGTTCTCACGACCGGCGATGGTGGCATTGGTGTCGACTGGAACCGAAGAGGCGAAGCCGGTTGAGACCAGGCGCTCTTTCCCGATGCCGTGCGCTTCGAGGTAGTCGAGCACCGCCGCCGCCCGTTTCTCGGAAAGCGTCTGGTTGTGGTCATCGCTTCCCTCGGACGAGGTATGCCCCTCGACCTGCACGCGGAAACCCTTGTTGTCTTTCAGTGCCTGCACAACTTCGTCGAGCACAGGGAACGACACGTCTTGGAGAACTGCCTGGTCCCAGGCGAAGTAGATCCTCTCCTTCAGCTCGAGCTTGTCCCGCTTGACGACGAGCTTCTTGTACGCAGGGCAGCCCCAGTTGTCCATCGGACCCGCCACGTCAGGGCAGCGGTCCACACTGTCGGGGACCCCATCGTTATCACGGTCGGGGCAGAGGAAGGTCTCCTTGTTGATGGTGCGGACCTCTGCCGCGGCGACGGCCTCGCGTTCGCGTTGGATACCGGTGCCCACTTCAAGGCTGACGCCCAAACTCAAGATCTTGGCGTCGTGGTTGTCGAAGCCGGTCCGTTCGGGCTGCTGCATGATGTGCAGGTAGCGCACGAAGGGTCCGATCCAGAAGGCACGCGCCTCTCCGATGGGTACCGAAAGCCCAGCGGCAACCGCGAAGCCAGCGCGGTTGAGTCCGCCAGTGCGGACGTAGAGCGCGTCAGCGTCCACCCACGGCGAGCTGGCGTAGAACGCGTGCCGGGCAGGAACATCGTGTGGACGCCTGAGCCGCAGACCTCCGCCGAAGGCCCACGCTGTCCCGAAATCGCCCAGCGATGTCTCGGTGGGCAGAGCCATGAAGCTCACGCTGGGCCCGACGTCTATGTACTCATTCACCATCCAGAGGGCCTTGATGGTTTGTCCCCCGCCGACCTTGAAGACCTGCGACTGCGGGTCAGTCAGGGGGATCGCCACCCCGGGTTCGACCTTCAAGGCGAAATCACCGATCTGCGCTGGCCTGGGGTTGGCGCCCGAGGTCTCGGCCTCGGATGCCTGGACGAATGGGGCGACCAGCAGCAATACCACGCTTGCGATGGCGGCCTTCGCTGAGCCCAGTAGTGTGAATCTTTGAGTCATTTTTGTCTCCGGGTAGGTTGGTCCTGGCGGAGATCGGCTCCGCCAAAGAGCTTTCCTGGCCCCCACGGTTGAGGGGCCCGACATCTCGGCAAGCGGCTACAGCAGTTTTCGGGCCACCGATGAGACGCAAGTAAGTTCAGGCACTTGCATCGCAGATGGTCCCGCAGGCCTGGCTTGTTCAATCAAGATGAAATGCCGCCTCTCCCAATTCGAGGAAGGGAGACGGCCGACCTAGAGCGCCGACGAACTGGATTCTCGGCCAACCTTCCCAGGGCGAGCGACCTGCCCCAAATGAAGCAGTGGAATCTCTCACCCGGTACCCTGGTTACCAATCCGAGCGCCCCCGGCGCTATTTCGGACCGACCTGTGGGGCGGGAGCTTGGGGGAAGACGACCAGCGTGACCTGACCGGCGGCGGCCCACTCGGTGGCGAAACCCTCGCGGCTGTTCACCCGTAGACCGCGAGCCGGATCGATAGTGAGGACGCGCTGCTTTGGGCGGTTGACGCCTATGACCACCTCGTAGTGGGAGTACGAGCTCCGGCCGTAGCGTTTCATCAAGCCAACCAACACTGGATGGTGCTGATGGATCTCGCGATCGAGGTCGGCGAGCTGGCCCGGGATGACGAAAGCCTGCAGGCCCTGTCGTCGGGTGAAATCGCGCAGGGCCGCTGCCTTGATGCCCCGCTCGGGCGCTGGCGGGTTGGCGGCTGTGATACCGTCACGCGTGACCGGAACGCGCCAATAGCCGAGGACCATTGCCAAGGCCGCGGCACCGCAGTCCTCGTTGCCGCTCTGGCGGACCGTGGCCACGCCCTCGACCAACTCCCAGCCCTCCTCGCCCGTCAGGTCGGCCAGCGTGGCGTTCCTGGCCGAGCCCAGATAGCAGCCGGTCGCCAGAAGGCAGCCGAGAAGCGCGAGGCGCTCGGGGCTCGCGATGCGTGGTCTGGCGGTGTGGGCGCGCACTGGAGATTAGCGGATCAGGACAATGACGAGCACCACGATCAGGGCCACGACGAGCGCGCCGGTCCCGATGTAGATTCCCCCGCTGCCGCCCTCGAACTGGCCGAGCTGGAGAGCGGCCGCCTCCCGCGCGGCGTAGTCACGCGTGCCGCCCGGAGAGTCATCGACCGGCGCGGATGCGGCGGGCCGCCCGCCCGGTGCCTGGGCGGCGGCCGCCGAAGGCGCGCGGGGCATTTCCGCCTGCGCGATGGACGGAGCGCAACAGAGAGCTACTAGTAACGCACCTATGATGAGCTTCTTCATGGAGTATCCTTTGCGAGGGTTCTTGGTGCCGATGGCATCTCAGGTCGTGGAAAATGGCTCGTGCTTCGTGTCTCTGGCGTTGCAGCCACACGTTGTTGAGCTGCTGGGCGGCCCCAATAGGGCCAGGATCTTGCTCCAGGTGGGCGCCTATATGTCGGCGTCCTCATAGCCGCTGAAGGGGACCCACATGCTCTTTTCGGTCCCGATCACGGTACTGTAGGAGTGGAGCATCCCGAAACTAGAGCAGTTGACAGAGTAGAAATCCAG
>PMCR01000499.1:387-2648 GCA_003155465.1 Myxococcales bacterium | reverse complement strand
TGTCTACCGTGAGGCTGAGATGGAAGCCCTGCGCGACCGCCCCTTTCTCCGCCGCGCGCTGGCCGAGGGAAAGGTGATCTTTGAGTAAAGAGAAGCACGCGGACGAAGCGCTCCGCTGGCTTGGCCAGGCGCTATTGAGTCGAACCGACCAATATCCGCAGGACTTCGACAACCTCGTCGCGGCAGATGCGGTCCTCCGCCCCAAGGTGGGCGTCAACGAGGTCAGGCAGATCCCGCTCGTCGAGCTGATGTTTCGCGAGCGCTTTGTGCCAGAGGCGTCGCACGTCGTCGCCTATCCCTGCGGACTCGACCTGAGCAACAAGGCCGTCCACCTCGACGGCTAGGAACACGATGTCCTCCATGTCCTTGGACGAAAGCACGTCGGCACCACGGTCGATGAACGCCGAGAGTTTCAGGGCAAGGAAGTACGGAGGTGTGACGGCCCGGATCGTCTCGCCGCCACCCACGTCAAACTCCGCCGCGTGGTCGGCCGCAGCTCGCAGCCACGCGTCGCCGCCGCCGATGTTCATGCCGTCCGGTGAGAGAACGTCAATGACCAGTCCGGTTTCCGCGACGCTGTACCGGTACTGCCGTTCCATGTCCGGGACCAGAATTCGCCTCGAACAGAGATCGGCCAGCAGCCGCTCCTGTCGGACCCAGGGAACAACGGTGGACATGCAGTCTACGTCGTCGGTTGTCCGAAGGCCGGTCCCACGCGGGCGCGCGTAGAGCCCCAAGACGCAGCCGCCCAGAAACACCAACTGCGCGCGTACATCGCCGAGTACCTGGGCGGCGCTTCGGATTGCGCCAATTTGCGCCGCGCCTCTCATATCCGAGATCGCAGTTCAGAGGCTGCCACTCCGCGTTCGCGAGCCGTCCCGATGCGTATGGCGTCGACCAACGCCAGAAGATCGCGAAGCTTCGGATCTTTGCTGGCGGCCAGCCCGGCAGCCGGGTGCAGCGGGGTGACTGCCCTGCCACGTGTAGGGCCTTCATCGAGCGGCATGACCAATGGATCGGAGTCCCCTGGAAGCTTTGAAGCAAGAACGCTGGCAGCATGAGCGGTCGGCAGGCCCAGCACCCAACGCCCCACGTCTGCGGGAGCAAGCCATCTGATGCCGTGCTCGAGCAGGTCGTGGAACCGCACACGGTTGATCCTCCACTGCCCGTCCTCGAACGTTGCGAGTTGCCAAGCCTTCAGATGCGCGACTGAAACCCCAACCGAGCTCTTGGGCACCCCGAGAGCGCTGGCCAGTGCACGAATGCTCTGCTGCGCAGGCCGCGTTGCCAGCTTGAGCGCGACCAGCAAATCCAGCGGCTGCAAAGGACCAGGGTGCATGTCCGGTAAGTATGGACAGATATGGTTGGCATGTCAATTCAGCGCATATAGTGGCTTACGTAGACCACCTCAAAATGTCCGCAATTGATGGACGCAGACCGTGCGGACAGGATCGCGACCGTGGCTGCACCGTTGACGCGGATTTTGCCCGCTGGCAGCTACGGCCTAGACCGATCCTCGGCGCGATCATAGGAGTTCGCGCCATCGGGGGATCTCTCACGTTCAAACAGCAGGAGCGAGACGTCCCGGAAATATCAATTGTGTTTGGCCCGTCTGGCTCAGAACGGTCGGTCTGAAGTATAGCGCCGGTCGACTTGCGGCGCTTCGAGAGTGGCGGATCGTGTGGCGGATTGCCCACACGGGTGATTTCGCACACGGGCGACCGCAGGTCGCCCCTACAGCGACGCGTGCTTTTCCTGAATCGTTGCCGCCAGCTTGTCGATTGCCAGCAGATCCGCCTCGGTGGGCAATCCCTTGATTTCCACGGGTTCCAGGAATTCAACCTTCAGGTTGCCGAGCAATCCTTTGAGCGTCTCCACGGTCTTGCCGCCCCAACCGAGCGAACCGATCACCGTGGCGAAGCGCGCCTTGGGGCGCAGCATGTTGGCCACGTAGGCGGCGGACGCGGCAGCAGGGTGCGGGCCGGCGAGCACTGTCGACGTTCCGATGACAATGGTGGCCGCGTCGACCAAAGCCATGGCCATTTGCCCAAGATCCATGTGGGGCAGATTGATGCGCGTGACGGCCACGCCTCGGTCGATCAGACGATCCACCAAGCGGTCGGCCATGATCTTGGTGCTGCCATGCATGGACACATAGGCCACCACGGCGTGGTTTTTGGGCTTGTCCGCGATCCAGTCCTTGTGCGCGTCCAGGATGAACTGCGGCCGGCGGTACACCGGGCCGTGGCTGGGCGCGATCA
>PMCR01000499.1:0-327 GCA_003155465.1 Myxococcales bacterium | reverse complement strand
GGGGCAAAGATGAACTGCAGGGTGCGGCCGCCCAGATCCAGTGCGTCGCCATCCTTGATCAGGGTGACTGCCTCAGCCGGCAGGTGCACGTGCATCTTGAGCAGCTCGGCGCACTTCTGGTTGGTCACCACCTTGGCCTCTGGGAAGCGCGCCAAGACAGCCGGCAAACTGCCTGAATGGTCTTGCTCGGCGTGCTGGGAGACCACGTAGTCAAGCTTGCTCACCCCCGCTGCCGCCAGGTTGGCCAGCAACTCGTCGGCGAAGGCGCGGTCCACGGTGTCAAGCAGGGCCACCTTGTCGCGGCCCTTGACCAGGTAGGCGTTGTAG